>JAAWIE010000162.1 GCA_022796195.1 Lawsonibacter sp. | reverse complement strand
CACCAACCGGGCCGTGGCCCTGAAATATGAGGGGGAGGGCGCCCCGGTGGTGGTGGCCTCCGGCATGGGCTACCTGGCCGAGCGCATGGTGGAGGTGGCTGCCGAGAGCGGCGTGCCCATCTATGAGGACAACTCGCTGGCCACCATGCTTTCCCAGCTGGCCCTGGGCCAGGAGATTCCCGATGCGCTGTATCAGGCCATTGTGGAGATCTATGTCTACTTTTTAAATTTTGATCCCAACGATCCGGATAAGGCCCGGCGGGAACGGGCAGCCCTGGCCGCCCGGGCGGAGCAGGCGGCTCTGGCAGAACAGGAGAACCAAGAGGAACAGCCGGCCCCCTCCCCTGAGGAGCGGCCGGAAGAGAAAGGAGAGTCCTGATGGAAGAACGGCTCTATTTGATTTTGGACAGCCAGGGCACCCCCCTGGCAAACGCGGTGCTGGAGTCGCCCCTTAACTCTGAGGTGTTGCAGATCCGGGTGCTCAATGACAAGGTGGAGGCCGTGATGGCCCACCGGGAGATTCAGCTCATCGGTATTGACGACAGCAGTCCCAACCGGATTGGCCTGATTGTCCGTCAGCGGGAGGACCAGCTGGTGATCCAGCCCACCGCTGCGCTGGGGCCCGCAGCCCGGGAGAATCTGCGTATTCTCACCGAGTTTGACAGCGTGGCCTATCCGGTCAGCGGAAACTGGAAGGGACAGCGGAAGATTCGGGCCAAGGATCTCAGCTGCGGTGGCATCGCCTTTTACTCCACAGTTACCCTGGAGGACCGGGAGATTTTGGAGATGGTTCTGCCCGTCACCGACTCGCCGCTGGTGGTCAGAACCCAGGTTCTCCGGCAGCTGCCGGACGAGAGCTCAGAGCTGCCGCTGTACGCCTCCAAATTTGTGGACCTGATTCAGGATGAGGAGGCCCTGATCCGCAAGGCGGTGTTCAGCATCCAGATCAGCACCGCAGACTGAGTAAAGCAACGGGGCCGGTCAGGCCCCGCGTTTTCCCCCTTAGGGAGCACAGAAAGGAGAACCGCTATGTCGCATAGAAGCAAAACACAGAGCCGTTCCTGGATGGAACGGGCGTTGTCCCTGGTTCTGGCCGCCGTTCTGCTGGCTGGGACGATTCCGGCGATGACCCTGCCCACCTCAGCCCACTGGGCCGACCAGTATCTGGATCAGCTGGTGGACTGGGGCGTCATGCGCGCCGACCAGACCGCCAACCCCGACTCCCCCGTCACCCGCGCCGAGTTTGCGGGGGTGATTAACCGGGCCTACGGCTATACGGAAAAGGGAGAGATTCCCTTTGAGGACGTGGCTGTTACCGACTGGTTCTATGACGACATTTCCATCGCCTATACCGCCGGTTACATGGCCGGCACCTCCGAGACCACCGCGTCCCCCAATGAGACGCTGACCCGGGAGATGGCGGTGTGCATTCTGGGCCGGAATATGATGATGAAGGAGACCCCTGGCGAGAGCCTGGCTTTCTCAGACAGCCGTGACGTCAGCTTCTGGGCCCAGGGCATGGTCAAAACCGCCGTGGACAACTACATCATCTCCGGCTATCCCGACAACTCCTTCGGCCCGCAGGACGCCATTTCCAGAGGGCAGATGGCTGTGCTGGTGAGCCAGTGCCTGGGCAACCCCATCAGCGAGAGCGGCAGCTATGAGCTGGGCGGCGTGTTCGGCAACGTGACAATCACCGCCCCCAACGTCACCCTGCGCAACACCACCATCAGCGGCGACCTGTACGTCTCCGGCGGCGTGGGCCTGGGCGGCATTAAGCTGGAAAACGTGAATGTCCTGGGCCGCATCATCGTCAGCGGCACCGGCGAGAGCGAGGGCGGCGATGCCAGCGTTATCATGCGCAATGTCACCGCCGAGGAGATGCTGGTGGACAACATGCGCAACAAGACCGTCACCATCCGGGCGGACGGCATCACCGACATTGCCAAGACCACGGTGCGCACCAACGCGTACCTGGAGGACAACAACACCGACGACAAAGGCCTGATGAGCATCGAGCTGGACGGCGAGTCGGGCACCCGGCTCACCCTGGCCGGCCGGATCAAAGAGGTCGTGAACAAGACCCCCAACTCCTACATCCAGGTGGGCAAGGGCACGGTGGCCAAGATCACCGTGGACGAGGCCGCCACTAACTCCACGGTTCAGCTGGACCGGAACACCAAGGTCAAGGAGATGAACCTGGACGTGGGTACCACAGTCACCGGCGAGGGTGACATTGAGAAGCTGAACATCAATGCCCCTGGCAGTGTGGTGTCTATGCTGCCCGACAAGATATACATCCGGCCCGGCCTGACCGCCAGCATCGCGGGAATTGTGATGGACCACATCGCCGCTGAGGAGGGTTCCCTGGACCCGCGCTTGCTGTCCGGCTACCCGGCGGCCAGGGACATTGCCCCCACCGGATTCCGGGCGGATTTCGCAGGCAACAAGAAAGGCACCATCTACTGGGCTGTAAGCGCCATTACCGACGGCTCCATCCGTGAGGACGACCTGATTTCCCCGCCCTCCTACGGCTCCAGGGCGATCAGTAACGGCTCCCTGGCCGTGCCCACCGGCGGGGAGGAAATCAGCGCGCAGGTGACCGGCTTGTCGGTGGGCGGGTCCTACTACCTGTCCGCCATCCTGGTGGATGAACAGCTCAACCGCAGCCCGGTGAAGGTAATTTCCTTCTCTACCCCGGACAACACTGTGCCCGCCTTCGGACAGGGCTACCCCTACATGTCCCTTATCACCAAGAACGTGGCGCAGGTCACCGTGATGCCCACCAAGAGCTGTAAGATGTATTACGCCCTGCTGCCTCAGGGAGCTCAGGCGCCCACGGTCAACGACCTGAAGTCCGCCGCCGTCACCGGCAACCTGGGCTACGGCGTGCGGGACGTGACCAAGAATACCGAATCGGTGTTCACCGTGAACAGCCAGCGGCTGGAGGAGCTGAAAACCTACACCCTGTACCTGTGGCTCACCGACGTGGACGGCGTGAACAGCTCCGCCATCGTCTCCCTGCCCGTGCCCGCTGTTTCACACTGCTTTTTCACGGCAAGAGCCGTAAGGGCCAGGAGCTGGAAGACCGTTTTGGAGACTCCCTTGAG
>JAAWIE010000161.1 GCA_022796195.1 Lawsonibacter sp. | reverse complement strand
GTGGGGCATCCTCCGCGCCATCCCCGCTGGGCAGCGGACGGACGCTGTGTGCCGGATGATCTGCAAGGGGCATCAGCGGGCAGCGGCACACAGATCATGATAAAGCCCATGGGAATTGCCACTGCGGTGGCCATCTCCCGAAAGGCGAACTTCTGCATGGTCAGCTGGATGCCGTAGTACACCATAAAGGCGAAAAAGCTCAGGGTGACGATGTAATACAGGGCGGTACACAGCTTCTGCAAGGGGCGGGGGAACAGGTTGACCAGGATGACCACCCGGGAGGACTCCGCCCGGTTAAAGCCGGCGGCCACCGCCATGAACATCATCCACAGGAAGAAGAAGCGGGTGGTCTCCTCCGTCCAGGTCAGACTGAAGCCCATCAGGCGGCTGCCCACCTGAAGCAGGACCACAAACAGCAGGCATACCAGGGTTCCGCCGCACAGGATGCTCTCCAGCAGATCGACCACGTCAAAAAACTTGCTCAGCGGGGATTGTTTTCGTTCCATAGCGTCTCCCTTCTATCATCAAACAACTCACAACTCAAGGTTGAAACACAGGGCCTGCGCAGCGGGAAGGGGCAGACGCCCCTTCCCGCACAGACGCCTGAACGTCAGGATTTGCCGCAGAAGGCAGTGGTGGCGTCAAACAGGGCGTCGTTGGCCACCAGCTCCTTGAACTTGGGATACAGCCCCTGGGAGATGGCCACAAACTGCTCAAAGCCGTCCTGGGGAACCTCGTTGTACTCCATGCCGTTGTCGGTGAGCAGCTTGAGCATCTCGCCGTCCTTCTCGGCCTGGTAGTCCACATACCACTGCTGGCACTCCTCGGCGGCCTTGCGCAGGGCGTCCTGCTGGTTCTGGGACAGACCGGTGAGCTTGGCGGTGTTCATGCCCACCACCCAGGCGTCGGCGATGTGGTTGGTGCCGGAGATGTACTTCTGCACCTCATAGAAGTTGTTGGTGGCGGGCACGTCCACCGGGTTTTCCTGGCCGTCCAGGGTATTCAGCTGGAGGGCGTTGTACACCTCGCTGAAGTTCATAGGGGTGGCGTTGGCGCCGCAGGCGGTGAAGAACTCCACATACAGCGAGTTGCTGGGGGTGCGCAGCACCATGCCCTTCAGGTCGTCGGGGGAGTTGATGGGGGTCTTGCTGTTGGTGACCTGGCGGAAGCTGCGGGTCCAGCGGCCCAGGCAGGTGATGCCCATGCTCTCCACGCTGTTGAACAGCTCCAGACCGGTGTCGCTGTTCAGATAGTCCTGAAGCTGCTTGATGTCGTCGAACAGGTAGGGGACGGAGATGACAAAGAAGCTGGGGTCAAAGCTGGCGTACAGGGAGGCGGCCAGGATGACGATGTCCAGAGAGCCGTTGCCCACAGAGGAGATGGCCGCGTTGCCGTCGCCGCCGTACAAGGAGCCGTTGGGATAGACGGTCAGCTCAATGCTGCCGCCGGAGTACTCCTCCACCCGGGCCTTGAACTCCTGGGCGGCAGCATAGATGTAGGAGTTGTCCGCGTCGGGGACACTGACGTTAAAGGAGACCTTGGTGTCCGAGGAGGCGCCACTGCCGGAAGTCCCCGCGCCGCCGCTGGTGTTTCCGCCGGAGGGCTGCTGTCCGCCGCAGGCGGCCAGAGAGAGGACCATCGCCGCGGCGAGAATCATGCTGATACACTTTTTCATGTTGAACGCTCCTTTTCTGATTTTTCCCCTCCGCTCCCCGCTTTATGGGGGAAGGCGGAGCGGGCGTCCAGCCCCTTACAGGCCGAGATTGATTTTATAGAGCTCCTTCAGCTGGGGATAGAGGCTGATGTAGACCTGATACCGCTGGTCATACACCGCCTTATGGGTGTCGGAGTGCCGGATCTCCATGCACACGGTCTTTTCCACCCTGGCAGAGGCCTCATAAACGTCCTGGAACACGCCGGCGCCCACGCCGGCCAGCAGGGCCGCTCCCACGGGGGCCATGTCGTTCATGTCCAGCACGGTGATGTCCCGGCCGGTGATGTCCGCCTTGATCTGGGCCCAGACCCGGCTTTTGGCCCCGCCGCCGATGGAGGAGAAGGCGGTCAGGGGCTGGCCGGTCACCTCCTCCACCATAGCGATCAGCTGCCGCAGGCCATAGGCGCAGCCCTCCAGCACCGCCCGGTTCATCTCCCGCCGGGTGGTCTTCAGGGACAGACCGAAGAACACGCCCCGGGCATAGGGGTCCCACACGGGGCTGCGCTCCCCCATCATGTAGGGGAGGAACACCAGACCGTCCGCCCCGGGCGGGGCCTGGTCCGCGTCGTCGTTCATCAGGATCATCCCCCGCTTGCCGGAGACCGAGGGGTAGTCCTTGTAATCCTGATAGAAGTTGTCATAGATCCACTGGTAGGAGGAGCCGGTGTGGGACATGGCCCCCTGGTAAATCCAGGTGCCGTCCACCACATGGCGGCGGTTGATAAAGTGGGGGGAGAACTTGGGCTGGTCCACACAGACGGTCAGCACATCGGTGGTGCCCACCGATTCGCACACGTCCCCCTGTCTCACCACGCCGGCGGCCAGGGTGGCACAGGCGGTGTCGCCTCCGCCGATGACGATTTTGGTCTGCGGCGACAGGCCCATGGCCAGCAGCACAGGATGGGTTAGGGTGCCCACCACGTCGGTGGACTTGTGCAGGGGGGGCAGCTTTTCGATGTCGAGGCCGATTTTTTCGCAGATCGCCTGGGACCAGGTACCGGAGCCCACGGTGTCATAGAGCAGGGTATAGGAGGCGTTGGAGTGGTCGATGGCGAAGCTGCCGCAGAGCATGTGGGCAATCAGGGTGTTCACATGGCCGAAATATCGGGTTCTGGCATAGATCTCGGGCAGATGCCGTTTGATCCACAGCATGGAGGTGCCCGACATGGCCCCCGCCATGGGGCTGTTGGCGGTGATGGCGAACAGCTCCTGCGTCCCCACCTTCTGGCGGAAGAGCTCCGCCTCCTGGGTACTGCGCCGGTCGGAGTAGATGATGGGGTCCACCAGAACAGCGCCCTTCTCGTCAAAGGCGGCCAGCCCGGGGCACAGGCTGGAGATGCCGATGGCCAGAATTTTGGCCGGGTCCACCTTATGCCGGCTGATCAGCGCGCCCACGCAGCCGGTGAAGGCGTTCCACATGTCGGCGGTGTC
>JAAWIE010000160.1 GCA_022796195.1 Lawsonibacter sp. | reverse complement strand
ATTTTGTTAATTCCGATATTGCTGTATTCCGCAGCTTCCCTAATAGTTAAGGTCATTTTCAAATGAATTGGCGCTTTGTCAATGCTCTGTTCCAATTTAATGCCTCCCTCATTATAGCATTGAATCTATACAGCAATTTTGTACGGGAAAGCCACCCGTCAGATCTCGTTTTCTATCCATATATCTATCTGACTCCGGCGATGGCACTTCCCGCACACTATGTT
The DNA here is from genome assembly GCA_022796195.1 of Lawsonibacter sp. Taxonomy (GTDB): domain Bacteria; phylum Bacillota; class Clostridia; order Oscillospirales; family Oscillospiraceae; genus Lawsonibacter. The sequence goes on along the minus strand of JAAWIE010000160.1, from coordinate 2,927 downwards.
ATATTTTATTGTGCCGTATTCTCAGGCGGCAAGACCGCCCTACTGCTCACCCCCGGCACGGGAGTATGCAAGCCCGCCGACGGCAGACCGGCGGCGCGATACCGACAGATGGCGGCGGCAGTTGGCGAGGCTGCCCAAACCATTCCCACAGTATCCCCCTTTGACCCTGCGGTACAGGATGATGCGATTGCTCCGCCGCGCTTCAGGTGCTGCCCGCGCCGGTCAATGGCCCTGGGGTCCTTTGATATGATCGTTTTAACGGAACGGGGATAAGGGTTCACCTCCTCCCCTGCAATCCCCGTTCCGCAGGCAGTCTATGCGTCCAAAGCCATGCCGCAGCAAAGTCTCACTTGCATACTGACTATGAGCGGGAGCCTGTCCCACTGTTTATCAAGGTACAAGGAGGATAGAGCTGTCAGAGGGCGAATTGGAGCAGGATGCTGTTGAGGATGATGCGGTCTTCTCCGTCTAGCTGATCCCTCAGCCTTTGGAGGAGCGCAGCCTGCTTAGGAGCAAGCGCCTTGCGGTAGAGATAGTATTCGTCCGCAACCTTAACCCCGCCACCGTGGCGGCCCCGCACTGTCTCAATGGGATATGAGCAGGTAAGAATCTCCAGGTCACGGCGGATCGTCGAATTAAAAATATTTTTGTCAAGAACTATGTAAAATTGCTTTCTTATCACAGTAAGACCTCCGAAAATCTGAATTTAATTAGACTCAGATCTTCGAGGTGGGGCCCGGGCGGAATGACTGGCCTTGGTGTGGACAATTTGAGGTGGGTTTTGAAAATTGTGACATTTCGACCCAACTCGACAAAATAAACCGCCAGCGACTTTCCCGGACGCGAAAAAAGATGGCCCAGTTCCTTTCGGAATATTGCGGCGAGTATGGGCAGGGCGCCTGCCGCTGTGCCAATCGGGTCAACTACGCGATACAGAATCTGATCTTTCGGATCGGAGAATTTGACGGCAGCGTCCTCAGCCACACACCCAGGGAGCTGACCTTCAAACTGGTGCGGGACACCAGATTCAGCCATGACAAGTCCCCTTACAACCCTGCGTTCCGGGCGTACATCTCGGCCATGGGAAAGCTGCCCATCCCGGTGGGCTACTATGTCATGCTCAAACCGGGCGGACAGTCTTTCCTGGGCGGCGGCCTGTTCGCTGATATGTTCAAGGACGCCACCAGGATGGTGCGGGATTACATTTCGGAACACGGCGGCGAGTGGGAGACGATCCTCGCTGCCCCGGATTTTCAGGTGTACTTTACCGTAAACGGTACTGCCCTGAAAAATGTACCGGCTGGCTATGAAAAGGACCATCCACAGGCCAAATATCTGAAGTATAAGAGCTGGTATCTGGAATATCCAGTCCAAGACAACGAGCTGTTGGATGGTGATCGGTTCCTATCTAAAGCAGCGGATGTCTTCCGCCGGATGAAGCCGTTTAATGATTACTTGAACAAGGCGCTTACGGGCTTCAAAATGCCGGAGAGATAGTCTCAGAGGGCGAACCCGCAGGAATTACCGAGTAAACGTGAACGGACAAGGCTTGTTGAGCCTTGTCCGTTTGTTTTATGGAAGCGGGACAAACATTAAATTTTTAGAAAAAGAAGATAGCTGTAACATTTCGCGGACATTTCTCTGCTATACTACCCTCAGCACCCAAAGGAGGACAAGCTATGAAACGGATATTGATTGTCGAGGATGACACCCTTTTGAATAAGACGTTGGCCTATAACCTGATTTCCGACGGTTGGGAGGTCACACCGGCCCTGAACGCCAAAACCGCCGCCGCCCTGCTGGCCGGGGCGGAATATGATCTTATACTGCTGGACATCAATCTGCCGGACGGGAACGGCTACGACCTGTGCCAGCTTATTAAACCGGAGCACCCAGACACGGTGGTGATCTTCCTGACCGCCAACGACCAGGAGAGTGACCAACTCCGGGGCTATGAGGCGGGGGCTGTGGACTACATCACCAAGCCCTTTTCTATCGGGGCCTTACAGCGGAAGATCCGCGCCATGTTCGCCATGCTGGAGCACCACAAGCCGGCAAGGGACATCTACGATGACGGCAGGCTGTTCCTGGACTTCTCAGAACAGGCCGCCACCCTAAACGGAAAACCCATCACCCTTTCTCCTATGGAGTACAAGATGCTGTATCTGTTCTGCAAAAATCCCAGACAGGTCCTGACCCGCCAACGGCTTCTGGAACGGCTGTGGGACGTGGACGAGAAATTTGTGGACGAACATACCCTGACCACCTCCATCAGCCGCGTCCGGGGCAAGATCGAGGCGGAGGGCGACACCTACATCAAGACCATTTATGGAATCGGGTATCAGTGGACGGGGGGTGAGCGGAAATGAGGCGCATTCCGGTCAAGACGATGTTCTTTCTGGTGGAGACCGGCGCGGCCCTCTCCATGCTGGTCCTCTCCTTCCTTCTCTCCGCCATGACCGGCCAGGGATGGGTGCTGGCCGCCGGCGTACTGCTGACGGCCTGCGCCCTGGTCTGGCTGTTCCTGCTGACGATGCTTTTTGCCAGGCGGCTGTCCCAGTTCACCAGCGACCTGTGCCAAACGATGGACAGCATGATCAGCGGCGGCGAGGAACCCGCCCGGGCCGACGACAGCGAGACCATCTTTGCCCGGATTAGCTACCGTCTCTCCCGGCTGTACGGCGTCCTTCAGGAGAACCGACGCAAGGTGGACGAGGAGCGGCGGGAGCTGCAAACGCTGGTGTCGGACATCTCTCATCAGGTGAAAACGCCGGTGAGCAATTTGAAAATGGTGACGGACACCCTGCTGACAAAGCCCGTCACGGAGCAGGAACGTCAGGAGTTTTTACAGGGCATCCGCAGCCAGACGGACAAGCTGGAATTTCTGGTGCAGTCCATGGGGAAAGCCTCCCGCCTGGAGACCGGGG
>JAAWIE010000174.1 GCA_022796195.1 Lawsonibacter sp. | reverse complement strand
GATTCGTCCATGGGAAGCTCCGCGAGGCCGTTCTCCCGGCGCACCTCATTGATGAGCCGGACCATCTCCAGGCGAATGTCCATGTTGGCGGAGAGGTCCGGAGCTTTGCTGGGGGCAGGGGGATGGCTTCGCCGTGCCCACCGTCAGCGTCAGGCTGCCGAAAGTTTCAGTGTCATTGGTGACGGTGATTTCAGCCGTCCCCTCCGCCTTGGTGACGGCCACCCAATAGGTCAGGACTCGCTCGAGGGCGATAACCTCCGGGGCACTGGATTCGGCGGTGTACTCCGGTTCGACAGGTCCAATGATGAGGCAGCTCCTTTCGCCTGCCTCCAGGGTATTGCCCTTAATAGCGGTTGGTTCCTCGGTTATGTGCCGCAAGACCAACATTTCCATTCTAGATGGAAGTCTCCTCGAAATGGCCCACGCCTTTCTTCAGCGCGGCGCTGTCCGTGCCCTGGACGATCTTGACACTCAGGCCAATGGCAGGAATTTTCAGCGTTCCCAGAGTTCCGTTGCTGTAATAGCTGTCCTCGGTGGCGCTGGTGAACCCTACGGAAGCCGTGTCATTGGGTCGGGTGGTGACGGTGAAATGTTCCGGGGGAGTGGAGGCATTGGAAGAGCCGGAGTCGCTTTCGCTGATCGAGGTGCTGGGCAGGAATCCCCCCCATACCGCTGGACACGCCGTCCTCCGACACGGAGTAATTCGCGCCGCCCACCTGATTCACCAGCCCGCCGGAAAGCGCGCCGGGAACAAGGGTAGGGGTCAGATGTTCGCCGCTGCCGGGGAGGTAGTTGGTGGGGGTGCCGAAGCCGGGGGCTACCAGGGCCACGTTCTTGCTCCGGTCCACGTTGGGGTTCTCCTCCTCGCAGATGGTATCATCGCTGGTAGGTCGGGCGAAGAGGAAATCCTCCGCCCCGTCATAGCTGTACTCCAATGCGCTGGACTGGACGGCGCACAGGGCGCAGATCATGCAGGCCAGCAGAAAAGTTTTCAATTTCAAGGGCTGTTCATCTCCTATTACAATATATTTGCGGTCAAGGGCACAGCAGCCAGCCGTGTCCTTTTCCACATCGTTGTCAAAGCTTTAGAATGAAAGAGCATTGGCCTGACATTCATCTCCAAGGACTATCACGTCCGTTCAGAAGTCCGTCAACCAGCCTCCCATTCGCAGCGTTCGATTTATGCAGGTAGAGCCGTCTCGCTAGCACTGTTCCGGCTTGGCGCGTCCGCATCATCAAATAGATAGAATCGGCAATGATGGAAGGGCTGGACGTCAATCAAATCTACGATGGGGGTGTTTTGCAATGAACGCAGTAGAAGTAGATGTTTCCAAGGGCAAGAGCATGGTGACGGTACGCTGCCTCTTCAACGAAACTGTGGCAAAGCCATTTGATATGCGCCGCACCGGCAGTGAACTCAAGCAGTTGGCAGACTACTTGAAAAGCCTGGACGGTGAAACGCGGGTTGTAATGGAGCGTACCGGGCGGTATTACGAGCAGATTGCTTAGTACCTCCATGACGCCGGGCTTTATGTCAGCGCGGTAAACCCAAAGCTCATCAAGGATTATGGCGGCGAGAACAGCTTGCGTCATGTGAAGACCGACGCCAAGAAAATTGCGAGGTATGTCCTTGACAGATGGGCGGATCTGAAATGCACAAGAGGCGGAGCATCCCAAGTCAGGGATGCTCCGCCTCTTGTGCTGTTATCTGTAGACAGCCTTACTCCAGCCCTTCGCTAAGGGCTATCGGGAACATTTGGTTTATAGATTTTAGATTTTCCGGCTTGAGTCGGGTATGCGTTGATTATCGGCGGGATGATTTTACATCGAGCACATACATCAGTATGCAAATGATTGCCAAAGCTGTTTCAACGACTGGCTGTGCCGCAATAACGCCGTTCAATTTCCAGAAATGGTTCAGAATCATGACGCCCGGAATAAACAGCACCGCATTTCTCAGGAGTGTAATGGCCAGCGATTTCACTGCCTTACCCAACGCTTGGAAATAGCTGGTCATCATATTGATAATCCCAAGCATCGGAGCCGATAGGCACAGGATTTTCAAAAAGTACCCCGTCTGCTCAATCAAGACAGAATCTTCCAGAAATATGGAAGCAAGCGGTTTCCCGAACAGTACAAAGACAGCGGTAAATATCCCACCCATAAGGACGCCATATAGTGTCGTTCGCTTCACAATATCAGACATTCGCCTGTTCTCATTTCCTCCATAGCAATAGCCCACCAAAGGAGCAACGCCCTGTGATAATCCCACTGACAGCAAAATGGGAATCATATCAAGTTTATAAGCAATCCCATAAGAGGCCACTGCGTCAGAGCCATAAATACCGATATAGTTGTTCAGCACAATGTTGGATACACTCATAAGCACCGTAATGAGCGCGCCCGGGATGCCGATGCTGACTACATTTCGGATCATAGCTCCATTCAGCGAAAACCGTTTTGGCGTCAATGGAACCAGCTGATTGCCCTTGCGGCCTTCGCAAATCATGCAGAACATGTAGTAAATCGTCGCACATGCAAATCCGAATGATGTGGCAAGCGCGGCGCCCGCTGTTCCCCACTGAAAGATTGCGATGAAAACATACTCCAGCACCATATTGATTGCATTTCCAAGTACCAATCCAATCGTGCCTTCCTTAATCAGGCCCACTGAACGGAACAAGTGAACAAATCCATTTGCCATCATGATAAAGGGAGCGCCGAGAAAAATCCATTTCAAATAATCGCAGGTATAAGCAATATTATCTGCGTCTGCGCCGGAGATTTTTGCCAGTGGCTGCAAAAATGCCAGCCCCAAAGCCAGGACAGCAATGCCCGCAATGGCCATGGCATATACGCAAAAATTCATGGTTGTGCCGGATTCCTCTTTCTTATCTTCCCCCAATAATCTGGCAATTACGCTGCTGCCGCCCATCCCAAAAACGCAGGCAATCGACATGATGATAAGCAATATAGGGGCGCACAGTGTCACGGCGGCGATCATTGCGGGTTCCTTGGTCAAAGAGACAAAAAATGTGTCGGCAAGATTATAGATCAATGTGGTAAGCTGTCCCAGCATAGCGGGCAGTCCAACCCGCATAATTGCTTTGGAACTGTTCTTTTCTTCAAAAATGGATGGCATACGTTAACGTTCCTCCCTTGAAATTTCC
>JAAWIE010000159.1 GCA_022796195.1 Lawsonibacter sp. | reverse complement strand
ATGGACTGGGGAATCCGGTTGAATTCATGCTGTCTGCGGGAAATGACCATGATTCAGTCCACGCTGTTGAACTGCTGAAAAAGGTAGAAATCAGCGGCAGCAATGTATTAGCAGACCGGGCTTATGGCGCAAAGACGATTCGGGCTTACATCTCAGAGCAGGGAGCCCGCTATGTAATCCCGCCACAGAGCAATGTTTCGGATCCTTGGCCAGTAGATTGGTGGTTATACAAAGAACGGCATTTGGTTGAATGTTTCTTCCAAAAGCTCACATGGTTTCGCAGAACCGCCACCAGATATGACAAATTGGATGCTTCTTTTCTCGCCTTCGTTTACATTGCCGCTATCGCTATTTTGTTGATTTAGCTCAATTTTCCCTGTTTTTCAAACAGGGCCTAGGAGGGTTCACAAAATGAATGTGAAATTTTCTTTTGACAAGGCCACTGTAGAACGGCGGAGCTTCACGTTGGAGGACGTGTATCAGACAATAAAAAGCCTGTTTGCCGCCCACAATTTTCCCTACATTTTTGAGGGGGATGCCCTCTCTTTTTCAGATAAGGACCACGGCGATGACTTCGCCGTTATGTGGGACATCATCCTGTCCCTGCTACGCTCTGACTGGTTCGTGGAGTGCGCCGCATCTTGTGTCTGGCTGGACGAGGATGGCAAGGAGGATATTCTTTCCCAAGCCGAGAAAGCGCAAGAACAGGTGTATGATTGACGCCCTACCTCCCTTTTTGCAGAAAACGAGGTGAATCTATCACACCCAGCGGGCACAGTCTGCCGCAGGTTGGAACGGAGCAGAGTGGTATCCTTTCTGATGAGAGGGCGGGCTCCGCCCTCTCATTCTAATCAACCTACCGCTTAGAACGAAGCCCCGCCAACGGCGGGGCCTCACTCTCGCCGCCAGGGGCTGCGAGAGCGCAAGTATCGCGGAAATGTACATTCCCGCAGCTTGCAGGGGAACTCCCCTGACCCCTATGTCGCCTGCGAGCGGAAGATCAGCGGCACAAGCCGTAAAGGAGTTGATGCAACGTAGCTGCTACAAAAATTCTGGCCAGAAATACCCGGCTGGATCAGGCCATTCAATATGTGCTGAACGGAGATAAAACCGACAACCAGATTCTGACCTATCATCAAAACTGCGACCCCGGACTGGAGTACCGGGAGATGATGGATACCAAGCGTGACCTTGGAAAACTGGATGGACGCCAGTGCTATCATATTATCCAGTCCTTTAAACCGGGAGAAGTCACCCCGGAGCTGGCGCTGGAAATCGCCATGGAATTTGCAGCTGAGTACCAGCCGGATTATGAGGTGGTCATCGGCACGCATGTTGACAAAAAGCACATCCATTCTCACTTATTATTCAATTCCGTGAACACGTAGACCGGGAAGAAATATCACATTTCCAACCAGGAATACTACAGCCAAATTCGAGCGATCTCGGACCAGCTGTGCCAAAAGCATGGGCTGTCTGTTATCATGGAGGGCCGCCCTCCCAGGCGGTCAGCTACATCGAATGGCTGCGCCAGTCCAGGGGCCAGCCTGCTTTCCGCTCCATGCTGGAGGCGGATCTTCGTTCCGCCATTGAGGACGCCAATGTCTGGGACACTTCTTCATGCTCATGGAGCACATGGGCTGGAAAATCAGCCACGGGAATCGCCTGGGTTTCCGCCTGCGGGGTCAGGAGCGGTTTATGTACCCTGGGAGGAAGAATCCGCTGTTCACCGAGGATGGAATCCGCGCCACTATCCAAGGAAATCTGGAGGCCATCGAGTCCAGGCTCAGGCCCGCTGTGATTGATCGTATTCCTTACAAGCCCTTCAAGAGCCATCCTCATTATACAGGATTTATGGCGCTATATGTTCATTATCTCTATGTGTTGGGCAAGATCGAGAAGCGCCAGTACCCGCCCCGGATGACACCCAGGCTTCGGAAAAACGTTATGCGTTTTGAACAACACAGAGAACAATTCGCATTCCTTCGAGATAACAATATTGTCAGCCAGGAGGATATGACCGCTTTCCAGTCCCATTCAGAAGATGAGCTGGTCAATTTTATGAAGCAGAGGACGATCCTCAATGTTCGGAAAAAGAAGCGCAAGGTTTTGTATGATGCACTGGCGGATGCGAAGGCTCTGGCTCAGGCCAAGGCACTCTACGAGGAAGGACTGTCCAGCATGGAAACGGAGTTCTCCCGGTATATGGAGGCGGAGACTATTCTGGAACAGAGCGGTGTTCCTCGTGAACGGCTCATGGCGGAAAAAACCGCGATTTACGAACAGTTGACACAGGTCAACGCCGATATCCATTCGGCAAGGAAGAGGCTGGCGCTGTGCAAGGAAATCCAAGACCGCCTGCCTCAGATGGAGCAGACGATAGAGAAAATTGAATCCAGAGAAGCGGAAATCCATGAGAAGCACAGGGGGCGGTAGAATTGCCCCCTGTTGGCTTTTTAGGGCAGTCCGAGTCCCCTGGCCGACTGAAACCACACACGTCCACACGACGCGCCGTATGGGCCGGCACGACAAGAAAAAGGAGGCTATACCTATTAAAAAGCTAAACCGCAGTCTGACCGACCAGGTATTTGGAATCGGTCGATATCGCTATTCAAAAGATGGTCAATTGTATTTTGTTCACGGAAAAACTCGTATCAAGGTCACAGAACATTTCCATGCGGATGGAAAGGCCCTGCATGTGCTGCTGGAGGATGTAATTCAGTTTTCCGCCAAACAGCGGGAGGACAAAATCCGTCCAGCCTGTTAGGGAAAAGCGCTGGATATCTGCCCACGCTTGTGGTATGGTGATACCGTAAGCGTGGGTTGTTTCAATCAAAGGAGGGTCGTTTTTGAAACAACCGATTTATAACACGGCACTGTATCTCAGATTAAGCCGCGACGATGAGCAGCAGGGGGAAAGCGCGAGTATCCAAACGCAGCGCGCCATGCTTCAAACCTACGCATGGGACAATAACCTTCATGTGATAGGCGAGTACGTGGATGACGGCTGGTCCGGCACGAACTATGACCGCCCAAACTTTCAGCGAATGATCGACGATATTGAGGACGGAAAAATCAACTGTGTAGTCACCAAGGATGATTGTGTTATTACTTTCGAGAAAAAAGCTAGGAAAGATGGATCGAGTGTGTTAAAATAGAGAGTATGGAGTATATAGACTTAAGGAAAGTAGGGAGAGAGGGACT
>JAAWIE010000158.1 GCA_022796195.1 Lawsonibacter sp. | reverse complement strand
GCTGAAGATTACCGCCTACGCCCAGAAGCTCATTGACGGGCTGGACACGGTGGACTTTATCGACCGGGTGAAGACCCAGCAGCGCAACTGGATTGGCCGCTCCACCGGTGCGGAGGCCACCTTCAAGGCCACCACCGGGGACGAGATCGTGGTGTTTACAACCCGGGCGGACACCATTTTTGGCGTGACCTACATGGTCATCTCCCCGGAGCACCACTTTGTCCAGGACTGGAAGGACAAGCTGGAAAACTGGGACGAGGTGGCCGCCTATGTGGCCGAGGCTGGAAAGAAGTCTGACTTTGAGCGCACTGAGCTGGCCGCCGACAAGGAAAAGACCGGCGTCATGCTCCGGGGTGTGCGGGCTATCAACCCGGTCAACAGGAAAGAGGTCCCCATCTTTATCTCCGACTATGTGCTGGCCTCCTATGGCACCGGCTGCGTGATGGGCGTGCCCGCCCACGATGGCCGCGACTGGGCCTTTGCCAAGAAGTTCGGCCTGCCTATTATCGAAACTGCCGCCGGCGGCGATGTGCAGAAGGAGGTCTACACCACCTCCGATACCGATCTGATTGTCAACTCTGACCAATTCAACGGCCTGACGGTGGCCCAGGCCAAGGAGGCCATTGTAGACTGGCTGGAGAAGAAGGGGATTGGCCGCCGTCAGGTGAACTACAAGCTGCGGGACTGGGTATTCTCCCGCCAGCGCTACTGGGGCGAGCCCATCCCTATGGTGTGGTGCGAGAAATGCGGCTGGGTACCCCTGCCGGAGGATCAGCTGCCCCTACTGCTGCCCGAGGTGGAGAGCTATGAGCCCACCGACAACGGCGAGTCCCCCATTGCCAAAATGACCGACTGGGTGAATACCACCTGTCCCTGCTGCGGCGGGCCCGCCAAGCGGGAGACCGACACCATGCCCCAGTGGGCGGGCTCCAGCTGGTATTTCCTGCGGTATATGGACCCGGACAACAAGGACGCCCTGGCCTCCAAGGAGGCGCTGGAATACTGGGGTCAGGTGGACTGGTACAACGGCGGTATGGAGCACACCACCCTGCATCTGCTCTACTCCCGGTTCTGGAATAACTTCCTCCACGACATTGGGGTCATCCCCCACGCCGAGCCCTACGCCAAGCGCACCAGCCACGGCATGATCCTGGGCAAAAACCCCCACTATGTGGGCAATGTGGAGTTGGAGGAGGAGAAGCAGGCCCTCATCGACAAGTACGGCAGCCAGGCCCTGCGGCCCTCGGTCAAGATGTCCAAGTCCCTGGGCAACGTGGTCAACCCCGACGACGTGATCCGGGACTATGGCGCGGACACCATGCGGCTGTATATTATGTTCATCGGCGACTTTGAGAAGACCGCCACCTGGTCGGACGAGTCGGTCCGGGGCTGTAAGAAGTTCCTGGACCGGGTGTGGAATCTCAGCGAGAAGCTGAAGGAGGGGGACGCCTGCTCCCCCGAAAATGAGAGCGCCATCCACAAGGCCATTAAGAAGGTGTCAGACGACATCGAGGCCATGAAGTTTAACACCGCTATTGCCGCCCTCATGTCCCTGGTCAACGATTTCTACGCCAAGGGGGCCACCCGGGGCGACTACAGGCAGCTGCTGGTCATGCTCTCCCCCTTTGCCCCCCATCTGTGCGAGGAGCTGTGGGAGATGAACGGCTTCGGCGGGCAGGTCTGCCTCCAGAAGTGGCCGGAGTACGACGAGAGCAAGACGGTGTCCGCCACCAACAAGATGGCCGTTCAGGTGGGCGGCAAGGTGAAGGCCAACATCGTGGTGGACGCAAACGCCTCTGACGAGGAGGTAGTGGCTGCCGCCCTGGCCGAGCCCAAGATCGCTAAGCTGGCCCAGGGGATGCAGTTGGTGAAATCCATCGTGGTCAAGGGCAAGCTGGTCAGCCTGATTTTCAAGCCTCAGGCATAACATTCACAGGCTGTTTACAAATCCGCTCTTGACAGAACGGGGGAAAAGCAATATAATAGCAATGTTAAAGCCATAAATATGGCCCTTACGTGAGCGGGAATAGCCCGCCGCGCGCGGAGGGAGGGAAATATAAATGTCGGAAGTCCGTGTGAGAGAAAACGAGTCTCTGGAGAGCGCCCTGAAGCGCTTCAAGCGCAGCTGCGCCAAGTCCGGAGTGCTGGCCGAGGTCCGGAAGCGTGAGCACTACGAGAGCCCCAGCGTCAAGCGCCGCAAGAAGTCTGAGGCTGCCCGCAAGAACCGCAAGAAGTTCTACTAAGCAAGTAAGAAATCCCCGAAGCAATACGCTTCGGGGATTTTCGCATGGAGAAAATAGGTATAACCGCCTTGAGCAGGAAAGTTCCCGCTATGACGGGCTGCCGCACGGCTTTTTTCTGACGGCCCGGTACCATAACCCACACCGCCGCGATGATGGCCATCAAAAAGCGGTCTGCCTGGAGCATTTCCAGACAGACCGCAAAGTCATGCAACAATGTACCCAATGGGTGGGATGCCGCAAATCCAGGTCAGCTCAGGCCAGAGCTGCCTTCAGGGCCTCCACCCGGTCGGTTTTCTCCCAGGCGACCCCCAGGTCCTCCCGTCCAAAGTGGCCATAGGCGGCCAGCTGGCGGTAGATGGGCTTGCGCAGATCCAGGTCCCGAATGATAGCGGCAGGGCGCAGGTCAAACACCTTTTCCACCGCCTCCTCCAGCCGGGCATCGGCCATGGAGCCGGTGCCGAAGGTGTCCACCCGGACGGAGACAGGCCGGGCAACCCCGATGGCGTAGGCCAGCTGTACCTGGCAGCGGGAGGCCAGACCGGCGGCTACCACGTTCTTGGCGACCCAGCGGGCGGCGTAAGCAGCGGAGCGGTCCACCTTGGTGGGGTCCTTGCCGGAGAAGGCGCCGCCGCCGTGGGGTGCGGAGCCGCCGTAGGTATCCACAATGATCTTCCGCCCGGTGAGGCCGGAGTCCCCCTGGGGCCCGCCGATGACGAAGCGGCCGGTGGGGTTGACGTAGATCTTGGTGTCCTCGTCCAGCAGATTGGCGGGGAGGATAGGCTTGATGACCAGCTCAATCATATCCCTGCGGATCTGGTCCAGCTCCGCCTCTGGTCCGTGCTGGGTTGACACCACCACCGCGTCAATGCGCACGGGCTTGTTGTTCTCGTCGTACTCCACGGTGACCTGAGTCTTGCCGTCGGGCCGCAGGTAGTCCACCTTGCCCTCCTTGCGGATTCGGGTGAGC
>JAAWIE010000157.1 GCA_022796195.1 Lawsonibacter sp. | reverse complement strand
GCCTTTCCCGCATCTGCCTTCTGCCACCGCTTTCGCCACAGCGGGACCCACGCGGGGGTCGAAGGCTTGGGGAATGATGTAATCCTCCCGCAGTTCTTCGTCAGCAATCAACTCGGCCAGGGCCTGGGCGGCAGCCAGCTTCATCTCCTCGTTGATATCGCTGGCCCGAACATCCAGCGCCCCTCGAAATATACCGGGGAAGGCAAGCACATTGTTGATCTGGTTGGGGAAGTCGCTGCGACCGGTGGAAACAACCCTGGCTCCCCCCGCCTTAGCGTCGTCGGGGAAAATCTCAGGAGTGGGGTTGGCACAGGCGAACACAATGGCGTCCTTGTTCATGGTCTTCACCATCTCAGAGGTGACAGTGCCAGGCGCGGACACACCGATAAATACATCGGCCCCCACCAGGGCGTTGGCCAGAGACCCGGCCCGCTTCTCCAGATTGGTGACCTGGGCCATCTCCTCCTTGATCCAGTTCAGGCCCTCCCGTCCGGCGTAGATGGCTCCCTTTCGGTCGCACATGGTGACATTTTTAAATCCGGCGGTCAGCAGCAGCCTGACAATAGAAACTGCGGCGGCGCCCGCTCCCGAGGTGACCACCTTGACCTCCTCCTTCTTCTTGCCCACCACCTTCAGGGCGTTGGTCAGGCCGGCCAGGGTGATAATGGCGGTGCCGTGCTGGTCGTCGTGGAAAATGGGGATATCACACTTCTCCTTCAGCTTCCGCTCAAGCTCAAAGCACCGGGGGGCGGCAATGTCCTCCAGATTAATTCCGCCGAAAGAGCCGGAGATATTGTACACAGTCTGCACAAACTCGTCTACGTCGTGGGTCTTGACGCACAGAGGGAAGGCGTCAACCCCGCCAAAGCTCTTGAACAGCACACACTTCCCCTCCATCACGGGCATTCCCGCCTCGGGGCCGATATCCCCCAGTCCCAGCACTGCGGAACCGTCGGTGATGACGGCCACCAGATTGTGACGCCGGGTGAACTCGTAGCTCTTGGTGATATCCTCCTGGATAGCCAGACAGGGCTGGGCCACACCGGGGGTATAGGCCAGAGACAGGGATTCCTTATCGTTAGCGGGCACCGTGGCCACCACTTCTATTTTACCCTTCCACTCCCCGTGGAGACGAAGACTCTCTTTTGCATAATCCATAGATACTCTCCCCTTGATTCAAATGATTTAAAAATCAACATAAGATTCTCTTATCTTATTATACTAAAAGCTGGCAAAAACGCAATGGGTATTTTGCATAGTATCCGCTCTTTGTGCGAAGTCTTTCATTTTTTAGTTGACGGGCAGGGGTGTTTCTGGTAAAATGGCGCTTAACTACTCGTTTCAGTGTGTGTAAATTTGTATTTAGGAGGAAATTATGGAACAACATCACAGAGGACAATGGGGCAGCAATTTAGGCTTTTTGCTGGCCACAGTAGGCGCGGCGGTGGGACTGGGCAACATCTGGTCCTTCCCCTACCGCATGGGCGCCAATGGCGGATTCCCCTTCCTAATCATCTACCTGGTATTGGCCATCCTGGTAGGCTTTACCATTATGCTGTGTGAGCTGGCAATCGGACGCAAGGGCGGCGGCAGTGTGCTGGACAGCTACCACAAAATCGCCGGTAAGGCAGGCGGCTTTGTAGGCTTTTTGGCGCTGCTCTCTCCCTTTCTGATTCTCAGCTTTTATACGGTGCTGGGCGCCTACTGCATCCAGTATGTGGGCCTGAATTTCGCCGAGCTGCTGGGGATCTTCAGTCTGTCCAGCATTTCCGGTGCGGAATCCTTCGGCACTATGCTCACCAACCAGCCCCTGGCCATTGGCACCACCTTCCTGTTCATCGCCCTGTGCTTCCTCATCATCCGGGGCGGCATTAAGGACGGCATTGAGAAATTCAACAGGGTTGGTATGCCCGCCCTGTTTATCATGCTGGTCATCGTTATTATCCGCTCCCTCACTCTTCCCGGAGCTATGGAGGGGCTGAAGTTCATGTTTGCCCCCAATTTTGAACCCATTAAGACCAACTTTATCGGCGTTCTCTCCGCCGCCGGCGGCCAGATGTTCCTCTCTCTCTCTCTGGCCATGGGTATTACCGTTACCTACGGCTCTTATCTGAGCAAAAAGGAAAGTTTGGTCAAAAACTCCCTGGTTATCATTGTGTCTGATACCCTGGTAGCTGTGATGGCCGGTATGGCCGTGCTGCCCGCCGCCTTCGCTCTTGGCGGTGAGAATGCCCAGCTGTCCGGACCCAAGCTGCTGTTTATAACCCTTCAGGACGTGTTCAACGCAATGGGTCCCTTTGGGCCCATCTTTGGCATCCTGTTCTTCCTGTTTGTGGTGCTGGCGGCCATTACCTCTGCCATTGCCCTGACCGAGGTGCTGGTCACCTTCGTGATCGATTTGCGCACCGCCAAGGGCAAGGCGCCGAAGCGGAATACGGTGGTTGCCGTGGTCTGTCTGGTGCTTTTCATTGAGGCCGCCGTAGTAGCTGCCGACGGTCTGGGCTCCAATGGTCTGTGGATTCCGCTCCACGAGACCGGACGGAACCTGGGCGGCTCCTGGCTGGATTTCATGGACTTCATCTCTGAGGGCGTAGCAATGCCGCTGGGTGCGCTGGTCATGTCCCTTCTGATTGGCTGGGTCATCGGTCCCAAGACCATCCGGAATGAGGTGGAGCTGGGAGAACACAAGATGAGCGACGGTCTGTATACCTTTTTCAATATCTGCATCCGCTTTATCGCCCCCTTCGCAATGGCCTTCATCCTCTATGGTCAGGTGAGCGAGTTTATGCGTATCCCGTAAATTACAGCAAAATTGACCGGCGTCCTCTGGGATACCGGTCAATTTTTTATGTCTTCCGCTCTCGCGCCAGCTCAATGGCCTCCTTGCCGGTTATATGGTCAATGGTCATCTCCAGGACACACAGTGGTTTCCACTCCCGTTGGATCTCCTGCCCCCTTGCCTCCTGTGTGCTGTCCGGGACGTATTTCAGGGCTAGCTTTTCAATGGCTGAGCGCTTCTCTGCTTCTTCCTCCAGAATGCGCATCCGGCCAAAAGCTATGACGCTGCGAAAGTAGGTGGTGAACTCCTCTGGAATGATTCGGTCCTGGTCAATGACGCAGAAGGAGGCCTTTTCCTCCCGGCGGATACAGATATGTAGGCATCCATGTCAGATAACCTGTGAGCACAAAAATCAATCCTCCGAAGCCAAGCGTAAGCACAAGGGCAGTCGGTGTAGTGAAC
>JAAWIE010000021.1 GCA_022796195.1 Lawsonibacter sp. | reverse complement strand
GCAAAGCGCGGCTCGCTTTTCCCGGCTTGATTGTAGCACCATGAAACGAAACAGGCGCACCATTCCACGCGGCTGTTGAAGCCGTACCAGCTCCAATAGCCCCCTACATTGCCTACCTGTGACTTTGCCCGGTCTACCACGGCGGTATTTCCGGGGCGTGTGCCGTTTACAAGCTGCACCCCGCTTAAATCCTCTGACGGGTTCCCGTCCGGGGAACCGCCGCCGAAAATAAGGGTCATGCCGATCAGCGCAACGCCGCCGCCCGCCATGAGCTGAATCACCCCAAAATTTCAGACACTATGCAGCCGGCATATTGCATCTAAAGGGATTTTTTTATAAGATATATAATATTACATGATTTTCCTGGATCAGTAAAGGGGGATAGCATATGAAAGGAAACGCGACCGGTGATCTGAAGCAGGAACTGATGGTATCCTCCACCATACGCCGCTGATGGCCATCAACGATATTCTCTTTACGGAAAATGAGAAAACGCTGTGTTAGCATTCTGATGCACAGGGGTGAAAACGTGAACAGAAAGAATAAGCGCCGGGAAACGCCCGCTGTACTTTTTTCTATCACACAGCTCTATATTGCTGTGATGCTCGCGGGCCTTCCGTTTTTTGCGGGGTTGGGCGGCTATGCGGCCACCGGCGAAGATACCTTTCGCTTTTTCACGGTTGTTTCCGCGCTCTACCTTGGAGGTCTGGGCCTGGGCGCGGTAGAACTGGTATTCACCGGGAGCGGACATTTTTCCGAAATTCTTGCCCCACTGAGGCGGCTCAGCGGAACCCGGATCTGCTTCTTTGCCTACCTGGCCTGGAGTGCTTTGTCAGCCGCCCTGTCGCCCTACAGCGGTGTGTGGGCCGGACAGGGCCGGTATGAGGGACTGTGCGAAACGCTGTTGTGCGTACTGGTGTTTTGGGCGGTGTCCTCCTATGGCCGTTGGGATCACCGTTTTCTTTGGCTGCTGGGGGGCGTGCTGCTCCTGAACGGGGTGCTGGGCCTGATGCAGTACGCCGGAGGCAATCCACTGGGGCTGTATCCTGAAGGGATGAACTACCACGACGCGTTTGTGCTCTACAGCGGCCGGTTTATGGGGACGCTGGGCAATGTGGATATTCTGGGCGCGTTTCTGAGTTTGACCCTTCCTGTTTTTTATGCCTCATATCTGTCTGATGGACAGCCTCCGGCCCTGGTTCCCCTGGGAACGGGGGCGTTCCTGCTGGCGCTGGCGGACGTGGACGCCGGATATGTGGGCGCTGCCGCCGCGCTGTTTTTTACGTTTCCCATCTATTATACCCGGCGATCCGCCTGGGGACGGGGTCTGACCGCTGTTGGGGTACTGCTGGCCGGGCTGGGGCTGGGCAGGCTCCCCGGCGCGGACCGGAGCACCGCCCTGTACCTGCGCCCAGATGGGACAGCGGCAGTCCTGATCGTGGCCGGGGTGCTGCTGGCCGCGTTCGGACTGATGCTGCGCCGCCGGACCGGGGAAGGCTCCCTGCCCCAGAGCCGCCTGCTGTGGCTGGCAATTCCGGCGGGGCTGCTGGCCGGACTGGCCGTGCTGTACGCCTTTCCATTCTCCGGTGGAACGCTGTGGGAGATACAGCAGCTGCTTCGGGGAAACGTCAACGCCGATTTCGGTTCGGGGCGGGTGCGTATCTGGAGAGAAGTCCTCCGGCTCATCCAAGAACGCCCCCTGCTGGGCGGCGGGCCTGACACGCTGTTGGAACGGATGACCTTCACCTTTACCCGGTACTCGGAAGAACTGGGCATGACCATCGAGGCCCATGTGGACTCTGCCCACAACCTGTTTTTGAATACAGCGGCGAACCAGGGGATTCCGGCCCTGATTGTGTGGCTGGCAGGGCTGTGGCTGTGGGTACGCGGCATTCTGAAACGCCGGAATGCCGCCGGTCTGCTCATGCTGGCCGGTGTGACGGGCTACCTGGCCCAGGGCTGTTTCAGCGTCAGCCTGTGCTCGGTGACCGGGCTGTTCTGGATATTCCTCGCCCTTGGCGAGTGTGATATTATAATTATTCAACACAAGGAGGACAAAAATAATGAACAGTAAACCCAAAGTACGATTGCTGGCTTTAAATTTAGCTCTCATACTGCTCTGCTCCATGCTGGTGATGCCAGCGTCAGCCTACTCCGGCAGACGGGTTAACCTTGGATACGGCGACCGGGATCTGAGCGGTCCTGGATGGAGTTACTCTGCCAGTGACCGAACCCTGACACTGGACGGCTACGACGATGGGACCATCTTTGTGACCGGTGACCTCGCCGTCTACTCCCTCGGAAATGTACGGGTCAGCGGTGGACTTCGGGTATATGATGGAAGCCTGACTCTGTTTAATTACGGTACGCTTGAGGTTTTCGGCCCAGAATCGGCAATTAGCGCCTATCAAAATGTCGATATTATCCTCTTCGACGGAGAGATGAACGTTTCCGGTAATGATTCCAGAGACAAACAGGGCGGTTGTGGAATTCGGGCCGCAAATGTCTCGATTATGGCCATGCCCAAAAGCACTTCCGACATATACGAGGGAAGACAGTCGCCCGATGCCAAAATTAACATCACAGGCGGCAACGGCGGAAGGTTCGGCGGCGACGCAATTCTGGCTCGTAATGTCCGGCTGGATGCGGATGCCGAGATTACAGGCGGCAGCAGCAGCTATCTGCCCGGACGGGCAGTTGCCCTGGTCGACAGCGGAAAGCTGTACTACGGATTCTCATGGCCTGGAAATTCGTCGTCCACTCCGGCTTCCAGCTATTCTGCCTTTGACGCAACCCTGAAATCCGGCGGACGGATCGCGGCAGTCGGCGGATATCTTAAGGCTCTGCCCCGCCCCGGGTCGGAAACCGGGAATTATCTTGCCCAGTACATCGCAGACAGCAACGTGTCTCCCCACGTGGCATGGGAAGTGTCCTCCACGCGGGTGCCCCCTGACTCTCTGGAATTCTATACCAGATCTTATACCACCACCATCGACGGAAACGGCGGTACAGTAAACGGCAGGCCCACCCAGACGGTCAGCGGGAAGTATCCTGCCAGGATTGATCTGGGCCGGTATACCTTTGCCAAAACCGACGCCGCCCTCACCGGTCTTGAAATTGGCGGCAAAACGGTGGCGGCTGATTATTCCTTCATTCCCACGGAGGATACCCAGGTAAAAGCGATCTGGAAGGACAGCAATATCAATCTGGACGGCCAGATCACCTTTAACCGGTTAAAAGACCGCGCTGTCTATAACGGTACAAATATGCCTCTTTCCGATTTTGCCGGCGAAGCTGCCTTCAAAGGGGATTCCAGCGTCCAGTTTACCTACACCCTGTCCAAAGACGGCGGCACGGCCCGGAAGGTTACTCTGAGCGATACCGTGCAGGACGCGGGGTCCTACACCCTCACGGCCAGCTGCCGGACCGCTGAGGGCAGCGGGAGCAAAAGCATCACATTCACCATCACTCAATCAGTGATCGACGCGGCTCAGATTCCCGGAACTCTGAGCCTGTCTAAAGGAAACGCTGCCAGACTCACGCTGCCGGCGCTTCCCTCCGGCGACTATACGCTTGTCAGCCGTGACAATAACATCGCTTCGGTAAGCGGCACCACTGTGACCGGCGTTGAAACAGGAACCACCGTTGTCACCGTCACCTGGGGCGACGGCGTAAACGTGGCGCGGGGAGAAAAGGCCATCACCGTCACGGTAACGGATCTACCGGGCCAGAACCTGACCTTTGCGGAATCCTCCAAGACGGTCACCTATGGCGACGCGCCCTTTACCAACGCCGCCACAAACAGCACTGCCGGCGGCGGCACCGTTACCTGCACCAGCAGCGATCCCAAGGTGGCCACCGTCAACCGCACCACTGGTGAGGTGGCCATCGTGGGGGCGGGCGAGACGACCATCACCGCCACTGCCGCCGCGGTACCCAATACCTTCGCAGAGACCACCGCCAGCTATACGCTCACCGTCCGGCCCAAGGCCATCACCGCTTCCGCCTCGGTGGAACCCAAGAGCTATAACGGTTCCACTGAGGCTAAGGCGGCAGTCACCTTCGAGGGACTTGTGGGGAACGATAGTCCGGAGTACCGGGCAGAGGCCAGCTTTGACACCGCCGATGCCGGCACCGGAAAGACCGTGACCGTTAAGATCACCCTGGTGAACGCCGGGAACTATACCCTGCAAAATGAGACCGTCATCCTCAACGACGGTGTCATCAACAAGGCTCCCGCTCAGACCAGAGCAAAGGAACTGCCCATCCGGTACGGCAACACCGGCATGGTGACCTGTGACCTGAAAAGTGAACTGCCCGGCAGCCTCTACACCGTGGGCGAGGCCGCCGACAGCGCGGAGATTCTGGAGCGCTATCACGTGGAAAACGGCGTCCTGTCCGTCCAGCTGAAAGCCGGCCTGAGCAAGGACAAGGTCGGCAGTGCCGCCACAATTCCAGTCACCGTTACCTCTGCCAATTTTGAAGATTCCACCATTACTGTAACGGTCTGTGTCACAGACCAGCTTCTGCCCACGGTTTCCGCCGAGGACATCACTGCGGTATACAGCGGCAGTGCGGTTTCCGATTCCAGAATCCGGGGCAGCGCGGTTTATGACGGCCAGGCCGTAGCGGGCAGCTGGTCATTCAAGGCCGGTCAGGCTCTCACCAATGTGGCCGACAGCGGCGTTAAGTCAGTCATATTCACTCCAGCTGATTCCGCCTCCTATGCTGTGGTGGAAGATACCATCCAGGTGACGATTACCAGAGCCACCCCCTCCGGCCGGCCGGCCTACACCAGCATCAACCGCCCCGGCATGACTCTGGCCGACGCAAAACTCACCACCGGCAGCATTACTCCCGCCGGTACCATCTCCTGGAACAATGCCGAAACCACCAAGGTATCTCAGAACACCTCCTATGGATGGACCTTTGTTCCGGATGATACGGCGAACTACAGTACCCTTACCGGGACGATTCAGCCGTATGTTGTCTACACGTATGATAATGACAACAGTTCTGACAGCGAGCCGACCTACCGGGTTGAAACTCCTTCCCGCGTGACCGGCGGCACGGTGACGGTGTCGCCCACCAACGCCAGCGAAAATCAACGTGTGACCGTTACCGTGAAGCCTCAATACGGATATGAACTGGACCAGCTGACCGTTACTGACAAAAACGGAAACGAGTTGTCCCTGACCGACCGGGGCAGCGGCAAGTACAGCTTTGTGATGCCAAAGGGTAATGTGAATATCCGGACAACCTTCAAATCCTCCGCTCCCACGCAGCCTGCCGCTGCAACCTTCCGGGATGTGCCTGCCAACGCTTATTACTACGATGCCGTCCGCTGGGCTGTAGCCAACGGTATCACCGCCGGGACCGGCGACGGCGTATTCTCTCCCGATGCCAACTGCACCCGCGGGCAGATCGCGGCCTTCCTCTGGCGGGCGGCAGGGCAGCCCAAGCCCACAACTACCGTAAATCCCTTCAACGATATCAAACCCACAGATTATAACTACCAGGCTATTCTGTGGGCCTACGAAAAGGGGATCACCAGCGGTACCGGCAGCAATACCTTCTCGCCCAATGCAGACTGCACCCGGGCACAGCTGGTTTCCTTCCTGTGGCGCGCCGAGGGCAGTGTTGCGGCAGATGGAAGTACCTTCCAGGATGTTTCCGGCAGCGCCTACTATGCAAACGCCATCAGCTGGGCGGTGCAGAAGGGAATCACCAGCGGCACCGGCGGAAACAGCTTTTCTCCGGATGCCGTTTGCAGCCGCGCCCAGGCGGTAACCTTCCTATACCGGAACGCAATGAAGTAACCATTTGTTGGTGACGAACCGTCCCCAAACCCCTGTAAGGACCGGCGCAGTTGCGCCGGTCCTTTTAAGTTGACTCCGGCGTCTGCGCGTCGGGACAAACTCCACTCCGCTGCGTCCACCTGACAACGGTCATCTGCTCTATTCCGTTGTCCCTCCTTACGTTGTTTTTGACCATGAGTAGCTCTATCATTTTTTCCTTCGCCTGCTTGTACTCCGGATACCGCTTTTCCGCTTTAAGGCGAGGTGTTCCGCAAGTACCGGCAGAGGGAAACGCCTGCCTCGTGATTTTTCAGATAGAGATTGATTTGCGGGGCTGCTGACGGTATAATGAAGCTGTCAGCAGCTCCGTTTCTCTTCAGAAAAGGAGCACAAAATGAACAACCGAACAGACACAATTTCCGGCTATCTGGATGATTGGGAAAACGTCAGCTTTGAGGACAAGCAGCAAGTGGTGGATTTGATGATTACGGTTATTCATGCCACCAGCGAGAAGCTGCAAATTGAAATGACATGACGAGGAGAGAAATCAATTGGTGAAAGAAAAATTCCTTGCCCATAAATCGGAGGATAAAAGAGAGCAGACGGTTCAGGAGCATCTGAATGGGACAGCAGCTCTGTGCGCCAGGTTTGCCGCGGCCTTTGGTTCGGAGGGCCAGGGGCGGCTTGCTGGGCTGGCCCACGACCTGGGAAAGTATTCCGCTGCGTTCCAGCGCCGGCTGAACGGAGGGGCGAAGGTTGACCACGCCACCGCCGGGGCTGCGGAATGCTGCAGGCTGGGGCAGAGCAGTGCCGCCTTTGCTGTCGCGGGACACCATGGCGGTCTGCCCGACGGTGGAAGCCAGGGGGACCATTGGGAAGACGGGACCTTCTGCGGCCGCATGAAGAAAGCCGCGCTTGGCAAGCTGGAGCCTTATGAGGCATGGCAGAAAGAGATCAGGCTGCCCCCGGTTTCACAGCCGGCGTTTTCCGGCGGGCCGGAGGAAATGTTTTTTACCAGGATGCTTTATTCCTGTCTGGTTGATGCGGATTTTCTGGACACAGAGACCTTTATGGCGGGAAAAGAACAGGACCGGGGCGGCGGGGACCCGATGGAGGTGCTGGAGGGCAAACTCCAATCGTATGTCTCTGGCTGGTTCCCGCCCAAAACGGAACTGAACCGGGAACGGTGCGCAATGCTGGAGCACTGCATGGAACAGGGGAAGGCCCTCTCCCCGGGACTGTTCACCCTTACCATCCCCACTGGAGGCGGCAAGACGGTGGCTTCTCTGGCCTTTGCCCTGCGCCACGCCCGGACCCACGGCCTGCGCCGGATCATCTATGTGATCCCGTATACCTCCATTATCGAGCAGAACGCCCAGGTCTTTCGGGATATTCTTGGGGAGGAGAATGTACTGGAGCATCATTCCGGTGTCCTGTACGACATTGAGGATGAAGCCGGGCCGGAGAACAGCAGACTGGCCAGAGCGACTGAAAACTGGGATATGCCGGTGGTGGTGACCACGGCGGTACAGTTCTTTGAGTCTCTCTTTGCCAACCGTTCTTCCCAGTGCCGTAAGCTGCACAATCTGGCCCAAAGCGTCATTATTTTTGACGAGGCGCAGATGCTGCCGGTCCCCTGTCTTCGTCCCTGTGTGTTTGCCATTGCCCAGCTGGTGAAGCGCTATGGTGTCTCCGCCGTGCTCTGTACCGCTACCCAGCCCGCGCTGGACGGGATATTCCGGGAATTTCTGCCGGACAGGCCCGCTGTGGAACTGTGCCCCCCGGAGGTATTTCATCCGGAGATTTTCCGGCGCGTCACCTTTCGCCGGGAAGGAAAGCTGTCATGGGAGACTGCGGCGGAACGGATTAACGGACAAAAACAGGCCCTGTGTATTGTCAACAGCCGAAAGAGCGCGCAAAAGATTTACAGCCTGCTGGACCCGGAAGGGGCCTTCCATCTGTCTACCCTCATGTATCCCGCTCACCGGAAAGCGGTATTGACAAAGATCCGAACCCGGCTGAAGGACGGTCTGCCCTGCCGGGTAGTGTCCACTTCGCTGATCGAGGCCGGAGTGGATGTGGACTTTCCCGCGGTGTTTCGGGAAGAGGCGGGGCTGGACTCCATCCTTCAGGCGGCGGGCCGGTGCAACCGGGAAGGAAAGCGTCCCGCCGGGGAGAGCATTGTCACGGTATTCCAGTGCGAGACCCCTCCGCCGCCCCTGTTTGAAATTCCTGTGGCGGCGGGACGTCAGGCGCTGAACCGGTATGACCGGCCGGACAGCCCGGAGGCCATCTGCTGTTATTTTCAGGAACTGCTGGACCTGAAAGGGCCGGAGGCGCTGGACCAAAAGAATATCCTCACGCTGATGGAGCGGGACTACATGCCCTTCCGGAAAATTGCGGAGCGGTTCCATCTGATCGACAGCGAAACCAGGACTGTATACATTCCCATAGGAGAAGGCGAGGACCTGGTCCGGCGGCTCCGCTCCGGGGAGCATGGCAGGGCGCTGTTCCGGGCGCTGGGCCAGTACGGGGTGTCCATCTACCCGCAGCACTTTGAAGCCCTGGATCAGGCAGGCGATCTGGAGGTGCTGGAGGATGGAAGCGCAGCTTTGACCAATCTGACGCTGTATGATAACGACAAGGGATTATCACTGACGGCGGACAGTGGAAAAGCATTATTTATCTGAAAATATTCCCCTAAAGCACGAAAGTGCTTTAGGGGAAATGCGCTTTTATAGATATATTTTCTATTTCAATCCTCACCTTTCAAGTGACGTTTATGAATTATATCATGATTCTGTAAAATATCAATAGAAAAATTTTTATACATATAATTTCTGAAGATTGTTATTGACTTCCGATGAACTATAGTATATAATGACATCACTGCATGGAAAGAAGGGATTTCAATGCTGTTTTACTGGTGTTGCGAGTTTGCCCTACAAGCACAAGGCGGATTGTTATCCGCCTCATGGGCAGTGAACAGCTATAAGGAAAGGAGTGAAGGCTGTGCCAATTTCGTTAGAGGTCTGGGGGGACTACGCCTGTTTTACCCGTCCGGAGATGAAGACAGAGCGGGTCAGCTATGATGTAATGACACCCTCCGCCGCCCGGGGACTGCTGGACAGTATTTACTGGCACCCGGGGATGCGCTGGATTATTGACCGCATCCACGTCTGCACCCCCATTCGCTTTACCAACCTGCGGCGCAATGAGGTGAAGTCCACGGTCAGTGCCCGGTCGGCCCGGACGGTAATGGAGCGGAGAAAGGGAGAACTGTATCTCGTGACCTCCCAGGACATTCAGCAACGGGCCGCCCTGCTGCTGCGGGATGTGCGCTACGTGATCGATGCCCATTTTGACATCACCGATCGGGCATCGGACCGTGACAACGACGGAAAATTCCAGGACATCGTCAAGCGGCGGATCAGGCGGGGACAGTGTTACAGCCAGCCCTGTTTTGGATGCCGGGAATTTCCCGCTCATTTCAAAGCCTGCGAAACTCTGCCGCCCTGCCCGAAGGAACTGGAAGGGGAGCGGGACCTGGGGTATATGCTCTGGGACCTGGACTACTCCGACCCGGAAAATATCGCCCCCCTCTTTTTTCGGGCAACGCTTCGGGACGGTGTACTGGAGGTTCCCGCCCGGAACAGCGGGGAGGTGATTGGATGATTTTACAGGCGCTTGTGGAGCACTATGAGGACCTGGCTGCGCAGGGAAAACTGGCCCGCCCCGGCTGGAGTGACGCCAATATCTCCTGTGCGCTGTATATCAACGACGCCGGAGAGTTGGAACAGGTTGCTGATATTAGACAAATTCCGGAAAACGGAAAAGGGAAACCGAGGCCGCAGAAAATGATGCTTCCATCACCTCCGACCGGGCGCACCTCACTTGCTGTTAAGCCAGCATTCCTTTGGGATAATTCCAAATACCTTTTAGGAATTGACAGCAAAGGAAAACTGGAGCAAAGCACAAAAAGCTTTCAGGGGAGCCGGAGTATTCATCATAGTCTGCTGGATGCCGTGGACAGCCCGGCGGCTCGGGCGGTGCTGGCTTTCTTTGACCGATGGGACCCGGGAACGGCCAGAGAACATCCCGCGCTGGCGGACAGGCTGGAGGATATTCTGGCAGGTGCCAATATGGTCTTCCGGTACAATGGAATTTTTCTTCAGGATGATCCTCATATTCGGGAGGCATGGCAAAACCATTATGACACCATTGAGAACGGACCGGAGATGGTATGTCTGGTCACAGGAAGAAAGGGTGCAGCCGAGGCTGTTCACCCCTCCATCAAGGGAGTGCCCGGAGCCCAGTCCAGCGGCGCGGCCCTGGTGTCCTTCAATGGCGATGCCTTCTGCTCCTACGGACGGGAACAGAGCCTCAACGCTCCCACCAGCAAATACGCGGCCTTCGCCTACACCAGCGCACTGAACCACCTGCTGGCGGATCGGGACTATGTGGGGCGGATCGGGGACACCACGGTGTTGTTCTGGGCTTCGGGCGGTCAGCGGGTCTATCAGAGTTTTTTCGTGGCCAGTCTGTTCGGCGCACCTACCAGCTACTCGGCCTCCGACCTGCAAAAGATGACCCTTGATCTGTGCCAGGGAAAGCCTGTCCTGTTTGATGAGACCCGGCTGGACCCTGGAACCACATTTTATATCCTGGGTCTGTCGCCGAACGCCGCCCGGCTGTCCGTGCGGTTCTTCCTGAAAAACTCCTTCGGAGCCTTTGTCCGGAATGTTCATGCCCATCAGGAGCGGCTGGAGATTATTCGCCCCTCCTTTGACAAATTTGAGACGATTCCGCTCTGGAAACTGCTGGATGAGACCGTGAACCAGAATTCCCGGGACAAATCCCCCACGCCCGGAATGGCCGGCGAGACCCTCCGTGCCATTTTGAGTGATACGTCCTATCCCGCCACACTGCTCCATGGCGTCTCCCTGCGTATCCGGGCGGAGCGGGAGATCACAAGGGGCAGAGCCGCCATACTGAAAGCGTACTATCTGAAAAATCCACACTCTGATATACCACCAAAGGAGGTTTTGACTGTGTCCCTGAATCCTGACAGCGCCAATATCCCCTATACCCTGGGACGGCTGTTTTCTGTTCTGGAGGCCATCCAGTCCCAGGCCAATCCCGGCATTAACGCGACGATTAAGGATCGATACTTTAACTCGGCCTCCGCTACGCCCAGCCGGGTGTTTCCCGCGTTGATCAATCTGGCCCAGAAGCACCTGCGGAAACTGGACAGGGGCTGGAGCATTTCCTACAATAAGCAGCTGACCGAGTTGACCGGCAAACTGGGAGAGACTTTTCCCGACCGTCTGAGCCTGCCCCAACAGGGGGCGTTTCAGTTGGGATATTATCATCAGACCCAGGCCCGCTACACAAAAAAGGAGGAAACTGAACATGTCTGAGCCTATCAGGAACCGCTATGAATTTGTTGTTTTGTTCGATGTGGAGAACGGAAATCCAAACGGCGACCCCGACGCGGGCAATATGCCCCGGGTGGACCCGGAGACCGGCTTGGGGCTGGTGACCGACGTATGTCTGAAACGGAAGCTCCGCAACTATGTGGAGACCGTCAAAGAGGACGCCGAAGGTTACCGGATTTACATCAAAGACGGGGTACCCCTCAACCGCAGCGACGCTGAGGCATATGCTGATCTGGATGTGACGGACAAGACGGTGAAGGAGAAGAAAAAGGCGGATCCCAATCTGGACGAAAAGATCCGGGACTGGATGTGTGCCAATTTCTACGACATTCGTACCTTCGGCGCAGTGATGACCACCTTTGTCAAGGCGGCCCTGAACTGCGGACAGGTCCGGGGACCGGTGCAGCTGGGCTTTGCCCGCAGTGTGGAACCGGTGATGCCGCAGGAGGTGACTGTCACCCGTGTGGCCATCACCACCGAGTCCGATGCGGAGAGAAAGGGCACCGAAATGGGACGCAAGTACATCATTCCCTACGGTCTCTACCGTTGCGAGGGCTATGTCTCCGCCAATCTGGCCCGCAAGACCACCGGCTTCTCCGAGGAGGACCTGGAGCTGCTGTGGCAGGCGATTCTCAATATGTTTGAACACGATCGTTCCGCCGCCCGGGGCAAGATGGCGGTGCGGGAACTGATTATCTTCAAACACGACTGTGAACTGGGCTGTGCTCCTGCCTGGAAACTTTTTGAATCGGTGAAAGTGGAGCGGACGGACAAGGATGATCCGACCCCTGCCCGCTCCTACGGGGAGTATCAGGTTACCGTGGACGAGTCCGCCCTGCCGGCCGGCGTTACCTGCCGGCGCATGGGATGAGCGGGCCTGAGGAGGACTGGCTTCTGCTGTCCGGCCTGCAGCACTTCGCCTTCTGCCGCCGCCAATGGGCGCTGATTCACATTGAGAACCAGTGGGCGGAGAATTACCGCTCGGGACAAGCAAACCGTTGCGCGCTATCCCCTGCATACCTTACAGAATATGATCATCTTCTCCTATGCCGGGGCATCCCCGGCGCTGATGGGTGCCTGCGCCCAGCGGCAGATTGGCTTGGCTTTCTGCACGCCCAGAGGAAAATTTTTGGCCCGAGTATGCGGGGAAGGGAACGGAAATGTTTTGCTCCGCCGGACGCAATACCGGGTCGCGGATGATCCCGGCCAGTGCTGTTCGATCAGCCGTACTATGATCTTTGGCAAACTGTTCAACGCACGCTGGAGCATTGAGCGTACCTGCCGGGACCACGGTCTGCGGGTGGACAGCGAAAAACTGTCTTCTGCCTCCAGACAGATTTACGGGCTGCTGTCCCAGGTCAGGGAGATCACTTCTCCGGAGGAACTGCGCGGACTGGAGGGTGTGGGGGCCTCCGCCTACTTCGGCGTTTTTGACGAGATGATTCTGGGAGATAAAGAGACATTTGTTTTTCGGAGCCGCAGCCGCCGTCCCCCGCTGGATGCGGTCAACGCTATGCTCTCCTTCGCCTACAGCCTGTTGGCCCATGACTGCGCCTCCGCGCTGGAGAGTGTGGGACTGGATTCCTATGTGGGATTTCTGCATCGGGACCGCCCGGGCCGGACTTCCCTGGCGCTGGACCTGATGGAGGAGCTGCGCCCCTGCATGGCAGACCGTTTTGTGCTCACCCTCATCAACAACCGCCGGATGAAGGCAGGAGACTTTCAATATATGGAGAGCGGCGCGGTGCTGCTGACCGATGAGGGAAGGAAAACGTTCCTGAAACACTGGCAGGAGAAGAAAAAAGAAATGCTGACCCACCCCTATCTGGGGGAAAAACTCCCGTGGGGAATGATCCCTTATATCCAGGCGCTGCTGCTGGCCCGTTATCTCCGGGGAGATCTGGATGCTTACCCACCATTTTTATGGAAGTGATCGGATGCTGGTTTTAATCACCTACGACGTGAACACCGCAGACGCTGCCGGCCGTAAGCGCCTGCGGCAGATCGCAAAACAGTGTGTCAACTACGGTCAGCGGGTGCAGAATTCGGTCTTTGAGTGCCTGCTGGATACGGCCCAGTGCCGCATGTTACAGGCGAAGCTTTGTAAGATCATGGACCCGGAAAAGGACAGTCTGCGCTTTTACTACCTGGGAAACCGTTACGAGAACAAAATCGAGCATTTTGGGGTAAAGGCATCCTATGACCCGGCAGATGTGCTGATGCTCTAGGTGCGAAGCGCAAGCACACAGAAAATCGCCGTAGTTTCGCACCAGATTTTGCAGTGTTTTCAGTGAGCAGACTACCCTGCTTTTTGAATGGCATGGGAGCAAGGAGGGGATATTTGAAAGAATTGTCTGTTTGCTGTAAAAACAGCTTAAAATTTTAGCTGTTTTTGCTGTCGCCCCCCGCAAGGGGGGCGTGGGTTGAAATTACCACCGCACATACTGCAACCACGTCAACGCATGTCGCCCCCCGCAAGGGGGGCGTGGGTTGAAATCATCATGTTTGAAGCGGAGCCGCAGACGGTGATGTCGCCCCCCGCAAGGGGGGCGTGGGTTGAAATAAGCCGTGATCCACGTATGCGCCCACGTCCGCTTCCGGTCGCCCCCCGCAAGGGGGGCGTGGGTTGAAATGTCACGGGTGATAAATTGGCTTGGATCAAACTGGTCGCCCCCCGCAAGGGGGGCGTGGGTTGAAATCGGGTGATCTCAATCGCTCGGAACCATCCCTTAATCGGTCGCCCCCCG
Source organism: Lawsonibacter sp. (assembly GCA_022796195.1). Lineage (GTDB taxonomy): Bacteria > Bacillota > Clostridia > Oscillospirales > Oscillospiraceae > Lawsonibacter. The sequence goes on along the minus strand of JAAWIE010000021.1, from coordinate 14,522 downwards.
CAAGGGGGGCGTGGGTTGAAATTCCATAGCGGCACTCAATATCTACCACACGGTTGTCGCCCCCCGCAAGGGGGGCGTTGGTTGAAATCCTGTTGCCGAAACCACATTACTGTCTCAACAGGTCGCCCCCCGCAAGGGGGGCGTTGGTTGAAATTTGGGGGCTGTACGCCGCCAGCAAGGACGGGGCGCGTCGCCCCCCGCAAGGGGGGCGTTGGTTGAAATTGAGCAGGAAATGGCTGTGTTTAATTTACGGGTCAAGTCGCCCCCCGCAAGGGGGGCGTTGGTTGAAATAGATGGCGCGTATGGTCGAGGACGCGCCCTCCGGTCGCCCCCCGCAAGGGGGGCGTTGGTTGAAATGTATGTTGGTGCGTATATTAAGTGGAGGAGGGATAACGTCGCCCCCCGCAAGGGGGGCGTGGGTTGAAATAGTCTGTGCAGTAAGTGCTGAGGAAGATGCGCAGAGTCGCCCCCCGCAAGGGGGGCGTGGATCGAAATAGCGTAGGGCGAAGTGAACGGGTGAAGTCAACGAGTTGCCCACCTGCGCGGCATTGATGGCACCTTCCTCCCCGGAGAGCCCGCTACCCACGCACAGGCCGAAACCATGCTGGTGCGGTTCTGCACTGAAAAATAAATTGTTCCAACTGATTAAGGCCAGCCGGTGGAAAAATTCCGCCGGCTGGCCTTTTGAGAGAAATATCATACCAAATCCCGCAGTTCGGGAACGATGAATTTGGGGGTGCGCCCGGAGAAGTAGTCGTCAATAGCCTGGGCGCAGGCGATAGAGGAGCGGGTAGAAGCCTCCGTGGTAGCGCCGCCAATGTGGGGAGCCACCAGGACGTTTTCCATATCCAACAGGGGGTTGTTCAAGTCAAAAGGCTCCTGCTCCACGGTATCCAAGCCGGCTCCGGCTATCTTTTTGGCTTCCAGGGCCCGGATCAGGGCGGCTTCATCCACGATAGCCCCCCGGGCGGTGTTAATAAGGAAGGCGGTCTCTTTCATCAGGTCAAACTCCCGGTCACTGACCGAGCGGGTGGTTTCCCGGGTGGCAGGGACATGGAGGGAAACATAGTCGCTCTCCTTAAAAATAAGATCCCGGTCCTCCACCAGTTGGATATACTCGGGGATCTCCTGAGCAAAGGGGTCGTAAGCCAGCACCTTCATGTCGAAGCCGTAGGCCGCCTTTTTGGCCACCAGTTTACCAATGTTGCCTGTGCCAATCAGTCCCAGGGTTTTGCCCTCCAGTTCGGTCTTCTGAATCCCCATCTTAGCGTAGCGGTAGTCCTCTTTGCAGTGGGCCATGACGGCCTTGAAGCGGCGGGAGCAGTAGAGCATATAGAAGATAGCCAGCTCGGCCACAGAGATGGCGTTGGCTCCGCCAGCGGTAGTGACCAGCACCTTGTTCCGCCGGGCTCCCTCCAGGTCCACATTGTCGTACCCCGCGCCGTGACGGGCGATCATCTTCAGCTTAGGAGCTGCGTCCAGGATTTTTCCGGTGATTTTGGCTGTGCGGACGATCATGGCGTCGCAGTCTGGAATATCGGCTAGGATGTCCTCCTCGGTAAAGCCGCGGCCGTCTACAACCTCGTAGCCATGGTCCCGGAGAAAGGCGTAGCCCTCAGGTAGAATGGGCTGGGGAAGCAGCACTTTATAGGGCATAAAATACGTCTCCTTTTATAAAATTATTGAAAAATCAAGTTTGCTGGATTATCTACCATCATCTGCCGCAGCTCATCCCGGGAAAATCCCTGCCCCAGAAGCAGATTTGCGTATTGTGCCATCCCCTCGTCGGAATAGGGCGCTTTCGGCTGTCCGAAATCTGTGGTTAAAATCACATGCTCACAGCCCACCGCTCGGATCTGCACGGCAATTTCCGCAATGGTGGTGCGGTTAAAATAGGTGGTAAAGAAACAGTGTTCAACAAAGGCTCCTTGCCGGACCGCTTCCTGCTGCTGCTCGATTGTGTAACGGTCCGCCGGATTGTCTGCATGGGTGAGTACCATCTGACAGCCGGTCCGGGCGGCCTCTGCCACCAGGGCCATGCCCTCCTGAGCAGATAGGTGCCCTGTTCCTACTACCATACGGTGCCGGACCGCCGTCTCTACGACCGCTTTCGCCTGTGGAATTAACATACCATTTTCGTCCAGCACAGTCAACAGATGAGATAGATCAGGGGACGGATTTTCCCGATACTGAAAGGCTTGGAATGAGCGGGACTCCACCGTAGGAAACCAGACCATTTTGCCCCCTGCCTGGGCAGAGCGTTCCACCGCCTCCGGGTTGATACCGCCCACCGAACGATTCAGGACTACGCCGCCCACAATATGCAGCTGGGGGAATTGCTCCTGAATCAGCCCTGCCCGGGCAGACGTATCAAAATAGTGGCTCTTAATGGCACAGCCTGCCATTCCGGCGCCGATGAGCCGCCGGCCCAGCTCGATGTCGCTGCATTTGCGGGGAACAACATCGGGGCTGGTGTGTATATGCAGATCGTAGACGCCCTTTAGCATATGTTCCATCAGCTTCACCTGTTTAATATGGCAGGAAGATAGGGACCAAGGCCACTACCACCACATAAGTAACCAGCAGCATGGGCAGTCCAATTTTTATAAAATCCACAAATTTGTAACGGGTCCAGCCCACTGTCATCATATTTTGGGGCGCGGCGAAGGGGGTGGCGTAGGAGGCCGCGCCAGCCAATGTGATGGTCATGGCAATGGGATAGGGGCTGACGCCAATCTGTTCTGCAATGGAGATACCAATTGGCATAAAAAGCATAATGGTAGGGATATTGGACATAATTTGGGTCAGCAGAGCGGCGGTAAAGAAAATAAGGGACGTGATCATAAAGGTGCTGGGGTTTTCACCAAGAATATCCAAAATGGCATCCGCTGCGGCAGTACCCAGGCCGCTGTTTTTTACCCCGTTGGAAATTGCGGTGAGGGAGCCCACCAGAAGCATACAGTTCCAGTCGATGGCCTTGACGGCATCCTGAACACTCATGCACTTGGTTCCAACAATGACCAGGGCGCCAACTACGGCGGCAACGTGCATGGGGATATTCTTGGGGCTGGCCGCAATCACTGCCAGCACACACAGCAGTGTAACAACCGCAATGACCGCTTTCCTCTTATCCAGCGGCTTTTTTTCGGTCTTAGCAAATTCAGGGACATAGTTTGTGTCGGGAATCAGTCTCCGGCCTACGAAAGTAAAGTACAAAGTACCCAAAATGCACACACCGATGCCAAAGGGGGTAATGCTGAAGAAACCAAAGGGCTCAATTCCCTGCTCGGCCATGACGCTGTTGGCCGTGGCGTTGGAGCCCACACCCACCAGAGTAACAAAGCCGCCGAACTGGGCGCCAAAAAGCAGGGCCAGCAGTGCTTTGGAGGGGCCAAAGCCGGCCGTCAAGCACATGGCCGTGACCAGCGGAGCCATTGCGGTCATCACGCCGATGTTGCTGCAAACGGAGCTCAGTGCGCAGGAGACAACCAGGGTTGCCAAAATGATATTGCGTTCGTTTTTTCCGGTAACCTTCACCATTTTTTCACCAATCATATCGGTGATCCCAGCGTGGAACAGGGAGGAACCGACCACCATCATGCCGGCCAGCAGAACAATGGTGGTGCTGTTGTAGCCAGTGAAAATGTCGCCTACCTCGATCAGCCCGGTGTAGGCGAAGGCAATGGAGGCGCCAATCGCAGTGACGATAATGGGGATCGGTTCCAATATAAATAGGACCACGGTTATGGTCAGAATAATCAGAGCAATGGCGATTTGGCTCATAGATATCTCTCCTTCCAGTATGTATTGCAACAATCAGGGGCGATACACATCGTCGATGATCTCGTATCCCTTTTCCTCCAGGGCCTTTTCCACCCAGGCTCGGTTGGCGGTGCCGGCCTTGGCGGCCTCCAGTTTTTTTTCGTCGGCGGCCTGGAACTTTTTGGCCTCCTCCAGGATGACAGCGGCGTCCTGCCGGGGGATGACGATGATGCCGTCGGGGTCGGCTAGGATGATGTCGCCGGGGTTGACGCTGATACCACCGCAGGAGATAGGCACGTTGATCTCACCTGGGCCCTCCTTGTAGGGGCCTCCGGGGGTGGTGCCGGTGCAGTAGACCGGGAAGTCCCATTTGCCGATCTCGTCAATGTCCCGGATGGGGCCGTCCAAGATGATACCGGCAATCTTCTTGGTATACCGCAGGTAGGCCATCATTACCTCGCCCATCAGGGCCCGTGTGGTGTCCTCCTCGTTGGAGACCACCAGCACATCCCCCTCTTGGCAGAAATTCAGGGCGGCGTGGAGCGTTAGGTTGTCCCCGGCCCGGCCCTTCACGGTGTAGGCTGGACCCACCATCATCTGGTCTTTGGGCTGGCTTACCAGACGGATGCGGGGATTCATGGCACAACTGCGATTCATCACATCGGCAGTGTTGGAGGCGGGGATGGTCTTAAACTGGGCCATGATCTCGGGGTCGGGCATTTCACGCCTGAGATAAATTCTTTTTCCTACGGACATAGATAACTCCTCCTCGAATTTGTTGGTTTTTGCCGAAAGCTCTTGCGCTCTTAGTGCCTTTATAGTAATATAAAGCAAGCCACAAGTAAAACAGCAAATTTTAGAGTTTTTAACAAAAATTTTTTGTGAAGGAGACGCCATGGATCTCACCAGTTTGTACTACTTCTCAGAGCTGGCCAAGGACCTGCACATGACCCGCACAGCCAACCGCCTTTTTATTTCCCAACAGACCCTAAGCAACCACATCCAGCGCCTGGAGGACCACTACGGCACCAGGCTGCTGCACCGCAAGCCCGCCCTTGCCCTGACCACCGCTGGGGAGTTTGTCCTGGGCTTTGCTAACGTGGTAAACAAAGAGCAGGTGAATTTGCAGGATATTCTGTCTGACATCGCTCAGCAGGAGCGGGGGATACTTCGCTTCGGGGCCAGCGCCCTGCGGCTGAACATGTGCCTGCCCGCCGTCCTGCCCCAGTTTTCCGCCCGCTACCCCAATGTGGAACTGCGCATCACCGATACGGTCACGGCCCGACTGGAGCCCCTGGTGTTGGACGGTTCTCTGGATTTCGCGGTTACCCTCAACGGGGAGGAGCACCCCAGGCTGGTCACCCAGCTGCTGATGGACGACCAAGTCTACCTCTGTGTGGCTGACTCCCTGCTGAAACGATGTTATGGGGACGAGGCCGAAAATTTAAAGAAACGGGCGTCCGGCGGGGCAGATGTGAAGGATTTTGCCAAGCTGCCCTTTTGTATTTTTAACAACCGCATGGGCCGGCAGATCAATCAATGCTTTGAAGCGGCTAACATTGTCCCCCGCGCTTACATCACCAGCACCTATACCCAGGTGGGGACCACCGTCTGCTTTCAGCGGCTGGCCGCCTGCTTTATCTCTCAGATGAGTCTGGTCAGCCAGCGGGAGGAAATTCCTGCCGATCTCAATATTTTTCCGCTGCATTACAAAGGACAGCCCCTGACCCAGAGGCTGTCCCTGATTCGGATGAAGGACCGCTATCTCTCTCATTACTCCAAATTTTTTCTGGAGCTGTTGTTTCAGTATTTCAACGGTGTGGAGCGGGTCCGGATGGAGCGAATGGTTTAACGCTTAAAAATCCAACAGTTCGCCCCGTTTTGTCATTAGAGATGACTCAGGTTGACGCGGTACTCCCGCAGATCATCTTCCTTTACGGTTTTGATAATCCGGTTAAGGGCTGTGGAGAGGACTTCCTTGTCCTCGGGCAAGGTTCCTTGGAACCGAAATGCGTTTGATGCGCCTAGCGCTGGAGATGCCAGCCAAATAGAAGAAGTGATACGGAGTCCGATTTCTGTGCAATAGTGGAATACACGCTATCCGATTTTGGGAACAGCTTTATGGATGTGCTTGCTTATATAAAGACCTGGGGCGATCAAAATTTGCCGGATGCAGCCGTATCCCGCGTATGCAGCGATCCTACCAGCGTCAACGAAGAGACACGGCAGAAGGTGAGGACGGTGGTGGAGGAACCGGGCTTCCGGCCCAACGCCAAGCATCTGAAACTGCAAAATAGCACTGGTAGTTTCATTTTCCCGAGAATACAAAAAAAGGAATTGACAAACCCACGGGAATAGAGTAAGATAAGGAGCAATCAACCATAAACGCGATGACCGGGGCAGTAGGCATGTCTGGAACTTGAAGAGAGGGCGCGGCTGGTGCGAGCGCCTGTGAAGGACCCTCCGCCGAACCTCACCCGTGAGCAGTCCGGCTGAACCGGCGGAAGGCCGCAGTAGGCAGGAACGGGTTCCCTCCGTTACAGGGCAACGAGCGCATGGCACAGGCCATGAATTTAGGTGGTACCACGGAGCATACGGCTTCGTCCTATCTTAAACAGAGGTAGGACGAGCCGTTTTTCTATTTTATTTTGGAGGTGACGTTTCATGAACGGAGCGCAGGCGCTGATTGAGAGCTTGAAACGGGAGGGCGTGTCCCATATATTCGGTTATGCCGGGGCCACCATCTGCCCCGCTGTGGACGCCTTGAAGGACGCCCCGGAGATCGGCTATACCTTGGTCCGGACCGAACAGAACGCAGGACATATGGCGTCGGGGTATGCCCGGGTGAGCGGCAAGGCGGGGGTGTGCATGGTAACCTCTGGACCGGGGGCGACCAATCTGATTACCGGGATTGCTACCGCCTATATGGATTCCATCCCTATGGTGGCCATTACCGGCCAGGTGCCCAGCCATCTGCTGGGCCGGGACATCTTTCAGGAGGTGGACATCACCGGCGCAGTGGCCCCCTTCTCCAAACACAGCTACTTAGTGAAAGATCCCGGCCAGCTCCCCCGGGTCGTCCGGGAGGCATTCCACATCGCTTCCACCGGCCGTCCTGGGCCGGTCCTGATTGATATTCCCATCGATGTGCAGGAACAGGCGGTCAAATCCTTCGATTGGCCGGAAGAGGTCAATATCCGGGGCTATAAGCCCAGCGTGAAGGGCAACGATTTGCAAATCAAGCGGGTGGTGGAGGCTATTGGCAAGGCCAAACAGCCCATCATCTGCGCCGGAGGCGGCGTGTGGCTGGCTGGGGCACAGGAGGAATTGCTGGAACTGGCCGAGGGGACGGGGATTCCCGTGGTGAAAACTATGATGGGTATTTCCCTTATGCCCACCAAACATCCCCTGAATATGGGGATGATCGGAGCCCACGGCAACCACTGTGCCAACAAAGCCCTTGCAAAGTCCGACCTTCTGATTATGGTAGGCACCCGGGCCGCAGACCGGGCCATTGTCCAGCCCGACGAGATCCAGCGGCGGATGGCAACGATCCATATCGACGTAGACCCGGCGGAGATCGGCAAAAACATGCAGGCCGCCGTCCCATTAGTGGGCAATGTGAAGGTGATTTTGCGGCAGATGCTGGACCTGGGCATTTCCGCCCCCGACTGTTCCCAGTGGCGGGCCATGCTGGCCGACTACCGCAGGGCGGAACTGAACCGTCCGTTTCCCAGCCGGCCCGGTTCCGTCTTCCCCGGCACGGTGATGCGCAAGCTGGGGGAGCGGCTGGATGATGACGCGGTAGTCTGTGCAGACGTGGGCCAGAACCAGATTTTTACCTGCAAATACCTGCCGCAGAAGCACGGACGGCTGCTGACCAGCGGTGGACTGGGCACCATGGGCTACGCCCTGCCGGCCGGAGTGGGGGTCAAGGTGGCCCAGCCCAACCGGCAAACCGTGGTGGTCTGCGGCGATGGCTCCTTCCAAATGGCGATGAATGAACTGGCAGCGGTGAAGTGCGCCGGGATGGATCTGAAAATCCTACTGTTCCGCAACAACACGCTGGGGCTGGTCCATCAGATTCAGAGCCGCCCGCCCTACCATGGGCCCTTTGGGGTGGCGCTGGACGGCTCCCCCGACTTTGAGACCATCGCCGCCGCCTATGGCGTTCCCTGCATCTCCGTCAGCGAAGAAATCCAGCTGGATGGGGCGATTGACCGTTTTCTGTCTGAGCCGGGTCCCTGTCTCATGATCTGTCAGGTCCACCCCGACGTATCTACCACTGACTAAAGGAGAGCGAAAATGAAACAGACCATTTCTGTCCTGGTGGAAAACCAAGCCGGCGTACTCAACCGCATTACCGGGCTGTTCTCCCGCCGGGCCTTTAACATCGACTCCCTGGCTGTGGGAGTTACGGACGACCCCGCCATTTCACGGATTACCATTATTGTAGACAGCGGAAACAGTGTGGTAGAACAGGTAGAAAAACAGCTCAACAAGCTCGTTGAGGTCATCAAGGTTCGCACTATCCCTGAGGACAAGATGATCGGCCGGGAGCTGGTTTTGCTGAAGGTTAACGCTACCAGCAAAACCCGGCAGGATATTATGACCATCTGCAACATCTGTGGGGCCAAAGTGTCTGATATTTCCCCCAATTCCATGACCCTGGAACTCTCCGATACCCCCGACCGCATCGACACCTTCGAGGCTATGCTCCGTCCCTTCTCCATCCTGGAGGTGGTACGCACCGGCGTGATCGCCCTGCAAAAGGGCGGAGGGAAGATATGAGCAGCCGGCTGGAACAGGGGGAAATGAAATGAGCTGTCTGGGCGGCCTGCGGGCCATCACCAGGGAAGAACTGGACAAGCTGCGGACCCTGTGAGGACGACTTCGAGTACACCTGGAGCAGTCTGGAGGATTCCCTGCCCTTCTGGCGCAATGCGGCGGAACAGGGGCTGTGGGTGCTGTTCGACGCAGATCAGTAGCGTGACATAAACTCAAAATTCATCTCTCCTGGGAGAAAAAACGAAGTTTCCAAAATTCTTTTCGCTTCCTTTTCTTTTAAGAAAAGGAAGAACCGAGAACAAAGGAGGCGCAAAGGAGGCACTATGAAAATCAGAGCAACCGCAGCGATCATGGAGTGTCTGCTGGAGCAGGAGGTGGACACCGTCTTCGGGTATCCCGGCGGGACCATCCTGAATCTCTATGACGAACTGTACAACTACAAAGATAAAATCCACCACGTATTAACGGCCCACGAACAGGGGGCTTCCCACGCCGCCGACGGCTATGCCCGCTCCACCGGCAGGGTGGGGGTGTGCTTCGCCACCAGCGGCCCTGGGGCCACCAACCTGGTCACCGGCATTGCCACCGCCTACATGGACTCCTCCCCCATTGTCTTCATCACCTGCAATGTGACTGAACAGACCCTGGGCAAGGACGCCTTTCAGGAGGTGGACATCACCGGCATCGCCATGCCCATCACCAAGGCTACCTATCTGGTCCGGGACCCCCAGACCATCCCCGACGTAATGCGGCAGGCGTTCGCCGTGGCCGCCACGGGCCGTCCCGGTCCGGTGGTAATCGACTTTTTGAAAAACGTCACCTTCCCTACTGTGGAAATCGACTATGAATTTGTCCCCTGGACTGAAAACCGGAAATGCGGCAGTCTACGCTCCCTGTCCACCAGCCACGACCTGAAGGCGCCTGAACCCAACATGGGGGATATCAATACCCTGGCGGACATGATTGCTCAGTCGGAGCGGCCTCTGCTCATCTGCGGCGGCGGTGTGGTCCGGGGCCGGGCGGATAAGGAGTTTAAGGAGTTTGCCGAAAAGCTGGACGCCCCGGTGGCCATTACTGTCATGGGCGGGGGAGGGTTCCCCGGCGGACACCCCCTGACCACCGGCATGATCGGGATGCACGGTTCTCAGGCCAGCAACGTGGCCTGCAACGAGTGCGACCTGCTCATTGCTGTGGGGTGCCGGTTCTCCGACCGGGTGGCCCTCCAGCCTGACACCTTTGCCAGCCAGGCCAAAATTGTCCATATCGACATCGACCGGTCTGAGATCGACAAAAATGTCCTCACCGACCACCATATTATCGGTTCTGCCCGGCGGGTGCTGGCCCTGCTCAACCAGCGGCTGGGCCAGTACAGCCACCCGGAATGGAAGGAACACATCCTCCCCCTGCGAGAACCCTCCGTCCCCAGGCAGAGCGAGAGCCTCACCCCCAAACAGGTGCTGGAGACCATCCGCCGTCTGGCTCCTCAGGATACCATTGTGGCCACCGACGTGGGCCAGCATCAGATGTGGTCCATTCAGCACTTCCACTTCGACTACCCCGGGCAGCTGCTCACCTCCGGCGGGTTCGGTACCATGGGCTTCGGTCTTGGAGCCGCCATCGGAGCCAAGGTGGGCAATCCGGACAAGGTGGTGGTCCACACCACCGGCGACGGTTGTTTCCGCATGAACTGCCACGAACTGGCTACGGTGGAGCACTACCATCTGCCCGTTATCACGGTGGTGTTCAATAACGGCACCCTGGGTATGGTGCGCCAGTGGCAGAATCTGATTTACCACAAGCGGTTCTCCGAGACCACCCTGGACCGGGGGCCCGACTTTGTCAAGCTGGCGGAGGCTTATGGACTCAAGGGATTCCGGGCCACCACCATGGCGGAGATGGAAACCGCCTTTTCCGCCGCGCTGGAGGCCGGGTGCGGCTGTGTCATCGACTGTGTCTTGGATATGGACGAGATGGTCCGGCCCATGGTGGCGGGCGGCGCCCACATCACGGACTTTTTGTTGAAATAGGGGGTGGACAGGATGAAACGTGAATTTGATACCCGAAAAAAGGAATACACTCTGTCAATCCTTGTACGGGATATACCAGGCGTATTGAGCCAGGTGGCCCGGCTTTTCTCCCGCAAGGGCTATAACATTGAATCCATCGTCTCTGGCGAGACGGACAAACCCCATGTCACCCGCATTACCATTGTGCTGGTGGCGGACGAACTGATGATTAACCAGATTGCAGACCAATGCCGGAAACTGATCCCGGTGCTGGCGGTCAAAATTCTGGATGAAGGAATCTCCATCCAGCGGGAATTTTCCCTCATCAAGGTCCATGCGGCGGACCGCAATGCCCGGGATGAAGTCATTCAGATGGCGAATATTTTCCGGGCTAAGATTATCGACGTAAGCCGGGAGACGCTCACGGTCGCCATCTTTGGAGACAAGGAGAAGACTGCCGCGCTGACCGCCATGCTGGCCGACTTCGGCATTTTGGAAATCGCAAAGACGGGTACCATCGCCATCGAAAGAGGGCGCAGCACCATATATGATGACAACAAACTCAAGGAGGAATACAACTATGGCAAAAATGTACTATGAAAAGGACTGCGACATCAATTATCTGGACGGCAAGAAGATCACCATTATCGGCTACGGCTCCCAGGGCCACGCCCACGCGATGAACCTGAAGGACTCCGGCTGCGACGTGTGCGTCGGTCTGCGGGAGGGCTCCAAAAACTGGGCCAGCGCCGAGAAGGCCGGTCTTCAGGTTAAGACTGTGGCTGAGGCCGCCAAGTGGGGCGATATCGTCATGATCCTGATTAACGACGAGGTTCAGGCCGACGTCTATAAGAAGGACATTGCCCCCAACCTGTCCGCCGGGAACATGCTCATGTTCGCCCACGGATTCAATATTCATTTTAAGCAGATCGTCCCTCCCGCCGGTGTGGACGTGTCCATGATCGCCCCCAAGGGCCCCGGCCACACGGTCCGCTCCCAGTACGTGGCAGGCAAGGGCGTGCCCTGCCTCATCGCCGTGGAGCAGAACGCCACCGGCGACGCTTACAAACTGGCCCTGGCCTATGCCGCCGGGATCGGCGGCGCCCGGGGCGGCGTGATGGAGACCACCTTCCAGGACGAGACCGAGACCGACCTGTTCGGCGAGCAGGCTGTCCTCTGCGGTGGTGTTGTGGAGCTGATGAAGCTGGGCTTCGAGACCCTGGTGGAGGCGGGCTACGCCCCCGAGAACGCCTACTTCGAGTGCATCCATGAGATGAAATTGATTATCGACTTGATCAACAAGGGCGGCGTGGCTATGATGAACTATTCCATCTCCGACACCGCCGAGTACGGCGAGTACGTCTCCGGCCCCCGCATCCTGCCCTACGAGGAGACGAAGAAGAATATGAAGGCGGTCCTCACCGATATCCAGGACGGCGTGTTCGCCGGACGCTGGATCGCTGAAAACAAAAACGGCCGCACCTTCTTCAACGCCAAACGGGCCCAGCTGGCGAAACATCCGATGGAGACCGTGGGCGCCGAACTGCGTAAGAATATGCTCTGGGGCGATGACACCGACCCCGATACTGCCTCCAACTGAACCAAAAAAGCGGGCCGTAAAGGCCCGCTTTTTATAAACCGCTTATGTTGCAGGTAGAGAAAAGTCCCGCAAAAATCGAGCGAGCAATGAGTGAACCACTGATTTTTGACAAAGTGATGCTCACGGCTTATTTTCTTTCTCCTGGGGGCTGTTGTAGCCCTTAATCCATCGTTTCACAGCGTCGGCCGAGGCGGACAAGGCGGCTAAGTTGGCTAGCTTAGGCTTAAATGTGTTCGTATCTACATACAGCTTAACTGTACCGCAGTTGGGACAAATACATACATTCGGGGAAGGTACGCCCTCCTCAACCGGTTCCGCCTTAATGTGGAGTTTTCCGTAAAGCCCCAAAACAAGAGAATAGCCTTCGTCTATTTCTACTTCACAACTTGGACATTTCATAGTGATTACAACTCCATATTTACATCATTTCTGTGCCACTATTTGAGTATTTAAGGAGAGCTTAATCGCTCGTGTCAAATGCCATTAGTTTGGATTTAATTCATAGCTTGTAACATTAGAAATAGAATTGCCGTAAGGACAGTCCTTGGTAAAGTGGGTAAATACACCAGAGTATCCCCATTTTGAGGCTACAGTAGTCGGGTTGCTTCCAGAGGAAACCTTTGTGACAATTGAGGAATGATTACTTTTGCCGTCTCGTCTTGTGTAATAAACTCTTGCGCCAAATTTAGCTGGACAGGAAATATAGCTTTGATCGGTAAAATACTGTGTTGGGTCAGGCATCCAATAGTTATTTGAAATCGATTGACTGTAAAAAGCGTAAGAATGACAATTATAAGAAGGATTCACATCGGCAATTAGTCTCGCACTTGGATAAGTCTCTCAGTATACTTCGATGTAGGCAACAGCCTTATCATATGAAATGTTTTGATGTGCCCAGGTTACACCTTCTTGCACAAAAACATCACTGCCTTTGGGAGTTTTAACATAAGTATTCCTAATATGTGGCACAATTTGATCCGATTCGTGAATATCCTCGGTTGAATTGGATAAGCATTCCAGGAGCGTATTAGCGTATTCTATTTTAATATTACTTGCGTCCCGGGCCTTTGCCTGTTGATAATAATCGCTTAGGGACTGCGCTGCATCGTCACGGGAGAACAGTTCTTCAATACCGGCAAAGTGTGTGGAAACTTCTTCAATACCAATGTCAATAGATTCAAAGGCGTACATATCAATCAGCAAGGGATAATTAATAACAGTTTCCACTAAAGCATCGGTGGTCATCCGGTTCAGTTCATCTGGGCTGACATAACATGCGGCTAATTTTTGCTCGGGTTCATAGAATGTGCTCCATTCTGCGCTGCCCGGAAGAACTGGGTATACATGGGGTTCTGTAATGATATCGGTATTGTCGGCTTCTTCCATGGAAACGCTATACCCTATATTGCATATAGAAGAAAGCCCTACAAAAATGGAGAAAGCAATGAGCATGACGCTGATCTTTGATAATGTGATTTTCATTATTTACCTCCACTGATAAATAAGTATTCACTAGTACTTCACCGTTCCACTTACCGCAACGGTATAGTTTTCGTTAGACTGTTCGGTAGGGTCAGGAAATGCAAATAAAACATTGCCCTCATCTGGTTCGCCATCTATTTTACAGAAAAAGTACTGTGTCCCCCACATGGTTGAATACTTGAAGACGGGCAGTGTAATTTCTACTGTGGTACCATCCTGATAAAATAGAGTAATCCACATACTGACCCCACCAGGGGCTTGCAGTTTTTGGGGAGAACCAAGGGTAAGTTCAATCTTTGAGAAATTGTCTATGATGGCTTTTTGGGAATCTTCGTCATATATTTCCATTTCTTTACCGTATGCAAAAATTTCCACTTTTTGTAATCCGAGAATGGATAGGTTTTGCAAGTAATTTTTAGCATTAAGTTCTGAAAAGAGAGCATAGCAGTTCACAGAAATGAAAATAAAAATGAAGAAGGCAATAAGGATTAGGCTATATCTAACATTTTTTCTCATAACAAATTCAAGAGAGGTACAAGACACGGGTTGTGGCATCCAGGTCATCTGTGCAAATGTGAACACCTGTATTGCCCCAAGTATTATCACAAATAAGGTATGTGGTGTTGGCGGTCTCCCAATAAGTATAGGCCATAACGGCATGACGGTCTGTGCGACCGGGGGAGATAACATTAGTGTAAATATCTAAAAGTACAGGGCGTGAGTATCTAAGCTGTGTTTTGATATCATTTGCAGAGAGGAAGAGAGAAAATAACTTTTTCATTTTAATAAGGACGTTACCGATAAAGGACAAGACTGAAAACAACATTTTATTGTGCAGTTACCCTAAATTCTTTCCTTTGTGACAAAATCGAACATCCAGAAAA
>JAAWIE010000156.1 GCA_022796195.1 Lawsonibacter sp. | reverse complement strand
TCGGGGTTGAAGGTGTCCCGGTTGGCGGCGTACTCCTCCTCCATGGAGGCGGCCAGGCCCAGGGTGAAGGCGCTGGTCTGGGGAGTGCAGTTGTAGAAGGCCATATGCCGGTTGTAGGCTTCCTTCTTATAGGCTACCTGCCGGGGGTCGTTATTGTCGGGGTAGATGCGGTCCAGGGTAGGGACAATTCCGTACAGGAAGCCCATATTCATCTGACGTTCGTAGTTCCAGGACGCCTGGATCGCCCAGGACCGCCAGAAGAACTGCCAGAATTTCTTGAAATTAGAGTCGTTTTTCATGTCGTTCCCCTCCCTCTCTTACAGGTCGTCGTCTTCCAGCGGGTCGTAGTCGTCCGCAGGAGCGGGGCCGTCAGCGGTGGCGGCACCCTTCTTAAACTTCACGCTGTTCAGAATCAGGGCCAGGATGCAGGCGAAGATAGCGATGGCCGTGATGTCCAGCCCCAGGTAAACCACCATGAAGAAGCCCAGGAAGAAGTAGATGGTCAGGTCCCGGGTGAGCATAACGGACAGCAGCAGCGCAAGGCCGTAGGCGGTGAGGAATTTGGTCGCCAGGTTCAGGCCGGCGGTGAGCCAGGCGGGAATCACATTCACAATAGCTTCCACCGCGTCGGTGCCGATGTAAATTGCCAGGAAGATGGGCACGAAGTAGAGCAGCGCATAGATGATCGTGCCCCAAACAATGTGCATACTGTACGCCTTCTTGAAATTACCCTGCTCAATGGCCCGGTCGGCCACGTGGGTCAAGGTGCCCAGAACGGTCCGGCCGATTACGCCGATAAACTGGCCCAGAACGGCGATAGGCATAGCGATGGCCAGAGCGGTCTCAATGGTGGCGGAGGTAGTGATGGCAAAGGCGGAGGTGATGATAGCGGCCATGTTCATGTCCGGAGGCACCGCGCCGCCGATGTTTACCAGGCCCATACTGATCAATTCCATGGAGGCACCCACAGCAAGTCCGGTTTTCAGGTCACCCAGCGCCAAGCCCACCAGGGTACAGGTGATAAGGGGACGCTCGAAGTTCAGCCGGCCCAGCAGGCGGGAGTCCAAGATACAGAACACGCCGATCAGGCCCAATATGATGGATTGTGCTAACATGTTCTTTTCTCTCCTTTTTCTTATTTACACACGGGTGAGATTTTCCCGTTTGTGCCCAGGAGTCTGCTGCATGAAGATTTTTACACCCAAGTCCAAAATCTTCTGAGTGTCCGCCTGCTCCGTCTCATTGAGGAAAACAGCCCCGGCGTACTGCTTGGAATTCTCCTTATTGGCGATGCCGCCGTAGTTGACCTCTTTGCACTTGGGATAGGCCTCGCAGAATTTGCGCAGCGTGGCGGTGTTGCCAAAGATCATCATGATATTCTCGTTGAGTGCCTCCACCTTGGGCATCTTCTCCAGCGTCTTGTCCAAGGTAAAGATATTCAGACGGACGCCGGCAGGCTTGCTCAGGTTCAAGGCGGTCTTTTTCAGCTCGTCGGTGGCCGCCTCGTCGTCCACCACGATGATGCGCTGGGCTCCTACGTTCTGGGTCCAGGAAAATACCACCTGTCCATGCAGGAGCCGGTAGTCCAGTCTCACCAATTTGATCACAGGTCATCCTCCTCATCTGTATTGTTGTTCATAGCCTCCCGCAGCTGCCTGGTGCAGTCCATCAGCTGCCCCCGGGCCTGGCCCAAGATCTCTTCCAGTTCCTCGGCTGTCAGCGGTTCCTCTGCGTCCGCAATGCTCAGCACCAGACAGGCATTCATCCCGCAGATCACGGTGATTTCTGGATACTTGGCCACCAGAGAGAGCATGTCGTTGTTGACGCTGCCGTTGAGCATATCCGTCAGGATATAGACAGTGTCCTCGGGCGGGAAGCTGTCCAGCAGGCGGCTGGTCTTCTGCACGATGTTCTCCGTCTCATCCCGAGTGGTGGCTACGGCACAGACATTGGGGAGATCCCCCATCACCATCTGAACTGTGTCCAGCATACCCGCCGAAAGACTGCCGTGGGACGCTAAAATGATCCTGTTCATGCGCATCGTCCTTTCCTTTTCCTTTATTTTCAGCGTTTCGCAACGCTAAAATACAAAGCTATTCCCTCTGCCGTCATTGTCGCCACATTCGTTATAAACGTTATAATCGTTATATACATAATAGCGCATTTTTAAAGTCTGTCAAGGGATTTTCTTAAAAAAACACGTTTCTGTATAGGTGCATAATTTTGGTATCTCAGTTTTGTGAAAAACTCCCAGCTCTTAGAAACAAAAAACCGTTGAACCACCAGTTCGGTGATCCAACGGTTTTGCACATATTATTTCACTAAATTTCAAACATATAGCGGCTTCCAATATAATACTGGCGGCCAATGCAGTTGGGATGTTCCGCTTCATCCAAAAAATAGACGTTTAAAAACAGCATTGGTTCTCCCAGGGGGATTGAAAGATGTTGGGACTGCTCCAGGGAGGCGCGGGTAACCTCCACCGTCCGGTGGGCAATGTTGGCTGGACCATGGCCGGAGACTTGAGCGATCGTCTCGAACATGGAAACATTACTCAGATCCATGGACAGCAGGGTCTTGTATTCCTCATAGGGCAGAAACAGGTTTTCCAGAAAGATAGGCTGGCCGTCTGCTGTACGCACCCGCTCCACATAGATCAGCAGGGAATCGGACCCCAGGCCGAAAAATTCCTGTTCATCATGTCGGGCAGGAACGATTCGGCGGTCCACAACTCTGGCTCCTGGCGTCAAGCCCAGCTTGCGGCAGGTCTGGGAAAATCCCTCCACCTTGTCGCCGCCGGTGAATTTCCGGTTGATACGGGGGGTATTTACAAAAGTTCCCCGGCCCTGCATTTTGGTCAGGTATCCCTCGCTGCACAGTTCTTCTATCGCCCGGCGGACAGTAATCCGGCTGACAGCGTATTCCTCACTTAGCGCCGGCTCCGGGGGGATTTTCTCCTTTGGCTTGTATTTTCCACTCTGGATCGCATCTTTGATGTCCTCTTTGATTTGTTGATATAACGGTACACTTACCATCTCAGCCATAAAACACCATCCATTCCTCTGTATCGTTATATTCATCATAAAATTCTAGTATGTTTATTGTAACTTATAGAGTGAGCAGTGTCAAGGTCTTTCATTTTTTTAATCTCACGGTGGGATTCGATTCTGGGCAAGATTCGCGTCCCACCGTGAGATTTCATTTTATGAGGTGTAGTACATGGGCCTGCCTATGGTGGCAAAACCGGCTTTTCCGGTAATGACCACGTTGT
>JAAWIE010000191.1 GCA_022796195.1 Lawsonibacter sp. | reverse complement strand
GAAAATCTCTTTCCCCATCTCATCCAGCGTCACGCCCTCGGTGATCACCTTGCCGGCGTTGATATCGATGTTGTCAATCATATTCTCGTAAGTCTGGCTGTTACCCGTAACTTTGACGACCGGCGCGATCGGACATCCGGTAGGCGTTCCCCGTCCCGTCGTAAATACGACGATCTGCGCGCCGCCGGCTACCATACCGGTGATCGAATCGATGTCCTCACCCGGGGAATCCATAAAATACAGACCCTTTTTCGCCGGATCAACCGGTTCGGAATACTCCAAAACGCCGACCACCGGTTTGTCGCCGGCCTTGTAAATGCACCCCAGGGACTTCTCCTCAATCGTAGTCAGCCCGCCTTCAATGTTACCCGGCGTCGGCTGCGTCCCCCGCAAATCCACACCGTAACCGATCGACTTATCCTCCACCCGCTTCACCATAAACGTCAGTTTATCGCTCAGTTCCTTCGTCACGCAGCGGGCCGCCACCAGATGCTCGGCGCCGATCAGTTCGGTCGTCTCGCTTAAAATGCTGCTGCCTCCGGCATCAATCAGCAGATTCGAAGCCTTTCCTACCGAAGGATTGGAAGCGATGCCGCTGGTCGGATCGCTACCGCCGCACTCCAGACCCAACACCAGCTCGCTGACGTCAAACTCCGTCTTCTCCTGCTTCGCCAGTTCCCTGGACAGTCTGGCGCAGATCTCGGCTCCTTTCGCGATCGTCTTCAACGTGCCCCCGCACTCCTGGATGATCACCGTCTCCACCGGCTTCTTCGTCTCCTTGATCGCATCCGCCACGACCTTCGGCTGGATTCCCTCACAGCCAAGCCCCACGACCAGAACCGCCCCCACGTTGGGATTGCAGCCGAAGCCGACCAAAGTCCGCACGGTCTGTTTGTAATCCTCGCCCACCTGACAGCAGCCATGCTGATGAGGCGTCGCCACCGCGCCGGGCACCAGATCCGCGATCCGCACCGCCGTCTCGCTGGCGCAGACCGATGTCGGAATCACCAGAAGGTGATTCCGGATGCCATATGTACCGTTTTCTCTTCTATATCCGTTTATCTTCATCGTTCTCCCCCGTCTCTATCTGTGTGCTTTATCTCCGCGTCCTCTGGTGCTGTCAATATTGTGAATGTGAGCCCATTCTCCCGCCCGGATATCCTGGCTCGCCACCCCCATAACTTCTCCGTATTTGTAAACCGGCATCCCGGCCCGGATGTCCGCCACAGCCATCTTATGATAAATCGGAATATCATTCAGCGCCGTAAATTCCTGTCCGTCCACCACAAGCTTCTCACCTGCCTTCATCGGCTGAACCAGCGTTATCAGATTGTCAGAAGCTGCTGCATGCACATAACCAACCATGTAAAAACCCTCCTGTAAAGTTGACAAAAAAACCATTTGTTCTTTCCTTCAGTTTAGCACATTTGTACGAAAATAGAAAGGGCAAAAATACGACAATTCGCTCTCGCATGCGATAAGCGCTACTTACAGGACGCGAGCTCCCTCACACAGCGGCAGAGCACTTCCGCTCCGTTTCGCAGATCCTCGTAATCCGTCCATTCCTCCGGCACATGACTTCGCCCGTCTTTGCTCGGCACAAACACCATCGCCACATCGCACAAGGACCCCATGATCATCGCGTCATGACCGGCTCCCGACAGAATCCTCCTCGTAGATATCCCGGCTTCCTCCGCCTTCTTCTCCAGCAATTCCTGCACGGAAGGCTTCATCAGCACCGGATACGCGCGCAATTTCTCCTCGATGTGATAAGAAAGCCCGGGATTCTCTTCCGCGCTTTTTTTCAAAGAAGCTTCTATCTCCTCCAGCACCGCGTCCACACTCTCCATGCTTCTGCTGCGGCAGTCAATATAAAAATCCGTCTCGTTCGCGACAATATTAAAAGCCCCCGGCTTGATCTCCAGACGCCCAAACGTGACGACGGTCCCGTCTTTTTGGTCCAAGGCCCTCTGCGTTCCGGCCACCATCGCTTTTGCCGAAGCCAGCATGGCGTCCGCCCGCATATTCATGGGCGTGCTGCCCGCATGGTCCGAACGCCCCCGAACCGTCACGATCATACACTTCAGGCCCACGATCGCTTCCACGACGCCCACCTGAATCTTCTCGTTCTCCAAAACCGGTCCCTGTTCAATATGAAGTTCCAGGAACGTACCGACCTCTCCCGGCTTTCTTTCGGCCTCCCCCGCCCGGGACGGATCCAGGCCGTAAGCCTTCATGGCCTTCGCCATGGAAACACCGTCCGCATCTTTATAAGTCTCCAGTTCATTCTCATAAAGCTTCCCGCACATGGCCCGGCTGGCAAACAAACCGCCGCCGAAACGGGCGCCTTCCTCCTCCGGCATCGCCACAAACTCGACGGGGCACTCCGGCACAAACCCCTCCTCATGCAGAACCCGCGCCGTCTCCAGCGCCGCGCAGACGCCCGCGATCCCGTCGAATCGGCCGCCGGTCTTCACCGTATCCAGGTGGCTTCCGGTCATGAGAACGGGCGCGTCGGGATTCTTCCCCTCCAGACGCCCCACGATCGTACCGACCGCATCCTCCCGGACCGTCAGCCCCGCCGCCTTCATCTCGGACACCACATAGTCCCTCGCCTGCGCGTATTCTTTTGTATAAGTATACCGCGTACACCCGATGCCTTCCACCGAACTGTACCGCGCCAGCGTCTCAATATCCCTCTGAATCCGTTCTACTTTTGTCTGAAACATCCTGTATCCTCCTTTTTGTGCCATTCTATAATAAGATACCTCTTTACGCAAGGGAAATTGCCGGCAATTCCGCCAGAAATTTCAAAGAAGCTTTCCCCGCCTCCTCCTCACGTCTCTTCCTTCTCATTCATAGGGTATAATAAAAATGCTATATCCGGGTGATTTTATGGAAACTACCCGTACGTTAAATTCCCTGGCCCTGAACGAAGAGGCCGTTATTATAAAGACTCCCGAAAACTCCGATTTAAGCCGCCGTCTGCTGGATCTGGGCTTTATCACAGGCACAAAGGTCCGCTGCGTCCTGACCGGACCGGGCGCCGAATCGGCCGCCTACCGAATCCGCGGCACTACCATCGCTCTAAGAAAGGAGGATGCATCTCAAATTGTCATCCACGATCATCGCCCTCGCGGGTAATCCAAACGTAGGAAAAAGCACCGTCTTTAATTATCTCACCGGTATGCGGCAGCATACCGGCCGCTTCCTTTACAGGCAAATCTTTTTCCTTTCCTTTTCTTTCTTTTTTTCAGATATTTTCAATATTTAGT
>JAAWIE010000020.1 GCA_022796195.1 Lawsonibacter sp. | reverse complement strand
CCGCAACGGCGAGATCGGCCCCGTCATGCTGGGCCGCGACCACCACGACACCGGCGGAACCGACTCCCCCTTCCGTGAGACCTCCAACATCAAGGACGGTTCCAACATTATGGCCGAGATGGCAACCCAGTGCTACGCGGGCAACGCCGCCCGGGGCATGAGCCTCATCGCCCTGCACAACGGCGGCGGCACCGGCATCGGCAAGGCCATTAACGGCGGTTTCGGCATGGTGCTGGACGGCTCCGAGCGGGTAGACACCATTTTGAAGATGTCCATGCCTTGGGATACCATGATCGGCGTCTCCCGCCGCAACTGGGCCGGCAACCCCAACTCCATGTCCACCGTGGCCGAGTACAACGAGATGTACAAGGGTCAGGACCACATCACCATGCCCTATGTGGCCGACGACGCCATCGTCGCCGAAGCCCTCAAGAGCATCCAGGGCTAAAACCTGCAATCTGAAAAATTGATCGAACAATAAGAGAGGGGGCGTTCCATAACGCCCCCTCTTTTGGAAAGGAACGAGCAGCCATGAGCAAAGTAATCGTTACCAATATTGGAATGCTGGCCACCCCCCAGGGCTCCGGACCCAAAAAGGGAGAGGAGCAGGGAAAAATCCAAATTCTCCGAGATGCCTGGGTCCTGATGGAAGATGGTATGATCGCTCAGGTGGGAACCGGACCCGCCCCGGCGGCGGACCAGACCATCGACGCCCAGGGCAATCTGGTCACCCCTGGTCTGGTGGACGCCCATACCCACCTGATTTTCGGCGGCTGGCGGCAGAACGAGCTGGGCATGAAGCTCCACGGCAAAACCTATCTGGAGATCCAGAATGCCGGGGGCGGCATCCAATCCACCACCAACGCCACTCGCCAATCCTCCGAGGAGGAACTGACTCAGAAGGCGGCCCGGGCATTGGACGAGATGATGGGCTTTGGCGTAACTACCTGCGAGGCCAAGAGCGGCTATGGTCTAGCCACCGAGCATGAGCTGAAGGCCCTGCAAGTCATCCAAAACTTGAACGACCGCCACGCCATGGACATCGTCCCCACCTTCATGGGCGCTCACCTGGTCCCCGCCGAGTACAAGGAGAACCGGGCGGAGTATATCCGTCTGGTCTGTGAGGAGATGATGCCCAAGGTAAAGGAACAAGGCATTGCCAAATACTGCGACGTATTCTGCGAAGCCGACACCTTCACCATGGAGGAATCCCGCCAGGTACTGGAAGCCGGTCTGAAATACGGCCTGCGCCCCAAGATTCACGCCGACGAGATTGAAGCCATCGGCGGTTCCCAGCTGGCCGGTGAAATCGGGGCCATCTCCGCCGAGCATCTCATTGTCTGTCCCCCCGAGGGCATTGCCAGCATGGCTAAGGGCGGTACCATCGCCTGCCTCCTCCCCGCCACCAGTTTCTATCTGGGCGCGGTGTTTGCCCCGGCCCGAGACATGGTCAACGCCGGGGTGCCGGTGGCCATGGCAACCGACTTCAACCCCGGTTCCTGCCCCTGCCTGAACCTTCAATTTGTCATCAATCTAGGCTGTCTCAAGTACAAACTCACCCCCGAGGAGGTTCTCACCGCCGTCACCCTCAACGCCGCCGCCGCCATTGACATGGCCGGCAAGGTGGGCTCCGTAGAGCCGGGCAAGCAGGGCGACTTAGTCATCTGGGACGCCCCCGACCTGGATTATATCTGCTACCGCATGGGGAGCAACTTGGTCAAAACCGTCATCAAGAAGGGCGCCGCCGTTTAACGAGGTGGTACTATGGATCGAACGGACTATCAAATCCTGAATCTCCTCCAGCGGGACAGCCGTACTACCCTGAAGTGCATTGGCGACCAAGTGGGTCTCACCGCCCCCGCCGTCTCCGAACGCATCCGGCGCATGGAGGAGAAGGGCGTAATCAAGAGCTTTTCCATCAACGTAGACCGCACGCTGTTGGACAGCAACCTGACCGGCTTTATCCTGATCGCCCTATTTCCGGAGAAATACGGCCAGTTCTGTCAGTTCTGCGAGACGACCCCCTCCATCATTGCCCATCACCATCTGGTAGGCAAGCTCAACGGGCTGCTTCGTTTTGCGGTAAAGGACACCCACGAACTGGATCAGCTTCTGTCCATCATCAAGCAGTTCGGCGATTCCCAGACCTCTGTGGAGCTGGGGGCGTACTTTGAACAAAAGGATGTCCCTCTGCCCAAATGAATGTGAAACGGCCCGCCAGGATATTCTATCCCGGCGGGCCGTTCCACAACTTCCCATTGCAGCGCACACCTTGGCAAAGGCAGCGTATTCCTATTCCTCGTCCAGCTTGAGCACCGCCATAAATGCCTCGGTGGGCAGCTGGACAGTACCTAGGGTACGCATCTTTTTCTTTCCCTCTTTCTGCTTCTCCAACAGCTTCTTTTTCCGAGTAATGTCGCCGCCGTAGCACTTGGCAAGCACGTCCTTGCGCATGGCCTTGACCGTTTCCCGGGCAATAATTTTGCCCCCAATGGCGGCCTGGACGGGCACTTCAAAGAGCTGGCGGGGAATATTTTCCTTCAGCTTCTCGCAAATGCGCCTTGCCCGGCCATAGGCTTTGTCCCGGTGGGCGATGAAGCTCAGCGCATCCACCTGGTCTCCGTTCAGGAGCAGGTCCACTTTCACCAGGTCGCTGGGCTCATAACCCTCCAGCTCGTAGTCTAAGGAGGCATACCCTTTGGTGCGGGCTTTTAGGGCATCAAAAAAGTCATAGATAATCTCGCCGATGGGCATGGAGTAATGCAGCTCCACCAGATTGGTGTCCAGATACTGCATATCCTTAAAAATACCCCGGCGTTCCTGACACATGGGCATAATATTGCCCACGTAGTCGGGCGGAGAGATGACCGACACTTTGGCATAGGGCTCTTGAGCTGTGGCGATGGCCCCCGGGTCGGGGTAATTGTGGGGGTTGTCCACCCGAATCACAGTCCCATCTGTTTTTGTAACCTCGTATATAACGGAAGGTAATGTAGTCACCAAGTCCAAGTCAAACTCCCGTTCTAACCGTTCCTGGATGATCTCCATGTGGAGCATCCCCAAAAAGCCGCACCGGAAGCCGAAGCCCAGGGCCACGGAGGATTCCGGCTCAAAGGAGAGGGAGGCATCGTTCAACTGGAGTTTTTCCAGCGCATCCCGCAGGTCGGGATACTTGGAGCCGTCTTCAGTGTAGATACCGCAGTAGACCATGGCTTGTGCGGGACGGTAACCGGGCAGAGCCTCGGCGGCGGGGGCGTCCACACTGGTGATGGTGTCGCCCACACTGGTATCCTTCACGTTTTTGATGGAGGCGGTAAACCAGCCTACCTCGCCAGCGGAGAGCTTCGGGGCGGACTCCATCCCCAGCGGCTTCAGATAGCCGCAGTCCAGCACCTGATAGCTGGCCCCAGAGGCCATCATCTTTACGTTCATCCCCTTGCTCAGAGTCCCTTCCATGATGCGAAAGTAGACGATCACGCCCACATAGGGGTCGTACTGACTATCGAAGATGAGTGCTTTCAGAGGTGCGCCGGGATCTCCCTCCGGAGCTGGGATATTTTGAACGATATCCTCCAGTACCGCTGGAATATTGACGCCCTGTTTGGCGGAAATCTCCGGGGCTTCCATGGCGGGAAGGGCCAGAATGTTTTCGATTTCCTCCTTGACCCGGGCCGGGTCGGCGGCCGGGAGGTCAATTTTGTTCACCACCGGGAGAATCTCCAAATCGTGCTCCATCGCCAGGAAGGTGTTGGCCAGAGTTTGTGCCTCAATACCCTGAGAGGCGTCCACAATGAGTACCGCACCTTCGCAGGCCGCCAGCGAGCGGGAGACCTCGTAGTTAAAGTCTACATGTCCTGGAGTGTCGATGAGGTTCAGATGGTAGACCGCCCCATCCTCCGCCTTGTAGTCCAGCCGCACCGCCCGGGCCTTGATGGTAATGCCCCGTTCCCGCTCCAGGTCCATGTTGTCCAGCAGCTGGCTCTCCATCTGCCGCTGCTCCACCGCCCCGCACAGTTCAATGAGCCGGTCGGACAGGGTGGACTTGCCGTGGTCGATGTGCGCAATAATGGAAAAATTTCTGATTTTACTTTGGTCGGTCATAGAAGTAACCTCCATACGGAAATCTTAAAAAAATAAAAATTCGGATCCTTGACATTCGTTTCAATGCTTGCTATAATCGGCTCGAATTCAAACCAAGCGAGGCGTTCTGCAGTTACCCCTGTGGTACAGCATTTATGCTGTATGGTAGCTGTCTGGGCGCCCGCTATTTTTTTCGAGAGGAGTTTTTATCCATGCTTTCCTACATCTGGCCCATCGCACTTGTCATTTTCTCCAACACCGTCTATCAGGTCTGCGCCAAGGCGATGCCCACCTCCATCAATCCTCTGGCCTCGCTGACGGTCACCTACACGATGGGAGCGGTCACCTCCGGCGCACTGTACTTCACCCTAAACCGAGACGGACACCTGCTCCGGGAGTACACCCAGCTGAACTGGGTGCCCTTTGTCTTCGGCATTGCCCTAGTGGGTCTGGAGGCGGGCTATATTTACGCCTATAAGGCGGGGTGGCAGGTCAGCACTGCTGCCACCGTCCAGAGCTCCTTCCTGGCTGTGTCGCTGCTCATTGCGGGCTTTGTTCTGTATCGGGAGCCCATCTCCGCGAACAAGGTGCTGGGCCTGCTCATCTGTATGGTGGGCCTGTACTTCATCAACAAGAAGTAAGGACTATTTTTTCTCCGGCTTTTTCCGCCCGCCGCTGATCGCGTTGACCCGCTCGCCGGTGTTGTGAACCACCTGAAGGATGGACTGATAGAGGACCGGGTAGTCCCGGGCCAGGGCGTCGTTGGTCATCTCAGGCATAGGGCCTTTTGCCTTAACGTGGGCGGCCAAGGCATCGGCAAGTTCGGCTTCACAGCACTTCATGTCGGCCTCAGCTAAGCCGGCCTGAAAGTGCCGGGGCGGGACCGAAAAGAAGTCGGGATTTTTATTGGGGTCGGCGTCGTAGAGCCGGCGGTACATGGTGTACACAGCGGTAGACAAATACCCGGCGGCGGCCTGAATGGCCTCCCGGCTTCCCGTCTTGCCCAGCAGACCGAAGAGCACTCCGATGGAGTTAACCAGCAGCTTTTTGCTCAGCAGGGCCAGCACCCCCCCTTTTAGGGAGTTATTCTTTTCATCGCTGAGGTCGTACAGTTCTTCGGGCGAGATGGTGGTACCATCCCGTGTGAGGGTACGGCCCAGCAGGAAGTCGGCGGATACGCCGTAGTAGTCACAGGCTTTGACCACAAAGACCAGTCCCGGTTCTCGGACGCCGTTCTCATAGTGGCTGAGCAGAGCCTGCGAGATACCCAGGTCGCCGGCAGCAGTGCGCTGGCTGACTCCCTTCTCCTGCCGGAGCAGGGAGAGGGTGCGGGAGAATTCCGGGTTTTCCAGTTTCATCAAAGGTTCACCTCAAGTCAAAATGTCAGGGACGGAGTGCCGGCGGCGGTCCGTCCCAAAGCTGTTGAAATACGCATGGTATAGTATAACTGAAAGCAATACCCGTCGTAAAGAGGAAAATGCAAAATTTCTTAGGAATTTTTCCCGGGTCCGGCGCAGAAAACTATTCTGCGGCTCTTGCTTTTTTGCTCGGAAAATGCTACCATATGAATTGAGAATCTGGTGAGATACACCAATTTTTTATTTGGAGGAATGATGCAATATGTTTGGATTCGGCACACTCATTGATATCCTGAAAAAGAGCCCCAAAAAGATTGTCTTCACCGAGGGCACCGACCCCCGCATTCTGGAGGCATCCGCCCGCCTGCTGTCTGGTACCTTTCTGACCCCCATCCTTATCGGAAACGAGGCCGAAGTCCGGGCTGCCGCCGAGGACGCCGGCTTTAACATCCGGGGCGCCGAGATTTACGACCCGGAGAACTA
This sequence comes from Lawsonibacter sp., assembly GCA_022796195.1. Taxonomy (GTDB): domain Bacteria; phylum Bacillota; class Clostridia; order Oscillospirales; family Oscillospiraceae; genus Lawsonibacter. Next base: position 22,668 of record JAAWIE010000020.1, on the reverse strand, counting down.
TGAACGCATGGACGCCATGGTAGAAAAAATGGTGGAGCTGCGTAAGGGCAAGATGACCGCCGACGAGTGCCGCGCCATGTTGAAAAAAGGCAACTACTTCGGCACCATGCTGGTGGCTATGGGCATCGCCGACTCCCTGCTGGGCGGCGCGACCTACTCCACTGCGGACACCGTCCGCCCCGCGCTCCAGCTGGTAAAGACCAAGCCTGGTAATTCCATTGTATCCTCCTGTTTCATTCTAGTGCGGCCCTCCGCCACCGGCGGCAACATGGTGCTGGCAATGGCAGACTGCGCCATCAACATCAATCCCACCGAGGATGAACTGGTGGAAATTGCCTCTGAGACCGTCCAGTGCGCAAAAATCTTCGGTGTAGATCCCAAGGTAGCCTTCCTCAGCTACTCCACCTTCGGTTCCGGCAAGGGTCCCGATGTAGATAAGATGCGCAACGCCGCCGAAAAGGCCAAGGTTGCGATGCCCGAGGTCCCCATTGAAGGCGAACTCCAGTTTGACGCCGCCGTCTCTCCCCGCGTCGCACATACCAAGTGCCCCGACTCTGAGGTAGCCGGCTATGCCAACACCTTTATCTTCCCCGACATCAACGCCGGCAACATCGGCTACAAAATCGCCCAGCGTCTGGGTTCCTTTGAGGCTTACGGCCCCATCCTCCTGGGCCTCAACGCCCCCATTAACGATCTCTCCCGGGGCTGTAATGCTCAGGAGGTTTACTCCATGGCGATTATCACTGCCGCCCTGGCGTAAAACTATGCGTAATAAACCCTCCGGAAATTCCGGAGGGTTTCTGCATATTAAGGTAAACATGATAAAGCCTTTCCTCTGCGGGGGAAAGGCTTTATTTTCCCACACAGAATTTGGAAAAGATGCGGTCGGTAATATCCTCCCGAACACTCTGGCCGGTCAGTTCGCCCAGGGCGGACAGCGCCTCCTCCACGTCGGTGAGGAGAGCGTCGGGGGTAACACCCAGCTCCAATGCCTCCCGGGCATGGCGGACGGCCTCCCGCGCTCTGCGGGCGGCTTCCTCCTGGCGGGCATTGGTGAGCAGCTGACCGTAGGGGACTGCATGGTCCTTTGGAAAGAGGGCGGCGACCGCCTCACCCAGGCAATCCAAGCCCTGCCCAGTAAGGGCGGAAACTTCGACCGACGCCGTCTCTCCGCCAACCAGGCCCATACTGCAACGGTTTCCCACAAGGTCTTTCTTAGAGGCTACAAAAATCCATGGTTTGCCCTCCTCCGACACGGCGCGGAGTATTTCCTGGTCCTCTCCTGTGATACCATTGGACAAGTCCACCACCACCAGAATCAGTTCCGCTTCCTCCATGGCTTTTCGGGACCGCTCCACCCCCAATTTTTCCACCGGGTCGGAGCTCTCCCGAAGGCCGGCGGTGTCGATGAGGCGCAGTGTCACCCCTCCCAGCTCACACCGTTCCTCCACGGTGTCCCGGGTGGTGCCGGGGATGTCGGTCACAATGGCCCGCTCGTAACCCACCAGAGCATTCAGCAGAGAGGACTTCCCTGCGTTGGGACGGCCCACAATCGCACAGGGGACCCCCTCCCGCAGGAGCTTCCCCCGGCCGCAGGCGGACAATAGGCCGTCTAATTCTCGCTCCTGGCTGGTGAGTGTTCCAGCCAGTTCCTCCAGACGAAAAGGATCAATCTCCTCATCCGGGTAGTCCAAAACGGCATGAAAATGGGCCATTATGTCCACCAACACGGCGTAGACCGCTCGGATCTTTTCGGACAGTGCCCCGGCCAGCTGGCCCGCCGCATGGCGGGCGCCCTCCCGGCTCTGGGCATCCAGTAAATCTCCAACCGCCTCCGCCTGGGCCAAATCCAGCCGCCCATTCAGAAAGGCCCGCCGGGTAAACTCCCCGGCCCGAGCCTGCCGCGCCCCGGCGGCAAAGAGCGCCTCCAGCCCCAAAGCCAGTACCATGGGGGAACCGTGGCACTGAAATTCAGCCGTGTCCTCCCCGGTGTAGCTGGCAGGGCCCAGGCTGTAGGTACACAGCACCCGGTCAATGGCCTCGCCCCCGCTGTCCAACAGGTCGCCGTAGACCAGCTCCCGGGGAGCGTGTTCCCGCAACCCTTTGCGCCCCAATGGTTTGAAGCATTTTTCCGCGACAGCCGCAGCCTCGGGGCCGGACAGGCGCAGGATCCCGATGGCTCCCGGTCCCGGCGGGGTGGAGATAGCGGCAATGGTGTCAGTCATGGGGGTGCTCCTTTCAAAAAACCTGGTAGAATCAGCCAAACCTTCCGCCGGAAAAAGTTTGTGGAATATTTCGCCTTGACAAGTGTTATGGAAACCTATGAATGTATATTCTCTGCCTGTATGCCTGTGTTGAACCTGTGGAAAACTCTGTGGACAATGTGGAAAAGCCCTCTGCCGCAGGGCAGAAGCCTGTGGAAAGTTCTGTGGAAAAAGTGGATAAAAATCTGCATAGGGGGTGCCAAAATAATTTTGGCATTTGCGCGGCACTGCCGCATTGGGTACCGGTGTGTATTACGCGCCTGTGCCCGGCCGCCATCCTCCTTTTACAGCCGGCTGCACACCGCCCGGGCAGCCTGAATTCCGGAGGCCCCCGCTTGGGCCAGGCCGCGCGTGACCCCCGCGCCGTCGCCTGCGGCGAAGAAATTAGGCAGGGCGGTCTCCAGCTCCTCAGAAAGCTGGAGGCGTGCAGAGTAAAACTTCACCTCGGCACCGTAGAGCAGGGTATCGTAATTGGCGGTGCCGGGGGCAATTTTGTCCAGCTGCTGGATCATCTCAATGATATCGTCCAGCTGGCGTTTGGGCAGGGTGAGGGACAAATCCCCTGGAACGGCAGCGGTGAGGGTGGGCCGGACAGTAGACTTGCTCATCCGATGCTCGTTGGTGCGCCGTCCGCCCACCAGGTCGCCGAACCGCTGAACCAGTACCCCTCCGGCCAGCATATTGGATAGGGAGGCCACATGCTTGCCATAGCGGTAAGGCTCGTTAAAGGGTTTTGTGAACCGGTTGGAGACCAGCAAAGCAAAGTTGGTGTTCTCCGAACGCAGGGCGGGGTCTGCGTAGGAATGGCCGTTGACGGTGTTGATACCCTCCACATTCTCAGCTACCACATGTCCATAGGGGTTCATGCAGAAGGTGCGCACACTGTCGCCGTACTGTTTGGTGCGGTAAACCAGTTTAGACTCGTACACCACATCGGTAATGTGTTCAAAGACCACAGCGGGCAGCTCCACCCGCACGCCGATATCCACCTGATTGTTCAGCAGCTCCAGCCCCAGGTCCTTGCATTGATTGGAGAACCATTCCGCCCCGGACCGGCCCGGCGCAGCAATCAGATATTGGCAGGCCACCTCGCCTCCCTTGGCCAAAATCAGGCGGTAGCCGCTCTCCGCCTTTGCAATGGAGGCCACCTCGGTGTTGAATCGGAACTCCAGCTTGTCCATCAGACCCTCATAAATGTTGGTGAGAATGCGCAGATTATTCTCTGTGCCCAAGTGCTTGCACCGGGCCTGAAGCAAGTGCAGATCATAGGCAAGAGCACGGCGGGCCAGCTTTTTTGCCGCGTCGCTCTCGGTGGAGAAAACTTGCGTGGTCGCTCCGTGTGCCACATTGACCGAGTCTACATAGTCAATCAGCTCCATAACCCGGGCCGGCTCCATAAAGTCGGTAAGCCAGCCGCCGAACGCAGTGGTAAAATTAAACTTTCCATCGGAGAACGCCCCAGCCCCGCCGAATCCGCACATAGTATGGCATACCGGACAGCGGATGCATTCTTTCACCTTTCCGGCCACAATGGGGCAGCTGCGGTGATAAATGTCCGCGCCCTGGTCCAGGGCCAGCACCTTCAGCTCAGGGTGCAGATGGGCCAGCTCATAGGCGGCAAAAATGCCCGCCTCCCCGCAGCCCAGGATGACAACGTCGTATCTGTCGCTCATGGATGCTCCTTTCTTCCCGACAGGTCGGGCCGGGACGGCACAGAAGCCCGTCCTCTGCGGCGGGACGCGTGTTTGGGAAATTCCCTCCGCCGGTTTTTCCAGTATAGCACATTGACTAATAAAAGGCAACGGTCTGCGGGTAAGGGATTGAATATTGGACAAAACTGTGTTACAATCAAAGCAGCTACGGCCTCTCTCAAAATTATAACGACTGGATAAAGGAGAAATATTTATGAACAGATTTGGCATCAACGTGGAGCTGAAGCATATCCCCCCTCTGGACCCGGAGTTTATTCCCCTGATGCGGTTTAATCATGCGTTTCTGTCCGGGGCAAAGAAGCCGGTAGGTATCGCGGTTGAGCGGGCGGACGGCCAGATGGCCTCCTGCCATACCTTTATCCACGGCACCCCAGAGATGGCCGAGGCCGACCACTACTACATTGAGCGGCTGGTTAAGACCCTCCTGTGGATGAAGGGCGGCTTTAAAGTCTATGTCAGCGGCGACGAGGGAACTTGTGAGTACCTGAAATCGGTCTACTGCGCCAAGGGCCAGCAGGAATTCGACTGGGACTACATGGCCGGCGTCTTTGAACATCCCTTCGAGGTGGTGCTTGTGGACGAGATCCCCGAGGCCAAGGACGCCCCCAAGGCCATCGGCGGCCATCTGGGCGGCTGCCGCATCGGCTTCGATGCCGGCGGGTCCGACCGGAAGGTTTCCGCCGTCATCGACGGCGAGACCGTCTACTCTGAAGAGGTGGTCTGGTTCCCCAAGATCAATTCCGACCCCGATTACCACTACGACGGTATTGTAGCCGCCCTCAAATCCGCCGCCGAACACATGCCCAGGGTAGACGCGGTAGGCGTATCCTCCGCCGGTGTGTTTATCAACAACCGCACCATGAACGCCTCCCTGTTCCTCCAGGTCCCCAAAGAGATCTATGACGAGAAGGTCAAGGACATCTACATCCGGGCCATCCATGACACCTTTGGCGACGTACCCTACTGCGTAATCAACGACGGAGACGTGTCCGCCCTGGCCGGAGCCATGAGCCTCAATGACAACAGCGTGCTGGGCATCGCCATGGGCACCAGCGAGGCGGTGGGCTATGTGGACGAGGAAGGCCGTATCACCGGCTGGCTCAACGAACTGGCTTTCGTCCCCGTAGACGCCCAAGAGGGCGCCATGCGGGACGAGTGGAGCGGCGACATCGGCTGCGGCGTGAAGTATTTCTCTCAGGACGGCGTAATCAAGCTGGCCCCCCGGGCTGGAATTGAGCTGGACGAGAGCGCCTCCCCCGCCGAGAAGCTGAAGGCTGTCCAAAAACTGATGGCGGAGGACGATCCCCGGGCCGCCAAGGTCTACGAGTCCATCGGTGTCTATCTGGGCCACACTCTGGCCTACTACTTTGAGCTGTACGGCTGCCGCCATGTGCTGCTGCTGGGCCGGGTCATGAGCGGCAAGGGCGGCGACCTGATCTTGGACACCGCCAAAAAGGTACTGGCTGAGGAGTACCCCGACGCCGCCGCCAAGATGGTCCCCGAATTGCCCGACGAGAAGTTCCGCCGGGTGGGCCAGTCCATGGCCGCCGCCAGTCTGCCGGAGAGCAAGTAAATGCCCGCCGCCGGAACAAAAGAATGATATCAATTAAGGAAAGAGGTCAAACGAATGGACCGTCAGCAATTACAGAACGCCCAATCCTGGATTAAACACGAGCTGGAACGCTCCGCCAATTTTTGGCTGGAGCACGGAATGGACAAAGAACACGGCGGAGTGTACACCTGCCTGGACCGAACGGGTGAAATCTACTCCACCGACAAGAGCGTATGGATGCAGGGCCGGTGCGGCTGGATCTACGCCTTCCTCTGCTACCACTATGGGGTAAAGCAGGAGTGGCTGGACGCCTCCAAAAGCTGTCTGGACTTTATGGAAGCCCACTGCTTCAACCATGAGGCAGGGGACCGGATGTACTTTACTGTCACAGCGGAAGGCAAGCCCCTGCGCCAGCGCCGGTACTACTTCTCAGAAGCATTCTGCGCCATTGCCAACGCCGAATACTACGGCGTCACTGGGGACAAGTCCCGGCTTGAGCGGGCCCGCCAGTGCTACGACCTGTACTGGGACCTGAGCCAGGGCAAGGCCGACCCTGTGGGCATGGGCCCCAAAACCATCCCTGAGACCCGGACCGGCCGGGCCTTCGGCACGCCCATGATCATCCTCAACGTGACCGGCGTACTGATGCGCAATGACCCGGAGCGGAAGGCCCTCTACGAGGAGCGGGCCCAGCAGTGTGTGGACGACATTTTTAAATACCACGTCAAACCAGAGCTGAAGTGTACGTTGGAAAACGTAGATGCAGACGGCTCCCCCCGACTCTACTACACCGAGGGGCGCACCGTCAACCCCGGCCACGACATTGAGGGCGTGTGGTTCCTTTTGGAGCACGCCCAGCGCACCGGAGACAAGGAGCTGGTAGCAAAGGCGGCTCAAATGTTCGACTGGGCCATCGAGGCCGGCTGGGACAAGGAGTACGGCGGACTGCTCTACTTCACCGACTGTCTGGGCAAGCCGCCGGAGGCATATGAACATGATATGAAGCTGTGGTGGCCTCACAATGAAATTCTCATTGCCTCCATGATGCTCTACCGGGACACCGGGGACGAGAAGTATCTAGACTGGTTCTATCAGACGCTGGATTACTGTAAGGCTCACTTCGCCGACCCTGAATACGGCGAGTGGTACGGCTACCTCCGCCGGGACGGCCTGCCCACACAGCCCAGCACCAAGGGAAGCACCTTCAAGGGTCCGTTCCACATGCCTCGAAGCATGATTCTGGTGGACAAAATGATCGACGAAATTCTCTCTCGGGCATAAACTTAAGTTCCCCAAGGGGGCGGCCGCCGGCCGCCCCCCTGTTCCAGCTCAATCAATCACACCCCGTCAGGAGGAAAATTGTGGAGAAAAATATCGTGACCCTGATGCTTCAGGAATATGACAGCTTCACCCGTTCCGAGCGAAAAATCGCCGACTATGTTCTGGAACACCAGAAGGAGACCCAATACATCAGCATCACCGACTTGAGCGCGGAATGCGAGGTGGCGGTGTCAACGGTATCCCTCTTCTGCCGCAAGCTGAAGCTGGCCGGCTTCAACGACTTCAAACTGGAGCTGGCCCGGGCGGTGCTGCCCGCCGGTTCCATCCCCGGCGGGCCCAGCGGGGAAATCACCCCTGCGGATACGCCGGTCACGGTTAAAAGCAAGGTACTTCACACCGCACAGGAAGCGCTGAACAACGCCTACTATATGCTCACCGAGCGGGAGGTCAGCCGGGCTGTGGACCTGCTCCAAAACGCGGGACAGGTGATCTGTCTAGGCCAGGGCAACCATTCGGTGGTGGCGCTGGCGGCCTGGGCTCAGTTTTCCACCACCTCCCCCAAATTCAAAACCATTCAGGACTCCCATATGCAGACGGTGGTGCTGTCCACCCTATCCACCCGCGATGTGGTGCTCTACTTCTCCTATTCCGGCGCAACCCACGAGCTCCTGGAGGCGGCGGAGGTGGTTCGGGCCCGGGGCGCCCGGCTGATTCTGGTCACTCGGTTCAGCAGCTCCCCCGCCAGCGCCTATGCGGACACCGTTCTGCTCTGTGGTCCCAACGAACAGCCCTTTCAGTTTGGTTCCTCCTCCGCTCTGATCGCCCAGCTCTATGTGGTGGAGGTACTGCTCAGCGAATTTGTCCGCCGGGACCCGGAGAAGGCGGAACATTACCGCCAGTCTGTGGGCAAAGCCTTGACTCAAAAATGTATTTAGGGTTCTGTCTCTGGGCGGCAAACCCTTGGGGGAAGATTTATGGGAGATTTTTTTAATCCGGAAAAAGGCATATGGGCCTGGCTGAGTACGCTGGTGGACATCTGCGGGCTGTCCATCCTGTGGGTTTTTCTGTGCCTGCCGGTAGTCACCGCAGGTCCGGCCAGCGCAGCCCTCTACTACACCGTGGTCAAGTGCGTCCGCCGCCGGGAGAGCGGCGCCTTTGGGCACTTTCTGCGCTCCTTTCAGAGCAATTTCCGGGTGGGGCTGACCGCGTGGCTCATTGTAATTCCGCTGGCTCTGCTCCTTCTGGGCGGACATTCCATCGTGCGCTGGTATGGAACGCATCTGGGCGGCGCTGCCTATGTGCTGTATGTGGCCTACTACTTTGCCCTCATCCTTCCGGCGGGGGTGCTATGCTGGCTGTTTCCTCTGCTGGGGAGGTTTGACTATAATGTCCCCGGTCTGTTCCGCACCGCCCTCCAGCTGTCGATTACCCATCTGCCCAGCACCATTGTGGTGGTCCTGCTCACTGCCCAGACTGCCGTGTTCTGCCTTGAGCGGTGGTGGCCAGTACTGTTCATGCCCACCCTTGCGTCACTGCTCACTTCCCTGTTTTTTGAGCGCATTTTTCAAAAATATTCTCCGGAGCTGGCCGCCCAAGAGCTGGAGGTCTCGGAAGAGGAGCCATAATCATACAGCTGGAACGGATAATCCGTTCCAGCTGTATTCTATAAAAATTCGGTTTCTCCCTACGGCAGCAGTCCAGGCACCATTTTTGCCAGCAGCTCCGCCAGCTGAGCGTGACCTCTTTTGGTCAGGTGCATTCCGTCTACGGCGTTAAATTCGCAATCCTTGGCGTTCAGATAGTGGGCGCCCACCAGCTTCGCCGTCTTCTCATAGTAGGCGGGCAGTTCCCGTGACTTTTCCAAACATCCCTTCCCCATAGGCTGGCCGCACTCGGCCAGTTCCATCTCCGGACGGATAGGCGGAGGGCAGACGATGAGGATGTTAGGGGCGTGCTCCCCCCAGCAGTCTACACTCTGGGCCTTGCGGACCAGCCGCTCCATACCGATTCCGATACAGGAAGCATTGACCCCCAGCCGCTCCTTGACGTCGTTGGTGCCCAGCATGATGACTAAAAGGTCAATTACCTCATGACTTTTCAGCAAAGAATAGAGCACCGTCAGGGCGTCCATGGTCTCATGGAGAGGGTCGGGAAACACAGTGGTCCGTCCGGACATCCCCTCTTCTGTCACCAGCACACCGGGACCCAGGGCCTTTTGCAGCAGGCAAGTCCACCGCTCGTCTTCATTGAAACGGATTCCGCCGTCGGCGCAGTCGGCGGGGTCGGCACAGTAGCCGTGGGTATTGGAGTCTCCCAGACAAAGGATATGTTTTTTCATCGCTCTCAGCCTTTCCTTTTGGTTATTTTGAAGCGGACTGCAACCGTATACTATAAAGATTAACAGGTTTTCTTTGTTTGTCAAGGCGAAGTATTTCGACTCTTCCCTGAGTTCTACGTGCACAATGCACAAAAATCGAAATAATTTTTGTTTATTCCACTAAATTTATGGTTTTTTAAGAAATTATTTCGATTTCGATTGACAGACCGCCGCTTTTCTTGTATAATTTTCACAGCACGTTCAAGCATAGCACATCTATTTTTGTGAATTAAAAGGAGGATACACAATGAAGATGAAGAAACTTCTCGCAGCTGCTCTGGCCGCAGCCATGACTCTGTCTCTTGCCGCCTGCGGCAACAACGGCAGCACTTCCGGCGGCGACAAGAGCACCACAACTCCCCCTGCCGGCAATCAGAGCACCAGCCAGGGCAGCAACGCCACCCCCACTCCCTCTGGCGCCAGTGAGATCACGCTCTGGACTTATCCTGTCGGTAACTGGGGCAAAGAAGACCAGCTCCAGCCCCTGCTGGACACTTTTAAGGCCGACACCGGCATCAACGTAAAGGTCGAGTACTTGGCCTATGCCGACGGCGACGACAAGGTCAACACCGCCCTCACCGCCGGCGGCGCACCCGACTTGATTATGGAAGGTCCCCAGCGTCTGGTTTCCAACTGGGGCGGTTCCGGAAAGATGGTCGATCTCTCCGACATGCTGGATGACACCGACAAGAACGAGATCATCGCTTCCGCATTGAATGCCAGCACCTCCCCTGATGGAAAGCTGTACATGTACCCTCTGGTTATGACCGCCCACTGCATGGCCGTCAATCTGAACGCCTTCAAGGATGCGGGCGCCGACCAGTATCTGGATCTAGAGAACCACACCTGGACCACCGAAAACTTCATCAAGGCCGTTGAGGCCCTGTATGCTAAGTCTGGTCAGACCGTGGCCGCTGTGTACTGCGCCGGTCAGGGCGGCGACCAGGGCACCCGCGCTCTGATCAACAACCTCTACGGCGGTTCCTTCGTTAACGCCGCCCACGACGGCTACACCTGGGATGACGCCAACAACATCAAGGCTCTGGAGCAGCTGAAGAGCATGGAAGGCATCGCTTTCGACGCCTCCTTGGCTGGCGGCGACGAGATCGCCAAGTTCTATCAGGGTGTTCTGCAAATGGCTTTCTGCTGGAACATCCAGCAGCAGTCCGATCCCAACGGCGCTGGCACTGGTGCTGGCAAGACTCTGTCCGGCGACGACATCGCTTTCATGGCATTCCCCTCTGAAGACGGCAAAGCTTCCCTGTGCGGCGGCTGGTGGGGCTTCGGCATCTTCGATAACGGCGATCAGGCCCGCATCGACGCTGCCAAGACCTTCATCAAGTATATGTGCGACTCTGAGCACACCGCTGACGCTGTTCGCACCGCTACCTTCTATCCCGCCCGTGTTTCCGCCGAAAACGCCGACCTGTCCAACGTTTGGGAAGGCAACGACCTGATGGCCGAGTACAGCAAGCTCATCCCCATGCTGGGCGAGTACTATGAGGATACCAAGGGTTGGACTCAGGCCCGTACTTCTTGGTGGAACATGCTTCAGGACATCGGAGAGGGCGCTGACATTGCCAGCACCGTCGCCACCTTCCAGGCTGAGGCCAACGCCGCAGGCTAAGGAATGTTCCTGCAATCTTTCTGACGCAGAAGGGTTCGCGCACCCCTTCCCCGCGGCGCGCGGGGAAGGGGTGTGTTCTTTTCTGGGCTTGGAACCTACCTGACCAGTGTGTTCCCCTCAACCCACGCCATGAATAAGAGAGAGGTGTTCATTTTGTCCAAGCAGTCAAATTCCGCCATGAGCCGCGCGCTGGTTCGCCGGGAAACCATTTCCGGGTACTGCTTCATGCTGCCCAGCCTGATTTTCTTCATTGGATTCGTCGTGATCCCCATGGTGCTGTGTATCTTCACCAGCTTGACGGACGCCAACATGAACAGTTCAGGCGGTTTCGTCGGTCTGGCAAACTTCGCAGCCCTGTGGTCGGACAATACCTTTAAAGAAGCCCTAGTCAATACCTTTATTATCGTCATTGTCAGCGTCCCTACCGTCTGCATCTTCTCCCTGTGGGTGGCCTCCGCCATCTATCGGATGCACGGCGCACTGTTATCCGCATTCCGCTGCATCTTCTATCTCCCTGTGGTCACCGGTTCCGTGGCGGTTACCGTGGTATGGAAGTGGATGTTTGATAACTACACCGGCATTTTTAACTATGTTCTGCATGGAACCGGCCTGATTGAAAAGAATATCAACTGGCTCGGCGATCCTAAAACCGCCCTTTGGTGTATTATTTTGATCCTGTTCACCACCTCGGTCGGCCAGCCTATCGTCCTGTATGTTTCCGCCCTGGGCAATGTGGATACCACCCTCATTGAGGCCGCTCAGGTGGACGGCGCCACCGACATGCAGGTGTTCTGGAAGGTAAAATGGGCACAGATGATGCCCACCACCCTGTACATCCTGGTTATTACCACCATCAATTCCTTCCAGTGCTTCGCATTGATCCAGCTGCTGACTTCCGGCGGTTCCGGCACCAACACTGTTATGTACTACATCTACTACACAGCATTCAAGCTGACGGAAAAGGCGGGCCACTTCGGATACGCCAACGCCATGGGTGTGGTACTGGCAATCTTCATCGGTCTGCTGTCCGCCCTCCAGTTCAAGCTGGCGAAAGAAAAGTAAGGGGAGGTTTGGAATATGAAAATTTCTTCACCGCAGAGCAAGGCATATCGAGTTGCCTGCACGATTCTCATTGTCATCATAGCGATCCTCTTCACTTTCCCGCTGTATTGGATTGTGACTGGCGCATTCAAAACCTCCGCAGATATCTACAACCCCACCCCCTCCTGGTTCCCCAAGGAGTGGACCATGGCCAACTTCGACAAACTGCTGACCCGCCGCCCTGTGCCTCTGTTTGAGTTCTTCGGCATCACCGGTCCCACAGTGCCCGGCGCCATCCGCTGGCTCATTAACACGGTATTCATGTCGGTAGCGGCCATGCTGCTCACCTGTCTGACTGCCGCCATGGCTGGCTACGCGCTGGCAAAGAAGCGGTTTATTGGCCGCAGCATCCTCTTCTCTCTCATCGTCTGCGCTATGGCTCTGCCCAAGCAGGTCATCCTGATCCCCCTGCTGCGCGAGATGTCTGTGCTCCACCTGTGGGACACTATCTGGGCCGTTATCTTCCCCACTGTGGGCTGGCCCTTTGGCGTATTCCTGATGAAGCAGTTCTCGGAGAGCATTCCCGGCGAAATTCTGGAGGCCACCCGCATCGACGGCGCGGGAGAACTGAAAACCTTCACCACCGTCGTCATGCCAATGATTAAGCCGGGCATCGGTGCGCTGTCCATCTTCACCTTTATCAACTGCTGGAACGACTACTTCATGCAGTTGGTCATGTTGGCCAGCAACTCCAACTACACCATCTCTTTGGGTATTGCCACCATGCAGGCAGAAACCTCCATCGACCTGGGTCTGCTTATGGCGGGTGCTGCCATGGCCTCCGTGCCCATCATCATCGTGTTCCTGATCTTCCAGAAGTACTTTACTCAGGGCATCACCATGGGTGCTGTAAAGGGCTGATTCCATTCACCGCGTTGAGCCGTTCCGGCAGTCTTTTACTGCCGGAGGTGCAAAGCAACATTTTATTCAAGTAAGGGAGCGACAATATGAAAGATATTTCTAAATATCAAGGCATTTTCCCCGCCTTTTACGCCTGCTACAACAAAGAGGGACAGGTAGACGCTCAGGCCGTCCGGGCTCTGGCTAAATTTCTGCTGGACAAGGGCGTAAAGGGCCTGTACGTCGGCGGGTCCTCCGGTGAGTGCATCTATCAGAGCGTAGCCGAACGCAAGGAGACGTTGGAACATGTGATGGCCGAGGTAGGCGGCAAGATGACCATCATTGCCCACGTAGCCTGCAACAACACCGCCGACAGCCGGGAACTGGCCGCTCACGCTGAAAGCCTGGGCGTCGACGCCATCGCCTCCATTCCCCCCATCTACTTCCACCTGCCTCCCAAGGGCATTGCCAAGTATTGGAATGACATCTCTGACGCGGCCCCCAACACCGACTTTATCATCTACAACATTCCCCAGCTGGCCGGGGTGGCGCTCACCGTCCCCCTGCTTCAGGAGATGCTGAAGAACCCCCGGGTCATCGGTGTAAAAAACTCCTCCATGCCCGTTCAGGACATCCAGATGTGGCGTGACGAAGGCGCTTTGGCTTTCAACGGTCCGGATGAACAGCTGCTCTCCGGTCTGGCCGCTGGCGCCGTGGGCGGAATCGGCGGAACCTATGCCGCCATGCCCGAACTGTACCTGGAGATCTACCGCTGCTTCCAGGCCGGCGAACTGGAGAAGGGCCGCGAGGTCCAAAACGAGTGCTGCCGCATCATCTATAAGATGTGTTCCACCCAGGGCAACATGTATGCGGTCATTAAGGAAATTCTCCGCCTCCAGGGCGGTCCGGACATTGGAAGTGTTCGGGCTCCTCTGCTGGAACTGGCCGGCAGCGACCAGCCCATCATCGCGGAGGCCCACGAGATGATCAAAACCGCTATCGCAAAGTACTGCTGAACCGCTCCCCTCTGACGACCGCCCCTCCGCCTGAAAAGACGGAGGGGCTTCTTGACAACAAGGGGACCACTTGATTAAAATAGGACCACATGCGCCGGACGCTCTTAGACGCTGCCGGTATTTTCAAAACACCGGAAATGGGGATGTACCGATGGAGGAACACCGCACATGGGCGGCCCGCCGGAAGCGGATCCACGATATTATCGAAGTTGGAAGCTTGGAGGACCGGATCAGCCGCTTCTATGATCTGATCAACTCCATGTCCATCGTGGTCAATCTGATGGTCAGCATACTGTACACCTTTGAGAGCTTCCGGCTCCAGTTTGGCCCCTGGCTGCTGAGCATTGAAGCAGTCACCGTCGCCTTTTTTACCGTAGACTATGGTCTTCGTCTGTGGACCGCCCGATGCTCCTGGCCTAAACTGTCGGAAAGCAGGTCGCTTTGGAACTATGTGACCTCATTCAGCGGGATTGTGGATCTACTCTCCTTCCTGCCCTACTACTTACCCATCTTCTTTCCCTCTGGGGCGGTGGCCTTCCGGATGTTCCGGGTCGTGCGCATTTTCCGTCTGTTCCGCATCAACGCCTATTACGACTCTCTCAACGTCATCACCGAGGTCATCGCCAGCAAACGGCAGCAGCTGATGTCCTCTGTCTTTATCATCCTTATTTTAATGCTGGCCTCCAGCTTATGTATGTACAGTCTGGAGCATGAGGCCCAGCCCGACGTCTTTACCAACGCCTTTTCCGGCATCTGGTGGTCGGTGTCCACTCTGCTTACCGTGGGCTACGGCGATATCTACCCCATCACCAATACAGGTAAGCTGTTCAGCATTGTGATTACCTTTCTGGGAGTAGGCATGGTAGCCATTCCCACCGGTATCATCTCCGCGGGCTTTGTGGACCAGTATTCCCGCGTCAAACGACTGAGCGAATACGCCAATGAGACAGACATCCATTTCATCAAGATTCAGCTCGCCAAGAAAGACTGGTGGTCTGGGCATACCATCCAATCCCTGGGCCTCCCCGCCGGAGTCATTGTCGCGGCCATCCAGCGGGACGGGCGCATCATTGTCCCCCGGGGCAGTGTAGAACTGCTCCCCGGTGACACGCTGGTACTGGGAGCCAGGGCGCTTGGAGAGGACCGTCATATCGATTTGAAGGAAATGGTCCTGCGCAGTCAAAATCCCTGGAACGGCCAGCGCATCCGGGACTTGGATATCTCCCGGCAAACGATCATCGTCATGGTACGGCGAAAGGGAAACGTCCTTATCCCCAACGGCGACCTAATCCTTCTGGAGGGGGACAGCATCATCCTCTACACCCAATCCCACATACGGGGTCTCAACACCATTGAGGTCTAACAAAACCACCCTGGTATGGGCCGGACGGCCTATACCAGGGTGTCTGCTTGTTAGAGCGCCAAAGCTCTATATACATCCAGAATACGGACAAAGAGTGCATCCTCCGGCTTCAGGCCGGTGTATTCCTCCAAAGCTTTTTCCACGCCCTCCGATTCAATCTTTTTCATCAGCTCCACACTCTGCTCATCCTCCGGACATTGGAAGCGCAGGGCAGCGGCCGCACCGAATATCAAGTGGTCCACACCCAGACCAAAGCCAAAGGCGGTAACCAGAGGCTTAATCAGGCGGTCGGTGGGGGCCAGCTTACGGATAGGTTCGCGGGCCACCCGCAGTGTCTCATCCTCCAGGAAGGGATTCTGGAAGCGGGCAAAAATACGGTCAATATAGGCGTGATGGGCTTCCGGGTCAAAGCCAAACTTCCGAATCAGGCCCTCACCGCTCTCACACATAGCCTTGTACACCAGATTTCCGATGGCTGGGTCGGCGATGCTCTCTACAATTGTCCGGTGGCCCCTCAGCGCACCCAGATAGGCACAAATGGCGTGGCCGCTATTCAGGGTAAAGAGTTTTCGCTCAATATAGGCGGACAGGTCGTCCACAAAACTGCATCCCTCAATGCCGGGCAGTTCGCCTTTCCAGCCTCCCTTCTCCACATCCCACTCGGTATATTGCTCCACCGCCACATCCAGAGGATTTTCAAAAGATGCTTTGGGGACAATACGGTCTACGGCACAGTCGGCAAAGCCCACATACTCCTTGGCATAGGCAATCTCCTCCTCACTCAGATGGGTAAAGACCGCGTCCCGCAGCTGGCTGGTGCCCCGCACCGCGTTCTCACAGGCCACAATGTTAAGCAGCTGAGTGCTTCCCACAGTCTTTCTAGCCTGAATCCCGGCGGCAATGGGTTTTGCCACAATGGGCAGGATCCGCAGGCCCACCGCTGTGGTAATCAGCTCACAGTCCCCGGCAATGGCGTCCACCAGCTCCTGATTCGCGGACGAAATCCCGCTGATGTTGGTGACGGTCCACTCGGCACACTCCCGGTCCTGAATGTGGACGGTGTAGCTCTTCCTCTCGTTAATGGCGGAGATGAGGTTTTCTGCCACGTCAGCAAATGTGACATGATAGCCGCTCTTCTCCAGCAGGGCTCCGATGAACCCCCGCCCGATGTTTCCCGCACCGATCATGATTGCCTGTTTCATGTGTTATCCCTTCCTTTTTTCAGTTTTCTGGGTACTCCGGTGTCTCCTTGCTAAAGAGTATAGCACCATACTTTGGCAGATAGCAAGGCGGAAAAACGATGAAATACCCCCGCCGCCGCCGCCCTAAACCTGTCGTTTTGCACGTTTTTGATCGTTTTGTCCATCCAGCTGTAAAACGAGCAAAGACACACGCTCTATTTTTCCTTCTTTTCCGCCTTGAGCTCCGGTTTCGGTCCCATGAGAAAAACTGCTTCTCTCTGTAAACCCCTTTGATACTAAACACATTGCACAAATTTCGCCCCTTTTTTTCTCAGGAAAATTCGCCGAAAACCGGTTGACTTTTCCTGTGCTCTATGTTAGGATTCTTTCTAGTCAAAAACAATCATCAAATCAAATTCAATCAGAAAGGGGTGAATCAACTCATGCTGGCCGAACAGCGTGCAAGAACCATTTTACAGCAGATTTCCCAGCATCAGACCGTCAGCGTGACCGACCTCTGTCAAGCTACCGGAGCCTCTGAGGCCACCATCCGCCGGGACCTGAACGCCCTGGCCCGCCAGGGACGGCTGGTTAAGATCCACGGCGGAGCCACCAGCTTAGAGGAGGAGGAATTCTTAGCCCGGGAACCTGACCTAGCCACCAAACAGCGATACGCCCGAGAAAAAGAGCATATCGCCCGCTACGCCGCCGGCCTTGTGGGGGAAGACGACGTGGTCTTTTTGGACACCGGCACCACCATGCTCCATATCGCCGACCACTTGAAGGGCTCCAAAGCCCTGTTCGTCACCAGCAGCATCGAGCTGGCCGGACGGCTGACCGGGCACAGCCTTCACGTCTACATTCTGGGGGGGGCGTTGAAGGAGGGTACAGTGGACATTGTAGGTGCAGAGGCGCTGACCGCCCTGCGGCGGTACAATTTCACCAAGGTGTTTCTCGGCACCAGCGGGGTCAGCGTCAGCCAAGGCTTTACCACGCCGGACCCGGAAGCTGCGGCGCTGAAAATTCTAGCCGCCTCCAAGGCCCAGTCGGTATACATGCTGGCCGACTCCAGCAAGTTCGGCCGGGTCACCGCCGCCACCATCCTTCCACTGGAAGACGCCTGCATCATCACCGACCGCCTGCCCGACCGGAAGTACCTGGACTGCACAGAGGTTATCGCAGTATCCCCCTGAGTCAAACGAAACTGATTGGAAAGGACGATCCCATTGAAAGAACGTGTACAAAAATTTGGCCGGTTCCTCAGCGGAATGGTCATGCCCAACATTGGGGCTTTCATCGCCTGGGGCCTAATCGCCGCCCTGTTCATTGAGGCCGGCTGGTTCCCCAATGCCACCATCGCAAAGATGGTCGGACCTATGCTCTCCTATCTGCTGCCCATCCTCATCGCCTATACCGGCGGCAAAGCCGTAGGCGGACAGAAGGGCGCAGTCACCGGCGCACTGGCCGCGCTGGGCGCCATCGCCTCCACTGAGAGCACCATGTTCATTGGCGCCATGATCTGCGGCCCGCTGGGCGGCTGGTGCATCAAAAAATTTGATGAGAAGATGGAAGGGCATGTCCCCGCCGGCTTCGAGATGGTCATTAACAATTTCTCGGTGGGCATCATCGGCGGTCTTCTGGCCATCCTGTCCATCTTCGCCATCGGTCCCACCTGCGTGGTCCTCACCGACGTGCTGGGCAAAGGTGTGGGCTTCCTGGTGGAGCACAGCCTGCTTCCCCTCACCGCCGTGCTGGTAGAACCAGCCAAAGTGCTGTTCCTGAACAACGCCATCAACCATGGAGTCTTCACCCCCATCGGCACCGAACAGGTAGAGGCCCTTCGGGCCGCCGGAGAGATCGGCAAATCTATCCTGTATATGATCGAGTCCAACCCTGGCCCCGGCCTGGGGCTTCTGCTGGCCTACTGCGTAGCCGGCAAGGGTGAGACCCGCTCCTCCGCCGGAGCCGCCGCTGTCATTCAGTTTGTGGGCGGCATCCATGAAATATACTTCCCCTACGTCCTGATGAATCCCATCGTCATTCTTGGCCCCATGGTGGGCAATATGTGCGGCATCTTTACCCTGAATCTGCTGGGCGGCGGTCTGTCCGGCCCCGCCTCTCCGGGCAGCATCATTGCGGAACTGATGCTTACCCCCAAAGGCTGCTATTTTGCCAACCTTGCCGGTATCGCTGTGGCCGGCGCAGTCAGCTTCGCCATCTCTGTGTTCCTGTTGAAATTCTTCGGCAAGGACTCCAGTCTGGAAGAGGCCCAGGCCCAAGTTGCCGCCTCCAAGGCCGCCAGCAAGGGCCAGAGCGCGGAACCCAGCACCGGCGCAAACGTGGATGTCAAATCCGTAAAGAAAATCGTCTTTGCCTGCGACGCCGGTATGGGCTCCTCCGCCATGGGGGCTACCATGCTGCGCAACAAATTGAAGGACGCGGGTATTACCGGCATTGAGGTCATCCACCACCCGGTTTCCGAAATTCCTGGCGACTGTCAGATCGTCGTTACCCACCACGAGCTGTCCGGACGGGCCTCCCAACGTGCCCCTCAGGCCCGTATTATCCCCATCCGCAACTTCATGGGCGCCCCGGAGTACGACGCTTTGGTCACCGAACTGCTCACTGCCCGAACGGGTGCGCCCGCCGCCGCCCCTGTCCAGGAGGAGGCCCCTGCCGCCTCAGGCATAATTTTGCTGGAGAAAAAGAACATTGTCCTGGGCTGTAAGCCGGTCACTCCCGAGGAGGCCATCCGGGCCTGCGGCAAGCTGATGATGGACAGCGGCTATTGCTCTGAGGGCTATGTCCAGGGCATGATTGAGCGCAACGCCGGTTTCCCGGTAGCCATTGGCAGCCATGTGGCGATTCCCCACGGCACAAACGAGTCTCGGGAGTTCATCCAGAAAACCGGTTTGGTGGTCATGACCTACCCCGACGGCATCCAGTGGGATGAGGAGACGGTCCGTCTGGTCATCGGCATTGCCTCCAAGGGCGAGGAGCATCTAGACATCCTTAACCGCATTGTGGAAGTAGCCGAAACCGAGGAGGATACCGATGCTCTGGTGGACAACGCCACCGTAGAAGAACTCTATAAAAAGCTGAACGGTCTGTCCTGAACGGAAGCGCCCATCAGCACACCCGCCGGGGACTAACGCCCCGGCGGGTATTTTCTCCTCCTGCGGAGCGGTACGGCAACTCTCCGGAAAAAATTTGCAGGTTTCTCTTGACATTCCCCCAACTGGAAGGTGCATAGTAGAGTTATCCCTCCGTCGGGATCTTTCCCAAATCTTTACACTTTTCTTAACCGGAAGCTTTACCCGCCTGTGGTAATCTTGCGCTCAAGAACGCCGGTTGACCGGTCCTTGAAAATTTTAATGAAAATTTCATCTTTTCTTTTGAAAAATGTAAGGTTTGCCCAGTACAATATCCCATACGGAAATCACCGGGCTTCCGGTGTATATAATTCGGGGGGCGGGTCCCCCGGGAAACAAGGAGAATCGCCATGGAAACAACACAGGTTTTAACGCCGGAGGCGCCCCAAGCGCCTAAGAAAAAACGCCCCTCGCTCCACCTGCCTAAGAACAAGAAAGGCGGGAAGTGGGTGCGGCGGGCCGCCATTCTAGCCGTCGCGGCTCTGGGGATCTACTGGTTTTGGGTGCGCCCCGGGCAGGGCGGCGGAGCGCCCGCCATGGGCCAATACACATTGGATACCGCCCAGCCCCGGGAGCTGACTACAGCTGTCTCTGGAACGGGCACCGTCACCCCCATCGATTCCTACTACCTCAAACCCCTGGTCACCGGCGAAGTGCTGGAAGCCCCCTTCGAGGTGGGGGACCAGGTAGAAAAGGGACAGCTTCTCTACCGTTTGGACGCCAAAGACGCAGAAATGAGCATCCAGCAGGCCGAGCTTACGGTCCGTCAGGCTCAGAAGAGCTACGACGATTTGGCCGCCAACCTCACCGTCCGGGCCAGCAGCGGCGGAGTGGTCCAGAAGGTGCTGGTCCAGCGGGGCGATCAGGTCTCCCCCGGCACCCCCATCGCCGAAATCGCCGACACCTCCACTCTGACGGTGGTACTGCCGTTCCACTCCGCAGACACCCAAGGACTTTACGCCGGCCAGAGCGCCCAAGTGACCATCGCCGGCACTCTGGAAACCCTGACCGGCACGGTGGAGTCCATCTCCACCGCCGACCTGGTGGGACCGGGCGGGGCGTTGGTGCGGCAGGTCAAAATCCGGGTCGCCAACCCTGGAGCCCTCACCTCCGCCAACTCCGCCACCGCCCAGATCGGAGATACCGCCTGCGCCGGGAGCGGAAATTTTGAAGAGGCACTGCGCCAGACCGTAACCGCCCAGGCCAGCGGCGAGGTAACCAGCGTCTCCGTCACCGCCGGAAGCCGGGTGTCCGCCGGTTCCTCCCTCGCCGCACTGGGCGGCTCCTCCGCGCAGAGCAGTCTGGAAGACCTGTCTATCGCGCTGGAAAACGCCAAGCTCTCCCTTCAGCGCGCCCAGGACGCGCTGGATAACTACACCATCACCGCCCCCATCTCGGGCACTGTGATTGAGAAAAATGTGAAGGCCGGGGACAATGTGAACAACATCGAGTCGGGCTCTCTGGCCGTCATCTATGACCTGAGCTACTTAAAGCTGGAAATGAACATCAGCGAGCTGGATCTGAGCAAGATCAAAGACGGGCAGACGGTCGCCATTACCGCCGACGCCATTCCCGGCGAGATCTTCGAGGGCCGGGTGGACCGTGTGAGCATCAACGGCACCACCGCCAACGGCTTTACCACCTACCCGGCCACCATTCTGCTGGAGGACTACGGCGGGCTGAACCCAGGGATGAACGTATCCGCCGACATTATTGTAGCGCAGTTGAAGAGCGCCCTGACCATCCCTGCGTCGGCGGTCCAGCGAGGGGATACGGTCCTCGTTCCCCAGGCGGGTGCTCTGTCCGAGGATGGAAGTACCGTGATCGACCCCACAAAATCTGAGGAACGCCCTGTCACCCTGGGCGGCGGCGACGGGACCTATGTAGAAATCACCTCCGGCCTGAACGAAGGCGACAGAATTCTGGTGCCTCTTCAGGCGCAGGGCGGCGGGGCCGGCGGCATGAGCGGCGCTGCCGTGGCCGCATCCTAGGGAGGTTGAGAAACCGTGGAACACCTCATCGAATTGAAAAACGTCTTTAAGATATATCAGATGGGCTCCGAGACAGTCCACGCCCTGGATGGCATCGACCTGACCATCAACCAGGGGGAATTTGTGGCTATTGTAGGCTCCTCCGGGTCGGGCAAGTCCACCGCCATGAACATCATCGGCTGTCTGGACGTACCCACCTCGGGCACCTACCACCTGGGGGGCGTAGATGTATCCACCATGGATGACGACCAGCAGGCAGAGATCCGGAACAAAATGCTGGGCTTTATCTTCCAGCAGTACAACCTGATTCCCAAGCTGTCGGTGCTGGAGAATGTGGAACTGCCTCTGCTCTACGCCGGGGTACCCGGGGACGAGCGCCGGGAACGAGCCATCCGCTCCCTGGAACGGGTGGGACTGGCGGACAAGGGAAAAAATCTGCCCTCCCAGCTGTCCGGCGGCCAGCAGCAGCGGGTGTCCATCGCCCGGGCGCTGGCCGGAGACCCCAGCCTGATCCTGGCTGACGAGCCCACCGGCGCACTGGACTCCCGCACGGGCCGGGAGGTGCTGGGCTTCCTCAAGCAGCTGCACCGGGAGGGAAATACGGTGGTCCTCATCACCCACGACAACTCCATCGCCGTGAAAGCCGACCGGATCGTTCGCCTTCAGGACGGCAAAATCATCTACGACGGGGATTCCCGCGACCCCCGTGCAGTGGTCCAGCCCCACGACGAGGTTGACGAGGAGGTGGGCGCATGAACTTCACCCAGTCCTTCCGCCTTGCCATCAAGTCTCTGACCACCAGCAAAATGCGGGCTCTGCTCACCATGCTGGGCATCATCATCGGCGTGGGGGCGGTCATCGTGATTCTGTCGCTGGGCAATGGCCTGACCGGCATGGTTCAGCAACAGATTGACAAGATGGGCATCAACATGATTCAGGCACAGCTCTGGTCTGTGGGAGACGGCACGATGCCCGACCCGGAGGAGCTGTATGACCTGGTGGACGAAAACTCCCACGTCCTCACCGGCGTATCCCCCTATATCAACCTCGGAGGCGTGGTCCGCCACGGGGATGAGAAGTTTGACCGGACTAGCGTGTATGGGATCAGCGAAATCATGTACAACGCCGCCACCAACTACACCATGGACGGCGAACAGCTGGCCAAGGGCCGCTTTATCAGCTACATGGATGTGGAGCGCCGGGAGGCCGTC
>JAAWIE010000155.1 GCA_022796195.1 Lawsonibacter sp. | reverse complement strand
GCCGATGTTGGCTACCGAGGCGGTGGACACCATGCACAGATCCCAGTGGAAGACCTTGGACAGGATGAACATCAGCACCACGTGGACAGCCAGGATCAGCATACCGTAGACAACCCACATGGGGGCGTCCAGCAGCTCGTTCAGCGGAGCCTGGGTTGCCAGCATGGCCACAACTGCATACAGCAGCACGTTGGACAGCTCCTCCACGGCGGGCAGCTTGCCCATGGGCGTCATGGCACAGATCAGGCCCAGCACAGTAACCACCACAGTGATACAGGTGGCGTTGCCAAACAGGTTCTCACCAATGATGCTGCCAAAGGCGGAATTGATGCCGCTGTTGAGCATGACGCCCAGCTTCTGGCACACCACGGAAGCTATCAGGCCAATGCCAATGATAAAGATCCAGTCGGCAGAGGTGGCCTTCTTCTGCTCTTTAGCAATCTCAGTGTTGGCGGCCTCAGCCAGCGCGTCCAGCTTGGAGGTGTCGGCATTGGCGGCCTTGTTCCACTTGGGGGAGAACTTGACCGCAAACAGCAGCAGCGCAATCCACACAGAGTAGCAAACGGTATCCAGAGCCAGAGCGCAGCCATAGGCGCCTTTGTCAATCAGGTCGCCGAAGTTAGCTTCCATAGCGGCCATGTTACCGGAGCCGCCCACCCAGGAGGCGTACAGAGCGGCAGTGGCAGCCCAGGTCTTCTCGCCGCCGCCCAGAGCACCCTTCAGGACAGGGTAGAACAGGACGAAGCCCACAGCCAGAGTGAGCGAACAGGCCAGGAAGATGGCGATGAGCCGGCCGCCCAGCTTGCCGATTTTGCGGAAGTCGCAGCGCAGCAGCATGACAAAGATCATAGCGTACAGCAGGTTGTTCTTCAGTGCGCCATATGCGGCGCTGACACCGTCAGAGTTGAACATACCGGCGGTGCAGCACAGCATTCCGATGACATAAATCCACACCAGAGGAGGCACAATGTCAAAAATCTTCCACTTGGCGTACTTTTGCAGCGCCAGTAGGCCGCCGCACAGGAACATCAAGAACGCAATGTAAGTAAAGCCGTTTTCAATTACAAACACAATATTCTCTCCTTTTCTCTCGCTGATTGTTGATAAGGAATTATTTTCCCGGCTGGCATCCCCCTTTCCGCATAGTCCGGTAACGCTTCAGGGCATCCCGGTAAGATACCAGCACCGCTCTCCGGGAGGAACCGCCATAGCGGCGCTCCAGGACCTCCTCCAGCCATGTGTCAATGGAGGGAAAGTGCTGTCCCAAAAAGAGCTTGCGGAGAAAGTTCTCCGTCAAGTCCAACGTATGGGTGCAGTTAAATGCCACAACCTGCTCCGTCAGCTCACTGACCTCAAAAGCCAGGTAAAAAGAGCCATAGATGGTGGTTATGGCGTTGTCCGCGTTTGTGCGGGACTCGCCGATCACATAATAAGTTCGGGTCTCCGCGCCCCCTGGGCCCTGTTCCAGTTCATATTCGTTCATCCACTGCCTCCTATGCGGCGCCGGAGCCGAATGGCCCCATTTTGTTTGAGCGTTATATTACAGCCCCCTTTTGGGGGCTGTAAAAAGCGGGGACCCGCTTTTTACAGCTTTGTTTCAGGATCAGATCAGCGCCGCAGGATCGGAATACTCCAGTTTCAGCGCCTCTGCCACACCGGGGAAGGTACACTTGCCGTCGTAGCAATTCAGGCCGGCCAGCAGCCCCTTGTCCTCCTTGCAGGCGGCAACCCCCTTGGCGGCCAGCTCCAGACCATAGGACAATGTGGCGTTGCCCAGAGCCAGCGTGGAGGTACGGGCCACCGCACCAGGCATATTGGCCACACAGTAGTGGACCACGCCGTCCACGATAAAGACGGGATCGTCATGGGTGGTGGCGTGGGTGGTCTCCACGCAGCCGCCCTGGTCCACCGCCACGTCCACAACCACTGCGCCAGGCTTCATCAGAGGCAGGTCCTCCTTCCGCAGCAGCTTGGGAGCCGCCCGTCCGGGCAGGAGTACAGCGCCCACCACCAGGTCCGCCTGAGCGACCGCCTTTTGGATGTTGTCACGGCTGGAGTAAAGGGTTGTGATCCGCTTGTCAAAGATATCGTCCAGGTAGGCCAGCCGGCGCAGATTCACGTCCAGTACGGTAACATTGGCGCCCATGCCCACAGCAATCTTGCAGGCATTGGTGCCCACATTGCCGCCTCCCAGAATGACCACGTTGCCCTTCTCCACTCCGGGCACACCGGCCAGCAGCACGCCCCGGCCGCCGTAGGTCTTCTCCAGGTATTTGGCGCCCTCTTGCACCGCCATACGGCCCGCAATCTCACTCATGGGAGCCAGACAGGGCAGTCCGCCTTCGCGGCCCACGATGGTCTCGTATGCCACGGCAGTCACTTTGGCGTCCAGCAGCGCCCTGGTCAGAGGCTCATCAGCGGCCAGGTGAAGGTAGGTGTACAGCAGCAGGCCCTCCCGGAAGTACTTGTACTCACACTCGATGGGCTCCTTCACCTTCACCACCATGCCAGCCTTGGCCCACACCTCCGCCGCAGAGGCCTCGATCTGTGCGCCGGCCTCCACATACTCCTGGTCCGTAAAGCCAGAGCCCAGACCGGCTCCCTGCTCTACCAGCACTGTGTTCCCAGCCTGCACATAGGCACCGACTGCACCAGGCGTGAGTCCCACTCGAAACTCATTGTTTTTAATCTCCTTGGGTAATCCGATTATCATTTGCTTTTCCCTCTCTCTTAATAATTAGTAGGTTTTTAGTGCAGTACGCTAATGAGCGAAATGCAACAGAAAATAAAAACCAGCAGAGTAAGACAGCCAAGGAAAGACACCTTTGCCTCTTACGTCTGCTGGATTTCATCTATGGCGACTATGATAAAAATCATGTTCAAATAGATAGAAGCAGCAATGTGTATTTGAGTACAGGGGGCGGACGCCCTCTCTATAGATATAATATACAAAATCTCCCGCCATTTGTCAAGAGAAAAATGTGATTTTTTTCGCTTTTTCTCTCTGGGACGCAACCAGGCTGAAAATCCCCCATCGTGAACCGGCTTTCTCTCCGCAAGTCCCCTCCTTTCCGCCCTTGCCGCACAGCCGTCTTCCCCTTGTCAGGGCGTCCAGCCGTCCATGCCTGTCTGAAGCTTTTCCAGCGCCTTTTTCTCAATGCGGGATACATAGCACCCCGGCTATTGTAAACGATGACCCCCAAAAATTTGCTTCCAGTCAGCCGTTTTCCAGCTGCTTGAAGCGGAATTTGATGATGATTTGCTTGTCGCTGGTCAGCTCCACCCGTTC
>JAAWIE010000197.1 GCA_022796195.1 Lawsonibacter sp. | reverse complement strand
GATCACCCGCAAATCTTCCCGAATCGTTGCATACTTTTCTTCAAATTCTTTTATAGAAATAAAGTTAACATTTTCTTCTAAACCATATGTTTTTAATTGATGTGTGTACTGTTATTATTTCAATGTTTATTAGGTGTTCTTCGTGGTCGTGCCGTCAATCGTTCAACAGCAAAGTAAACATCAAGTGGCTATTTACTTTCTGGTATCTAGGGGGGTGATAGTTAAATGGGAGTAGTACAGGTAACTTCGATTACAATGTCTTACTTCTTTAACTTTCTACTTTAATGTTTATTGATAGGAGAAGTAGTAAACTCCTCAATAATTTAATACTAATGTAATATCTCTTTAATTTAATCTCTTAATGTTAATGTTGCTATTAATATAATTAATCTTCTTATAATTGTGTGTGTGATTATTATTATAGTGTTTATTAATGCTTTTTTCTCGTGTTGGCTCACGTGATTCAAAGTTGAAAGTCTTATGCTGATCTTTTTAGGTTACCCTTAGTGCTAATGTACCATCATTAAATATTAAATGCAACTCCAAATTATATGGAACTTATAATTCATTTGATTTCTTAACTTCAACTTTTGACTTCATGTCCTTTGAAACTAATTCTAAATTGTATTTCTTCTTTAAATGTTCATCTATAACTCTCTCAAGATATTGTGTTTCTTCTTCTGTTAGATTATAGCTATCTTGTGTTTCATTATAGACTTCACAAAATCTCTTATCATGTTTGTTTCCACAATGCTTATATATTGCTGCAATGTTATCCGCAATGAGTTTTCCATCACTTTTAATGTGATTTTGTCTAAATATATTCTCTAGTTCGTCCATAATTAATCATCTCCCTAAATTGACCTTAAATTAGATATTCTCTCATAAACGCTTAAGATAAACTTATTATGATAGTTCTGTTGTAACCAACTAGGAATATTTATCCCTAATAATGGTATTCTATATTGGTTTTCAATTTTGGTCATCACCTGTGCTAACATCAAATCTTTGTCATCTGTTTTCTCTGGAAGTATATATATGAGGTGTGATATTTCCATATACAACTTAAATATATCCATATTGTCGTAAGCATCTTCAAGCCAACAATGTAATAGTTCCTGTGCTATCTTCAATAACTCTTGTTTCAATTTATCACCTGTCTTTCATTAATAGTTAAACAAGTCTAAATTTGATTTACAAGAGTGATATCTATAATCTTCCACATTTCTCTAGTATTGGTGTTAAAATGATGCAAGCAAATGCAGGCATCAAAATATATCCTAAAGCAGTTAATGTTCCATAAGATAATCGTAATCCTGTGGTTGGTAAAGTAACAATCTCGTTATATGCCATAATAGGTGGTTTAGTAATTGTAATATACGTATACACTCCAAAAGTAGATAATGCTACTATCGAATATAATATAATATTAATTGCTTTTCTCTTGTGGTTACTCATCATAATCCTCCTTTCTTAAAGCGTTTATCAAAAGTTTATTGAGTTAAACTCAATGGAGTATTTTGTAAGAAAATTGTACCATATTATTAGTAAAGAGTGGTGATAGGTACAATGACTTTAAAACAAATCTTTGGTAAAAATGTTAAATATTTTCGTTTCCAGAAAGGTATAACTCAAGAAAAGTTTGCTGAAAAGGTTGACTTAAATGCTTCTTATGTAAGTGAACTTGAATGTGGAAAATACGGACCAACATTTGAAAAGGTAGAAGTAATTGCTAAAGTTTTGGGAGTAGATGCCTATATACTATTTCAAGAAAGTAAGATTACTCATACTAAATTGCCTAGTCGAGTTGATATGAAGTAGTTTCTACTTCTTTTTATTTACTCAAATATAGGTGTCATATTACTAATTAAACTAATTGGATACTTATTAGTAATAACTTCATTGTTTTTATCTTTATATGCTAAATGTAGATAAAGTCCATCAAAATCATAAGTCAATGCTATTATAGAATTGTCTTGTACGTTGGTAATATCATATATTTTGCCATAATAGTCATCTGGTAATATCTCCCAACCTTCATACTCATACTTAGTAAACTCTGCTATGTCAGTTATATTTTCAAGTGGTATCTCTTGTATAAACTCATTATCTTTTAAATCATTTGGATCACACAAGTCTTTCTCTAATATTGTTACATAATGAGTGTAGATTAGTAGTTTATTATCTTTATAGTCTAATACTTTACCTGATGTATATTCTTTAGTAAACATATTACTATTTGAACTCTTACGCCTCCAAGTAAAGTAAATAGTCTTACCTATAAGTAATTTTGCATACTTCTTGCTTAATGTTGATTTGTACTTTAGAAAAAAATTATCATTGTTAATCTTTGGTAACTTTTCTAATTGCTGTTTAATGATTTCATTATCCATCTTTACACCTCAAGTATATTTTAACACACCTCGTAGATAATACCAACTAATAACAAATATCTTTTATATTTCTAAGATAAATTTGCTTTATAAACAAGTTATTGCCGCTTAATGCAAGATTTGTGCCACGAAAAAAGAGTGCCAAACGGATTGAACACTCTAATAGATATTGTACTTTAAAATGACTTTTGTAGAAGATTAGTAACTTGACTTGTAATTTCTTTGACATCTGATACTAATTGTGTATTACTCTTTAAACTTTTATCAATCTTATTGTAAGCATAAATTACTGTCTTTGGATCACGTCCACCAAACTCTAACCCAATTCTAGGATAAGTTTCACTAGTAAGTTTTCTGCACAAGTACATTCCTATATGTCTAGCATAAACTACTTTCTTGCTTTTATCTTTAGCCCTTAAATCTTGCTCTGCAATATGGAAGTAACTAACTACAACTTTCTTTATAATCTCTATTATGTAGAAGTCATTATTCATTTTGAATCACCCTCACTTTCAAGTAAATATATTATACACTTGAGGTGTCAAAGTTGCAAGTCAGTGTTGCCATTTTGTTATTTAATTCTAGTCATTGTATCTACTTTAAGTATCCAAACACAATTTACATTATTGTAGGTGTCAGTTAGATATATGCTTTTTGGATCAGTTTTAGTATTATATCTATCTACTATCATAAATTTAATATCATATTTCTCTGTATATTCACGTAGTTTATCTAACAAGTATATAATTTTGTCATTATCATTTGTGAAATCTTGTCGAGTATTTATTGATGTGAAATAGTCTATATAAATGTACTCTGGTTTGTTATCAATAATATAGTGTTCCATATCCTCAATAGTTAAGTTTGCTACATATAGTATATTGATGTTTTCATTATCTAAATAAAT
>JAAWIE010000154.1 GCA_022796195.1 Lawsonibacter sp. | reverse complement strand
CGTTGACCATGTAGTCCCCCAGGCGGGTGCGGGCCTTGTGGAGCCCGGGTGTGTCCACAAAGACAAACTGACACTCCCCCCGGTTTTTGATGCCGCAAATGCGGTTGCGGGTGGTCTGGGGCTTATTGGTGACGATGGCCACCTTCTCCCCCACAAAGGCGTTAGTCAGGGTGGACTTGCCCACATTGGGCCGTCCACAGATGGTGATAATTCCCGATCGTTTAATCATAAGAGGTGATCCTCACTTTCTTTCCGGGTGTGAGCGGTTACCCAGAATCCCACAATTACTGCTTACTTGCTCAGGAAATGCTTCTGCACAAAGCGGACAACGAACAGAATCCCACAGGCGATCGCGCAGGTGGTCACATAGGGGGTCAGATCAAACTCGAAATGCAGCCCCTTCTCCGTGTCGATCTCGTCTTCGTAATCGTCAAATTCGTCCTCAATGGCGGTCAGTTTAATATGCTTCATGTTACATTCTCCTTTTCTGAATTAAATTTGATGGTCCGCTTCCCCGTGATAGTCCAGGTCTTCCCACTTCGCACGCTCGTCAACATATTCACCCGAACCTGCGGGAAACTCTTTGCGAAATACTTCCGTCAACGCGCCGTCCATCCGGTCTTGTACAGTCAGGACAAACGTCAGGTCAGACGGTCCGTCGGAACGGTCTGTCTGCCTGACTTCGATCCGCCGCACGCACACCAGCTCACCGTCCGCCCACCTGTGGACGGTACTTACTCCTTCCAGGGCGGCGCTTTCTCTTGCCCATCCGCGAATCTCCTCTGCCTCTGCATCAAAAACAGGGCTGGAAATGCTGCCAAACTCCGGTTCCGGCACAAATTGCCCCGTTTCTTCATTCCAAATCCAGTAGTTCCAGTAGGTGGGCTGGTTTCCCATGAACCGCATATACCCAAAATCCTGATAGCCGTCAAAATTTGCATCCACCACATCATGGTGCCGAAACGCCGCATACTCCACCTTTAGCTCCATGGTCTGGATGGGTCCGTCCATATTTTGCGGGTCCCAGACGGAAATCGCGGCACAATCCCCGTCTAATTCCTCTTCTAAATTTTGTTCTTCCCGCTCCACTGTCACCAGCAGGGCGCCCAGCCGTCCCCCGGTGTCCACCAGGAAGGCGTCGCGGGTGTCGTCAATGGGCTGTTCCTCCAGCAGCTCCTGAGCAGTTTTGGGGGCGGGCTCAGGCGGAAGGGAAACGGCGGCGGATACATCCTCCCCGCCCCTTTGGCACCCGGCCAGCAGGAGGACACACAGCGCCAAAACCGGCAGTCTGCGCTTCATGACTCCGCCTCCCGGAGAATTCCCATCTTGCCCAAAATGGCCTCCTCCCGCGCTCGCATTTGGGCCTTCATGGGACCCTCGTCCAAGTGGTCGTAGCCCAGCAGGTGGAGGACCGAGTGGACCGCCAGATAGCACACCTCCCGTTCCGGGCTGTGTCCAAACTCCTCCGCCTGGGCCTGGGTGCGTTCCAAAGAGATCATCATATCTCCCAAAAACACCTTGCCGCTGTCCGGTTCGGCCCATTCCGCCCGGGGCTTTTCCCCTGGTTCCAATTCAAACATGGGAAAGGACAGCACATCGGTGGGCCGGTCCACACCCCGCATGTCCAGATTGGTCTGGTGAATCCCCTCATCATTGGTCACACACACCGCTACAATACAGGGCGTCTCCACCCTTTCCTCCTCCAGCACGGCCAGAATGGCGCGCCGGAGCTGCTCCGCCACCTCAGGCGGCGTCTCCACTTCAGCATCTACATATACTTCATGCTCCATAGGCCGGCCTCCCTTCGTTTTTCCTATTATACGAAAAATAATTGGATTGGTCAAACATATTTTCCCCGGCTGGCGGAAAAATACCCTGGAGGTGAGACTATGACGACCAAAAAAATCGGAATGCAGACCGCGGCCCTGGCCAATCCGCCCGCACTGGCCAGCTGGGCCAACGTAGTTGGCAAGAAGGAGGGCGAAGGCCCTCTGGCCGATACCTTCGACTATATTGACGGCGACGATACCTTCGGCGAATCCACCTGGGAGAAATCGGAGAGCGCCATGCAGAAACAGGCCCTTGGGCTGGCCCTGAACAAAGCGGGACAGGCGGCGGCCAGCCTGGACTGGATTTTCGCGGGTGACCTGCTCAACCAGTGTATTGGCTCCTCCTTCGCCGCCCGTGGACAGGACGTCCCCTTTTTCGGGCTGTACGGAGCCTGTTCCACCATGGGCGAGGGGCTGGCGCTGGCCGCTATGACCTTGGACGGCGGCTTTGGGGAGTGGGCTGGAGTGGTGGTATCCTCCCACTTCTGTACAGCAGAGCGGCAGTACCGCACCCCCCTGGAGTATGGCGGACAGCGTACCCCCACATCCCAGTGGACCGCCACCGCCTCGGGTGCGGCCATTCTCGCCCGGGAGGGGCCGGGACCCTATATTACCCATGTCACGGTGGGCAAGATTACAGACAAGGGGATCACCGACACCAACAACATGGGCGCGGCCATGGCTCCAGCAGCCTTCGAGACCCTCAAAGCCCACTTCAGCGACACGGGCCGCTCCCCCAGCAGCTACGATATGATTTTTACCGGAGACCTGGGCACACTGGGCAGCGAACTGCTGGTGGAACTGCTGCGGAAGGATGGAATTCAGCTCAACAACCACGCCGACTGCGGAGCCATGCTCTTCGACCGCGAACATCAGGACGTCCACTGCGGCGGCTCAGGCTGTGGGTGCTGCGCCTCGGTACTGACCGGCCACATTCTCAATCATTTGAAGGCTGGTAAGTGGAAAAACGTCCTCTTCTGCCCTACCGGCGCCCTCCACTCCCCCACCTCCGCCTTTCAGGGGGAGAGCATCCCCGGCATCTGTCATGCAATTGCAATCTCAACAACAAAATAAGGTGATGTTATGGACTATGTAAATGCGTTTCTCTGCGGTGGAATTCTGTGTGTTGTAGGCCAGTTCCTCATCGACAAGACCCCGCTTACCCCTGCTCGAATTCTGGTAACCTATGTCACCGCCGGAGTGATCCTCAGCGGCGTCGGGGTGTACCAGTACTTGGTGGACTGGGGCGGCGCTGGGGCCACCGTTCCCCTCACCGGCTTCGGCCATCTGCTGGCAAAGGGGGTTCAGAAGGCGGTGGGACAAGACGGTCTTATCGGCGCACTGACCGGCGGTTCCACCGCCGCCGCCGGGGGCATTACCGCAGCCATCTTCTTCGGTTTCTTGATTGCCCTCATCTGCAAACCCAAACCCAAGACCTAACGCCGCTTTGTCTTTTCCGGCAGACCGCCTCCCCAATTGGGGAGG
>JAAWIE010000153.1 GCA_022796195.1 Lawsonibacter sp. | reverse complement strand
TTCCGCTTCAGTCGCCGTGACTTTGGCCCCCGCCTTCTGGAGCGCCTGGCCTTAGCTGTTGGTACTTCTGCTCGGCTGAGTTAAAGGGATAACCACAAATAAATATATCATAACAGGATAAGGAGGCGCTCCCATGAGAACAAAACGATGGTCCGCACGGCTGCTTGCCGTCAGTCTGACGCTGTCCCTCCTGCCCGCCGGGGCGCTGGCGGCGGAAAACGGGGGAACTGGTTCTTCTACACCGCCGGCATATGTCTGGTCCGGGCAGCCCGTCCCCTCTGCCAACGCAGATTTCTACTTCAGTCTTCCGCCCTTTGCGCCCTCCGACCCGAATGACGATGCCCAGGTTGCCTATTCCAAGCTGTACAATCTGGTGTGGTTTGCCTGGCTGATGCGGGAAGAATTCGTCCTGCCCTTTGCCGATGTACCCCAGGACAGTTGGTTCTACCCAGGCGTGTGCTATGTATACAGACAGGGGCTGATGAGCGGCGTGTCCAGCGACCGTTTTGCCCCCGATGAGTTGGTCTCCCGCGGGATGGCTTGGACCGTGCTGGCCCGGATGAACGCGGCCAATCCCAAGGCGGAACCTGGAATGGAGTGGTATGAGCCGGGACGAAACTGGGCGGTGGAACACGGCGTAACCGACGGCGCCAACCCGCTGGACAACGTCACACGGGAGCAGTGGGTATCCATGATGTGGCGGAGGGCGGGGTATCCCGAGAGCGGTGCAGATTTGAGTGTTTTTGCTGACAGCGGACAGGTGAGCGCCTATGCGCTGGAGGCCATGCGCTGGGCGGTTTCCATCGGCATCATTCAGGGTTCTGACGGCCGGATCTCCCCTCAGGCTCCCCTCACCCGCGGGGAGCTGGCCTCCTTGATTGTACGCCTGGTGCC
This sequence comes from Lawsonibacter sp., assembly GCA_022796195.1. Taxonomy (GTDB): domain Bacteria; phylum Bacillota; class Clostridia; order Oscillospirales; family Oscillospiraceae; genus Lawsonibacter. Next base: position 2,468 of record JAAWIE010000153.1, on the reverse strand, counting down.
GGTTCCCCGCTGATTGCAGAGGCCCCAAGCTCCGTCGTATTGACCGGGGCCAGCGGCGAAAATCCTTTGCGCATAGTTCCGGGGTTTAGACAAGTCCTGGTTGGCGCCTTGTAATGGACTGTATTCTGTGTCTACCAATTTTAATCTTTTTTTCATCGGAACCCTATCGATTTTTCAATGAGAAGAGCGTATGATGTAATTCAGAAACAGACCTGAATTATTTTGTAAGGAGCGATGATACTATGGGAAACAAGAGATTATACCGGACTGAGGGCGCGTACAAAATGTTGGCCGGCGTGTGCGGCGGCATTGCGGAGTATTTTGACATAGACCCAACGCTGATTCGGGTGGGTTGGGTAATCGCGTTCTTCTGTGGCAGCGTGGGCTTCTGGGCCTATCTGATCTGCGCACTTATCATGCCGAAAAAGAGCGATATCTACCCAGGATACTAATAAATTTGTATTCAAAGCCGGGACGGCATGAAGTCTGTCCCGGCGCAGGAAAGGTTGCATCATCATGTTTACCGTCCGCCCCTCCGTTCCGGAGGATGTGCCTGTCCAGCGGGAACTGTGGAAGCTGGCCTTCGGAGACAGCGAAGCCTATTTGGACAATTTTTATCAAAATTACTACCGCCCGGAGCGGGTGGTGGTGCTGGAGGAGGACGGAGTGGTCCGGTCTATGACCGCCTGGTTTGACACCACCTTTGTCGTTCCAAGCCAGGGGGAATACCGGACCGCTTATCTCTATGCCGTGGCGACCCATCCCGGCTGCCGCGGACGGGGGCTGGCGGCCCGGCTCCTGGCGGGGGCGGACAGCTGTTTCCGGTCCCTAGGTATTTCTGCCGTTACCACTGTTCCGGCGGAACCTTCCCTCCATAAGTTCTTCGGAACCAATGGATTTCGGGAATGCTTTGTCCACAGCCAGCTGGCCCAACCGGACCCGAGCGATTCTTCCGGCCAGTGTCCTTGTACCATTGACCCGCTCCCTGCCGCTGTCTACGCCAGCCTCCGGGAGACCCTTCTGTTGGGAAGCCTCCACATTTCCCTGTCTGCGGAAGTGATCACCTATCAGGAGGGGGCCTGCCGCCTGTCAGGGGGAGGGCTGTACGCGGTGGAAACTCCGGCTGGAGTCTGTGCCCTGTGCGCTGAGGGGATGGAGGACGGCAGGCTGCTGGTTAAGGAGCTGTTGGGGGCTCCGGAAGCCCGCGCTCTGGCGCTGGACTGGCTGGCTGTGCTGCTGCCCCGCTGGTCGGGGCTGTACCGGGTTGCAGAGGGGAGTACCCCTTTCGGGATGCTCAAGTGGCTGGAACCGGCCCTGGAAAAGGGCTGGGATTGGAGCGCCGCCGGCTATCTGGGACTGGCCTTTGACTGAATCCCTGCATATTGAACAAAAACGACCGTTCTTTTTTGTGGAAACGGTCGTTTTTTGTGCCCTTCCCATCCAACTACAGCCATTTCGTTGTGGTAACCTCCACAAAATATGTGCTTTACATACCGGGATATTATGGTATGATATACATATCGGAGCACCAAGGACCCTTTATTTTTTTAAGAATGAAGGATTTCCGTCAAAAACGCATATACCCACATATTTTTTAGGAGGAATGCCGCTATGAATCAGTACATTGAGAGAGTCCTGAACGCTACTAAGGCCAAAAATGCCAACGAGCCTGAGTTCCTTCAGACCGTGGAAGAGGTCCTTACCTCTCTGGAGCCCGTGATCAACGCCCACCCCGAGTATGAAAAGGCCGCTCTGCTGGAGCGCATGGTGGAGCCCGAGCGCGTAATCGAGTTCCGCGTCACTTGGGAGGACGACAACCACGTTTGGCAGGTCAACCGCGGCTACCGCGTGCAGTACAACGGAGCCCTCGGCCCCTACAAAGGCGGCATCCGGTTCGACCCCTCCGTCAACCTGTCCATCATCAAGTTCCTGGGCTTTGAGCAGGTCTTTAAGGACGCCATGACCGGCCTGCCCATCGGCGGCGCCAAGGGCGGTTCCGACTTTGACCCCCGCGGCAAGAGCGATGCTGAGGTTATGCGCTTCTGCCAGGCGTTCATTACCGAGCTGTACCGCCACATCGGCCAGGATATCGATTGCCCCGCTGGCGACTTGGGCTGCGGCGGCCGTGAGATCGGCTATATGTACGGTCAGTACCGCCGTATCGTAGGCGCTTCCGAGTTCGGCGCTCTGTCCGGCAAGGCCGTCTGCACCGGCGGTTCTATCCTGCGCCCCGAGGCCACCGGCTACGGCGCTGTGTACTATCTGGTTGAGGCCCTGAAGCACGACGGCGAGAACATCAAGGGCAAGCGGATTGCCATCTCTGGCTACGGCAATGTGGGCTGGGGTATCATGAAGAAGGCTGCTGAGCTGGGCGCCAAGGTCACCTACTTCGCCGGCCCCGACGGCTACATCCACGATCCCGACGGCGTGGACACCGAGGAGAAGCTGAACTACATCCTGGAGATGCG
>JAAWIE010000152.1 GCA_022796195.1 Lawsonibacter sp. | reverse complement strand
ACGAGACCGATTGGCTGGAGGAGTATCCCGACAACGTGCCGACCGATATCTTCGAGGTCCGGTTCAAGAATACGCGCCGTTCGTTCTACCAGAACGTCACCAGGGTGACGGTGATGGACTTACCGTAATCCACCAGCATGGCCCGCAGCGTTTTGACCTTCTCCTCCATGACCTTGACCCGCTGCTCCCCCATAGGGAAGGTAACTCCGGCCTGTTCGGCCTTTTTCAAACTCCGCTTGAAAGCGCGAAGTTCAGCGGTATCCTGGGTCAGATTAGCCACCGTGTCCCTCGCTCGAACCCGGTAAAGGACCAGCAGCGTCTTGGCGTATTTCCGGGCGCTTTCCAGGTCGCCACGGCAGAACGCCACCCCCATTTTTCCGACATACTCGGAGGTCTTGTAGTCAACAATGTCCTTGTTCATTGACACTCTCCTTGTTGGTGATTTTCGCGGGCCAGCTTTTCCTCCAGGGCGATAACAGACAGACGCACAGCCTCCACGTTCTCTTGGGTAGCCCTCGGCCCGCAGCCCTCCAGGTAGGCCAAGCAACGGCGACGGTTCTCCAGGGCTTCTTTGGTTGTCGCTATCTCACCTCCCCTCGCCCTACACTGGCCGTTTAGCGTTGATCTGCCGGATACCGCCTACCACACAGGGCGCAGGCTCTGCCCGACAGGTCCCCAGCCGAAGCAGTTCCAGGACGTCGTCCAGGTTGATCAGCGCCTTAGTCCCCGCCCATACGACGGGCACCTTGCCGTCTTTGACAAGCTGCCGGACGTAGTGCTCGGTCACCTCGGAGCCAGGATCCACGGCTTTGATTTCGGCCACGATTTTGGGGGCCGTCCGCATACGCGGGATGGGCTTATTCTCATTCATTGCGCCGCCTCCTTGTCTGAGTTTATGGCGTTCATTAGCTCCGCCGTGTCCACGCCTAGGGCCTTGGCTGCCGCTTTCACACCATCTAAAAAGTGAGACTTATTAACGGCCCGCCTGCTAATGGCCTCGAAAGCGGGCATATCACCCTCTTGGATAGCCTCCTTTGCCAGCGCCTCCAACTGGTCATATATGTCATACTCCAGCCGGTATAGCGGTGTCAGCGTTGTGATGATCTGTTGCTTGTCCAAAACAAAATTCCTCCTTGCGTAGCCAGCAGGAGGATGATATACTTTCCTCATGCGGGCCTGTTGGTTGGCTCAATAGGTCTCGCTAGCCCCGTCAGGTGTTGTCAGCACCTGATGGGGCGTTTTTCATTTCCCCCAGAACACCCCGACTAACGCCAGCTGTTCAAAGGGGTTTCGCCTCACAAAGTTTGCCGGGAGTTGAAGGCCGAACTGCTCGCATAGCTCCTTAATCGTTTGGGAAATAATTTCCGGTGGCTGATTGTTGTCCTTCATGGTGGCCCTGAGTACCTTCAAGAGCTGAGCCACACCGCCAGCGGACTCCGGTTGCAATGGCGGCACGTTATTAGTAGAAACGTGGTTTGGCAGAAATGCTGCCGCCAGCACATCCTTGGCTTTGAGCTGGTATTGCTTCAACGTTTCCGCCACTTCTGGATGTTCGGCTTTCATTGCCGGAGTAATATTGATCTTTGCCAACCATAGGGGAACGAAATCCAGTTTGAGAACGACAGTCTCATTGTTCGGGTCAAATACCCCTGCCTCAAATTTGAGGCACCCCTCCTGTAGCACCTCGTCTGTTTGGACGGTAGCTACTTGGCGGTCCTTCTGATGTTTCGTAAGTCCGATTCCGTTACAGATGTAGCTTACACCCGCCCAAATCTGCCCGTTCGCGTCACGGGCCGCCATGAGTTCTGTACCCATAAAGGGCACTTTCTTGATTTCCAGTTCGTCCATGCTATTTCTCCTTTCCTGTTGTGGGCTCGTCCTCCCGCAGAAGTTCGTCCAGCGTTACGCCAAAGTAATCCGCAACGAGCTTGAGCCTATCAACAGTGGGCGAAGCCCTTTTCCAACCGCGGATTGTTGCATTCCCCAATCCTGTTTCGCGCTCCAATTTAGCGATACTGATATTGTTCTTTTTGCACAGTCTTGATATGTTTTCGAGAATCACTATATGGCCTCCTTCCTATAATTTCATAAATTTTAGAGAAAAGGCTTGACACTGCATAGATAATAATCTAAAATGTGAATTGTCAGGACATATCATAGAGTATTAACTTATTGCTTTTCTCTAATTTCTGGGGATAGTATAGCAAAGCCGCTCTATGTTGTCAATCCCTTTTTGCGTTTTTTCTCTAAAATTATTTAGGGGGATTATCTATGAACAGCGTAGAAATAGTAAAAAATGTATGTAAGGAAAAGAAAATACCCATATCGCGGCTCGAACGAGATTTAGGCTATTCAAATGGTTATATTGGTCAACTTCGAAAAGGCGTTTTCCCTACTGACAGGTTGGTGGAAATAGCGAAATATCTTTCTGTTCCAGTTGAGTATCTACTGGGTGCGGAACAAGAAAGATCGCCCGCCATCCAAACGGATAGCAGGCCGATACGTCTTGAGGGCACCTATTTACGTTTAGCACAGGGAGCACAGGAACTTGGGCTAGATGACGAAGATGTAGATGCAATCCTTTCCATCTACGCCAAACACAAGCAGAAAAACCAGTAACCATGGAGGGTCTATGCAGTCTGAGAAAGCAAAGCTTTATGAGCATGCGGATTTTTACCGAGATTTGTTCGGGATTTCTTTTAATCAACCTATCAAACTCGTTGATGTTCTTGCTTGTGATTCACAGTTTGACTTAGAATATTGTGCATTCACAACGCCTGGCTTATGCGGGGTGGCAATGGTCGGAGAAAAAACGGATACTATCATTCTTAATTCAAAACGCACACCCGAAGAGCAAAATTTTGACTGTGGGCATGAACTCATCCACTTGACCAAACATAGGAAACTCCGAGATAGTTTTAATTGCTTCACTAAAGTGAAACCCCAACAAAACACCTTCCACGAATGGCAGGCCAATGAAGGTTCTGCACAGTTTCTTGTCCCATATCAAGATTTTATACCGCGTTTTACAAACCTACTCAAAACTAATGCTATCGGTATTCAGTACATATTGGCCTCACATTACCATGTGACCACACAAGTGATCAATATCCGTATGGATAGTCTTGCCTACGAAATTGACCAATACCAAAGGGGTACACCTCTGGATTGTTTAGAGTTGCTATCACGAAGTCAGCGGGAACAACGAGGTATAAAGCCAACCTGCTACCGGGCTATTTGTGATTTTGCGCTTGACTGGGGCTCGGCTATGCTTTAAGATTTTACCCCCCCCTCTGTCATTCCCGCAATAATCTGCTTTTGAAGAACCGCATAGAATACCAGCTGCGGAATCATGATCAGCACTGC
>JAAWIE010000151.1 GCA_022796195.1 Lawsonibacter sp. | reverse complement strand
TGCAGCTCGGCGGCCTTCTCCAGGTCGTACTCCCGCTGGGCCTTCTCCAGGGCGGCGTTGGCGGACTCCAGCTCCTCCCGCAGCCTCTGGACCTTGCCAATGGCGCCCTTTTCGTTATCCCACTGGGCTTTCTTGGCATTAAACTCGTCCCGAAGGTCGGACAGTTCTTTTTGAATTTCCGCAAGATGCTCCTGGGACAGCTTGTCGGTCTCCTTTTTCAGGGCCGCCTCCTCAATCTCGTGCTGGATAATTTTCCGCTGAATCACATCCAGCTCGGTGGGCATGGAGTCCATCTCAGTGCGGATCATGGCGCAGGCCTCATCCACCAGGTCGATGGCCTTATCGGGGAGGAAGCGGTCGGAGATATACCGGTTGGACAGAGTTGCGGCGGCAATGATAGCCCCGTCGGTGATTTTGACCCCGTGGTACACCTCGTAGCGCTCCTTCAAGCCCCGCAGAATGACAATGGCGTCCTCCACGGTGGGCTCGTTCACCATCACCGGCTGGAATCTCCGCTCCAGGGCGGCGTCCTTTTCAATATACTGCCGGTACTCGTTGAGGGTTGTGGCCCCAATACAGTGCAGCTCCCCCCGGGCCAGCAGGGGTTTCAGCAGATTGCCCGCGTCCATGGAGCCCTCGGTCTTGCCCGCCCCCACAATGGTATGGAGCTCGTCGATGAAGAGGATGATCCGCCCCTCCGACTTCTTTACCTCGTTGAGGACGGCTTTCAGGCGCTCCTCAAACTCCCCCCGGTACTTGGCTCCGGCAATCAGGGCCCCCATGTCCAGGGAGAAAATGGTTTTGTCCTGCAAGGAGGCGGGTACATCCCCCTTCACAATCCGCTGGGCCAGTCCCTCGGCAATGGCCGTTTTGCCCACGCCGGGCTCACCGATGAGGACGGGGTTGTTCTTGGTCTTCCGGGATAGGATGCGGATCACATTCCGGATCTCGTCGTCCCTGCCGATGACCGGGTCCAGCTTGTTCTGCCGGGCCCGCTCCACCAGGTTGGAGCCGTACTTTTTCAGGGCATCGTAGGTCTCCTCGGGGTTGTCGGAGGTAACCCGCTGGTTGCCCCGGACCTGGGCCAGGGCCTGGAGGACCTGCTCCTTGGTCAGGCTGTAGGTGCGGAAAAGCTCCTTCAGGGCGGCGTTGGGGTGGGCCAGCAGCCCCAGAAGGACGTGCTCCACCGAGATATACTCATCCTTCATGGCCTTGGCCTCCTGCTCAGCCGCCTGGAGAGCCCGGTCCACATCCTGGGAGACATACACCTTTCCGCTCTCCCTGCCAGAGCCCGACACCTTGGGCAGCCGCTCCACCTGGGCCTGCACCGCCGCCTCAAAGCTGGGGATAGTCATCCCCATGGCGGTGAGCAGCTGGGGAATGAAGCCCTCACTGTCCCCCACCAGGGCCAGCAGCAAATGGGGCTGCTCAATCTGCTGATTGCCCCGCTCCAGGGCAATATCCTGGGCTCCCTGGATAGCGGCAAGGGATTTCTGCGTAAACTGATTCATGTTCATAAATTAACACTCCTTTCATGGAACAGCCTGCGGTATGCTTGTAGTATAGGCCCCTCCGGCGAAAAAAGCATGAACAGAGTGTGAATTTTTAGCACTCTATAATTGAGAGTGCTAAAAACAGGCAGTTCTGCCTGCATGATGAAAAGCGGACGCCCGGTTGGACGCCCGCTTTTCTATGGGGGAAAGAAGAAAGAGAGAAAAAGTTTGTAAATTTAGGAGGTCGGGGTTGTTTACTTGGCGTTGTGGGACTTGGAGTGGCTGGGGGCGACATACTGGCCGTTCTCCTTCTTGATCAGCTTGCCCTCCTTGACCAGCTCATTGGGGCTGTAAATGTCATTGATGTTCCAGCAGCCGGGGGTGGGCACCACAATGTTCTCCATGGGGGCCTCCACCAGGAAGGGCTTGCCGGCCTTGTTGGCGGCGATGGCCTTCTCCATGGCGGGCAGGAACTCCTCAGCGGACTCGCAGCGGATGGCGTCCACGCCGTAGGCCTTGGCCACGTCAGCCCAGCAGGGGCTGTAGGTCTCGCCGTCGGGGGTGTGGAACTTGGTGCCGAAGAATGTGTGATAGTTGGCGTTCTCCAGGCCGGCAATGGTGCCGAAGGCAGAGTTGTTCATCACGACCCAGGTGCAGGCGATGCCCTGCTCCACGGCGGTGGCCAGGCAGGTGGGGTTGACGCCAAAGCCGCCGTCGCCGGTGAGAGTCAGGCAGATGCGGTCGGGTGCGGCCAGCTTGCCGCCCAGGACGGCGGAGGCGCCGAAGCCCATGGTGGCCAGGCCGGAGGAGTGGTGGATGGAGCCGGGGACGGTGATGTCAAACTGCTGGGCCACACCGTTCTTGTTCCAGCCCACGTCGGTGAAGATGACAGCGTCCTCGGGGATGGCGGCCTTCACGTCGTGGAGGATGCGCTGGGGAGTCATGGGGAAGCGGGAATCCTCGGAGATATCCTTGACGGAGGCCTTGAAGTCGGCCTTGGCCTTGGCAATCTGCTCACGCAGGCCGGGGCGCTTCTTGCCCTCGGGGCAAATCTTCTTCACCTCGTCCAGGATCTGAGTCAGGGCAATTTTCAGGTTGGCAATGGCGCCGATCTCCACGGCATAGTTGCGGCCAATCTCGGTGGGGTCAATGTCGATCTGGAGGAAGGTGGTCTTGTCGGGATCGAAGGTGACGCCCTGGTACCAGCTGGAGCTGTCCGCCTCAGCGAAGCGGGTGCCCAGGCCGAGAATCACGTCGGCGTTGACGGTAAAGGCGTGGGTGGACTCCAGGCCCCAGAAGCCGGTCTGACCCAGCATCAGGGGGTGGAGGTCGGACAGACAGCCCTGGCCCATCAGAGTGCGGGACACGGGGATATCCAGGAACTCGGCCAGAGCGGCCAGCTCCTCAGAGGCCTGGGCCAGCAGAATGCCGCCGCCGGCGTGGAGGACGGGATTCTCAGCGTTGACCAGCTTCTCGGCAATGGCCTTGGCGGCGGCGGGGTCCAGGGCGGGCTTCACGGTGACGTGGCTGTCCTTGTAAGTACGGGCCCAAAGGTCCTCCTCCATCTCACGAGAGAACATATCCATGGGCACATCAATGAGGACGGGGCCAGGGCGGCCAGACTCGGCCAGGCGGAAAGCCTTATCCATGATGTAGGGCAGAGCCTCCACATCGTCAATACGCCAGCAGCGCTTGCACACCGGCTCCAGAATCTTGTACTGGTCGCCATCGGCGTGCATATTGACCTCCTGGTGGGGGTGACGGCCGAAGTAGTAGCTGGGCACATCGCCGGCGATCACCACCATGGGGATGGAGTCGAAGGAGGCGTTGGCCACGCCGGTGAGGACGTTGGTCAGGCCGGGGCCCAGGTGGCACATGACCACGGAGGCCTTGTGGGT
>JAAWIE010000178.1 GCA_022796195.1 Lawsonibacter sp. | reverse complement strand
AATAAAGATATTATTAAGGCTTTATATTCTTTTATTGATATCTGGTCATACATCATATCTTCTTGTAACTGATTTCTTACATATTCCGCTATCCTTTTTTCATTTTTACCTACTGTGTCTACATAGTAGCCACGGCACCAGAGAAACTTCGTTGGCCAAATTTGTATTTCAAATTTGACCACCTCTGGAAAATTATGAGGCTGCTTTTGCCCTTCAATATCCCCATATATTTTGATACTGCTAACTTCGGTGGTATTGATACAAACATATGAACATGATTTGGGCATACTTCAGCCTCTATAATTTTCACTTCCTGCCAATCTGAAATATCTCTCAATATTTTTCCTATTTCTAATCTTTTCTGCCCATAAAAATTTTTCTCCTATATTTTGGCTTGAATACTATGTGATACTTGCAATTCCATTTTGTATGTGATAAACTTGCAATATTATCAATAGTATTACTTTCATTTTTAGTTTTCTTTGTGAATATACTATTCATAATCCAAAACTCCCTTCATTTTATATTTTCTTTATGCGTCGAACCATATTGATTTTATATTATGAAGGGAGTTTTGTCTACTACATAGCTAAAGCCTTTGTTACTACTGGCATAGTCGGAAGATTATATACATGAAAAAAGCAACCATTAAATAATGGTTGCTTTTCTATTTACTTACAGGAACAGTTACATTTTTCACATCCACCATTGTATTTACATCCACAATCGATGTCTGGACATGTTACCGATGGTTCTGTATTAGAGTGTGACGGTACAGAATATCTAGCATCTACGCCACATTCCTCACACATTCTCATTTTAAATCCTTCACATGTGTCCCTGTCTCTACACCGAAGGTCTCTTCCATTTTCTGTTGCCTTTGCTGTTGTTGCCATGTTGCAATTCCTCCTTTTATTAAAAATTATTTTATTGGTGTTTTACTGCTAAAACTCTATTAATATTATATCATATTATGTAAAAAAGTCAATTTATTAAGGCAATTGCTCAAAAAATTGAAAAAATCACTTTAATCTGATATAATAATACATAATTTACATATTATATCAGATTAAATATACAAAAAATGGAGGTGGCAATAATGATACTAAAAGTTTTAGGAACACAATCTCCGATTTCTAATGATCCACATAATTGCCCAGGTTTCTTAATTACAGAAGGAAAATATAAACTTATGTTAGATTGTGGAAGCGGAAGTCATAGGCTAATGAAGTTTCCTACTGATTTAGAGAATTTATATATAGGTATTACACATTTGCATGAAGATCATTATAGTGACATAGGATGTATACAATATGGTGCATTTTCAAATCATAACTTAAAAAGAATTCAAATTCCAATTAATATACTTTTACCTGCAACACCAATTGATAAATATAATAAAATAGTAAATGAAAAGGATTCGTTTGCAGAATATAATGTGATTAATGAAGAAAAACATTTAAAGATTGGAGATATGAATGTAAGTTTTTGTAAAACAGACCATCCTATTGAGACATATGCTGTTAAAGTTAATAGTGGAAATAAAACTATTGTATATACATCAGATACATCTTTTTCTGCTAAGGACAGAATTGTAAAGTTTTCTCAAGGTGCTGATTTACTAATTTGTGAATCAAGTTTATTGAAAGAACATGGATTTCCTGAGATTAGTTCTCATTTGACAGCTGAGCAAGCAGGGATTATAGCAAAAGAGGCTAATGTTAAGGGATTAATGTTAACACATTTTTGGCCTGAAGAATTACCAGAAAAATATGTTAAAGAAGCAAAAAGAATATTTCTAAATGTAGTAGCAGCAATGGAAAATCAAACAATAGATATACCTATAATTAAGGAAATAGATAAAGACATGAGATAACTCATGTCTTTATCTATTTATTTATATTGATTATCTATCTCTTTTAATATAACATCATGTGCACTACCTTCTGAAATACTTACATCAGAAACTAAAGTTAATCTTGCTTTTTCATGTAATTCTGGAATAGTAATACTTCCACAATTACACATTGTTGATTTTATTTTTGCAACTGTTATAGATAAATTATCTTTCAAGCTTCCTGCATATGGAATATATGAATCTACGCCTTCTTCAAAAGAAAGTTTTTTATCTCCTCCCATATCATATCTTTGCCAATTTCTAGCTCTGTTAGAACCTTCTCCCCAATATTCTTTTACATATCCATTTCCTTTTTTAACAACTCTTGTTGGACTTTCGTCAAATCTTGCAAAATATCTTCCCATCATTACAAAGTCAGCTCCTAAAGCTAGAGCAATTGTAATATGGTGATCATGTACTATTCCTCCGTCTGAACATATTGGAATATAAATACCAGTTTCTTTATAATATTCATCACGTGCTTCTACCACGTCAATTAAAGCAGATGCTTGTCCTCTTCCTATTCCTTTTGTTTCACGAGTGATACATATAGAACCTCCTCCTACTCCAACTTTTATAAAGTCTGCGCCAGCTTCTGCTAAATAACGGAATCCTTCCCTATCTACTACATTTCCTGCTCCTATTTTTACTGTATCTCCATATTTTTCTCTTACAAAATCAATAGTATTTTTTTGCCATACAGAATATCCATCAGAAGAGTCCATACAAATCATATCTACACCAGCTTCTACTAATGCAGGAATTCTTTCTTCATGGTCTCTAGTGTTTATACCAGCTCCTACTATGTATCTCTTGTTTTCATCTAGTAAAGAATTAGGATTATTTTTTCTTTCTTCATAATCTCTACGAAATACTAAATATTTTAAATGTTCTTCTTCATCTAAAATAGGTAAACAAGCAATTTTATTTTTCCAAATAACATCATTTGCTTCTACTAAATTTATTCCCTCTTTTGCCCATACAACTTTTTCTTTTGGTGTCATAAAATTATCAATAGGGCTATCCATATCATCTCTTGATATTCTATAATCTTTATCAGTAACTAAGCCTACAAATTTACCATTTGATGTTCCGTCTTCTGTTATTATTACAGTTGAGTGACCAGTTTGTTTAACTAGTTCAAGCACATCTTTTAATGGTGTTCCTGATTTTACATTAGAGTCACTAACTACAAATCCAGCTTTGTGCTTTTTTACATTTCTAACCATTTTAGCCTGTGCTTCAATTGATTGAGACCCATATATAAAGGCTACTCCTCCTTCACGTGCAAGTGCAATTCCCATTTCTTCACCTGAAACAGATTGCATTATTGCAGATACCATTGGCACATTTGCATAATATTTAGGTTCTTTTCCTTTTTTGAATTTTACAAGCGGTGTTTTTAATGATACATTGTTTGGAATACATCTTTCATCTGTTAAATTTGGCAATAATAAAAATTCGTTAAATGTTCTTGAAATATCTTCTAAGATTTTTGCCATATTTAT
>JAAWIE010000150.1 GCA_022796195.1 Lawsonibacter sp. | reverse complement strand
ACGAAACGAGGCCATCATGCCGGGGAGTACATGGGATATGTCCCAGGCCGTTGCCATCGGAGAGGACGGCAATATTTGTAATGCCTGTTCTTCCAGCGCAGGCGGGGAGATCACCTATTCCAAGAGCGGTTCTGTCGATGAAGAAAGCTGGTGGGATTTGCGTATGGCCCGCCACGCCGAGTTTATGAAGCTAGCGGTGGAAAAGCAAATTCAGCGTCACATCCAGGCTGACCAGCTGGCCGCGTCCGTTGCGGCAAAGTCCCAGCTTGCCGCCATGCTGATGGGCGGAAATCTGCGGGAGATTTTTGGCAGCGAGATTGCCGGTATTCCCACCGAAACCGTTCTGGCGATCACGCAGTCCCAGGTTTGGGGTGGCGGAGTGATTTTGTGATAATCCCTCTCAAAATAAAGCGGAAGGACAAGGCTGGGCCTTGTTCTTCCGCTCAGCTTGTCGAAAAGCGGCCTGTTCAAAGAAAATAGGCAGGCCGCAAAATGCAGTATAGATAAATATATGGATAGAGGAGGGAAAGGGGCGGAGCGTTGTCGCTTTGCCTTCCACTTTGCCAGCTTTTTAAGATTCATGGCAACAAACTTAAGCCTCACCCATTTGGAAAACTGGGCCAGGCCTCTGTAAAGCGTATAGCACATACCGTTTTTCGGGTCGCTATGGTATTCCCGGTATCCATCGCGGTTGGTGGTACGGTAGGACAGAATCTAGTATTCCAGGAAAATCACGCAGTCGTAATATTCATCATAGACGTAAGCCCACCAGGGATGTCCGCCCGTCATGGTCATGGGCCGCTTGTAGGCTGTGGAAGGTACCCGGCCATCCTGGAATACCTTTTTGCAGATATGCGGGGTCTTGTAGGCGGCGTCCGCCATCACCGTTTCCACCTCTGGAAACGATAGAATCAATTTGTCGTAAATATCATCAAACGCCACGCTGTCATGGACATTTCCGGGGGTAACCACTGCTTCCAACACGTAACCGTTCTTGTCACAAGCGGTATGGGCCTCATAGGGGAAGCACCGCTTGTGCTTCCCCCTTGTGGAACATTCCACACTCCGGATCTGTGGTGGGCACCGTGACTGTTTTCTGCTTTTTGTCCTCTTTCTTCCTCCGGGCCTGCTTCTTTTTTGAAGTGTTGTCCCTTTTCTTCCCTCCGGTTTCGGGCGGTTCATCCTCATCATACAGCGGCTTTTTTCCATGTGTCTCCCGGTCCGCGTTGACTTCCGCCAGCAGCTCCTCACTCAGCGTGTAACGCAGAAACCATTGGTATGCTATATCTGTCTGTGCCCTGCGCTCATTTTTCCCGCGCTTCAGCATCTGCTCTCATCGCTTGGCTTTCCTTTATTTTATCATAGTTACGCCAAAAAGTCTGCCAGATGGCAGACTTTTTCGACAGGCTGGGGCCGACCATAAAAGTATGGCTGGCCTTTATTAGCTTGACGGAGTACTGTACTAGTACAGGAAATGGCAGATCGTCCATGGGGGCAACAGATGTTCTCCATCTTAATTCGTGGAGTTTATAGGGGATCTGGCGTCAGTCCTGAAATATGTTCCTTCAGCTTTTGAAAGGTTTCTGCACTGATATCGTGTTCCATCCGGCAGGCATCTGCCGCTGCTACCTCTGGTGAGACACCAAGCTTAGTCAGCCACTGGGTTAGCCAGCGATGCCGCTCATAGATACGGCTGGCAATTTCCATCCCAGACGTGGTCAGCTCGATATGCCCTTCTTTGTCTACGGTAATATATCCGTTCTCTCGCAGAAGGCTCATCGCCCGGCTGATACTCGGCTTAGAGAAGTCCATATGCCGTACAATGTCAATGGAACGCACCACGCCCTTTTCCTCTTTAATCATGAGTATGGCTTCCAAATAGTTTTCAGCCGATTCTTGTATTTTCATCTGCATCCTCCACCAAAACAACATCCAGCTGTTATCCGTAATTGGGCTATCTCAAACGGCTTACCTACAGTTCGGCACATTGCTCCTCGACCCAGTCTTCTGAGAACCGCATAGCCTGAAGAGTCTTGTCCAGCAACTCTGCAAGCTCCCAGCCTAATAGCTCGGCCCCCTGTGCAATAACCTGGCGAGAGCAGCCCGCTGCAAATTTTTTGTCTTTATACTTCTTTTTGACGCTTGAGACTTCCATATCACTGGTACTCTTAGAGGGGCGCATCAAAGCCGCAGCTCCAATCAGCCCTGTAAGCTCATCGGTGGCAAAGAGCACCTTTTCCATCACGTGCTCTGGCTGAACATCGGCTCCGGTCATCCCCCAGCCGTGGCTAACTACAGCGTGGATCAGCGCGGGGTCCAGTCCTCGTGCCTCCATGATCTCTCTGGTTTTAACACAGTGTTCATCAGGATAGCGCTCAAAGTCCAGGTCATGCAGCAGTCCCACAGTCGCCCAGAAATCAGCTTCACCACAATAGCCCAGTTCGTTGGCATACCAGCGCATCACTGCCTCCACAGTGAAGGCATGACGGAGATGAAAAGGTTCCTGGTTGTACTCCTTAAGTAGCTCCAGAGCCTGTGTACGTGATAGCTCCATTGAAATAACCTCCCATTATATTAAACTTGTAGTTGTTTGATACGCAGAGACAGATTCTGCAGCCAATGGCTGAACGGTGGCAACACAGCGATTTATCGGGGTACCGAGGGCGTGAAATTTCTCTTCGTAGTCGGTCATCACACCATAAATCCCATTGGCATGGAGATCTCGACTCACCTCCGACACCACATAACCCGCTTTGGGGAACTGATGCAGAGACCACTCAAACAGAGCCCGATTGTCCGTTTTAAAGTGGATCTGCCCGCCCTGCTTCAAAACAGCCCGATAGCGCAGCAGAAAGTCTGGATGTGTCAACCGGCGCTTGGCATGACGATTGGACGGCCATGGGTCGCAGAAATTGATGTAAATCCGATCAATTTCATCAGGGGCAAAAAAATTTGGTAGGTCTGCCACATCCCCATCTACAAAGTAGACATTATCCAGCTCCAGCACCCAGACTCGTTCCATAGCCACGATCATTGCATCCGGTACTCGCTCTATTGCGATCAACAGTGTCTGCCGGTCTGCCGCAGCTGTCCCTGCGGTAAAACGTCCCTTCCCACAGCCTAGTTCTAACTGTAATCCGGTCGCTTCAGCCTTTAGCGCCCGCCAGTTTCCCCGGCGTTCCTCTGGCATTCTGACCAGCAACCCTGCGCATCGCTCCATCCTAATTGCTAAGTTTGGCTTCTTCCTCATCCTCATATTTGTTGTCACCTCTCCTAAATATCATACCATACAACAGGAACCTCTTGCAATCCTGGAAGAAATATATTATAATAATACTCGACCTATCTACCACCTAGTAAATTAGTATCGGGGTGTTGCGCAGTTGGTAGCGCGCCTGCTTTGGG
>JAAWIE010000149.1 GCA_022796195.1 Lawsonibacter sp. | reverse complement strand
TTGATTTGTTCGGCGATGTCCTGCTGGCTCATCCCGCTGGCGTAGAGGCCGATGACCTTCTCCTCCATCCCGTCCGCGTTCCGGCTGTACTTGCCGATATTCTGTCAGAGTTTGTCGTTTACACGGATTTTTATGGGGTCTCGCATAGCCAACGCTACGCCGTTTCCAAAAAACAAATCTAATACTGTCTTACGAGTATCTAACTTAAGCAAGTCAGTTTTTGCATAGGCAGTATCTTGGCTATAGCTGGTTGCCATTATTGCCATTTCTATGGTTGGACTACTGATTGGAGGCGCATGGGGCAAGTTACAAAAAAAGCTGGTTAGTTACAACCGTTTTTACTGAGGCGGTTCAGTCTGCATCTCGGGGATTTTATATAATATATTCACTTCTTTACAAAACGTGCCCCCCTTGATCTTTCATATTGCATAATATAACGAAAGCGGGACGGCAATTGAGCTGTCCCGCTTTTATAGCACTACCTGTTTCCAATGAAATTTTCATCATTTGTGCAGCCTGTACACAGGTCTAGGTATCCTTTGGTCTTTGGAAGTTATTGCCTGATACTCCGCTCCGCGGCTCAGCGCAGAGTGTTCAGATGTGATACTATTTTTTCTCGTCTATCTTCTCGGTATTCTTCTCAGCATTCTCCCCCTTAATTTTTTTCAGTTCTCGTCTCCCCACTATAACTGCCGCCACGGAGAGAGCGGCCAAAATTATGACAAAGAAGAAATTGTAGGACATCCAAACCAGCAAATTTTGGGTTCCCTGTCCCAGGCCACGCAAGCTGGCCTGGAATCCAGCTGTCATGCGCTGACCCAGTGAGGCAGTTTTCCCCACTTCCTCTGTAACCCGTCCCACTTCGTAGAGGGAAATATTGAAGGTAGAAAAATCAATCAGAGCGTCATAACGTCTCAGTTCAGAAGAGTGCATCTCAATTTGGTATTCCACATCACTGAGAGCATTCTCCAGAGCAATAATATCCTCCATGGTTTCCGCCTTCTCCAACAGAGTCAGCAGTCGTTCCTGCTTCGTTCGCTGTGCTTTCAGGCGGGCCTCTGTATCATAATACTGCTCCCCTACGTCCTCACTACTCTCGGCACTGCTAGTAACATACCCTAACTCCCCGGCGTTCTGAAAAAACTGGCTGTACTTCCCTGATGGCACCCGAACAATGTACTCTCCCCGTCGGTTCGCATAGGCGTCCCGACGGCCTCCGCCGTATACAGAGGCATTTTCATAGTACCCGCCGCAGTCCGCCACCAGCTGGTTAAGCGTCTTCACGCTCTCATCAAACTGCTCGGTCTGAATCTCCAATTCCGCACGGCGAATCAGCTTCGCATCTGGATTCTGGTACACAGAACCCGCCTGACTACCGTTGTATTCGACGTCCGGTATGGAGTCACCTGCATTCCAACCACCAAAGGTTTCGCTCATATCTTCCCACTGTTGATCCGTACTGGGTGCACTGGAAGCAGGTGCGTTTGCAGTGGTACTTGCATTGGAACCTCCCCCACATCCTGCCAACAGCAAAACCGCTGTCAGACTGATTGCAAATAGCCTCTTTTTCATTGTAATCCTCCCTTTCTATGTTTACCCGCCGGACCAGAATGCTCTATAAGATATCCTCCGGCGTGCTCCTGACAGTATAGACGCAAAATATTCCGAAAGGTTACAAAAATCTTTTCGTGTAACCCTTTGCTCTAACACCTCATAGGATGGGTAAAATCGGGAGGTGCATTACTATGCCCATTATTTATTTATCACCCAGTACACAAGACTGGAATTACTATGTTAATGGCGGAACCGAAGAGGAATGGATGAATCTTCTTGCCGACAAAATGGTACCCATGCTGGACGCCTCCGGTATCCGATATGCCCGGAACACTCCGGATATGACAGCGGCTTCCTCCATAGCCGCCTCCAACGCGGGAAACTATGACTTTCATCTTGCGCTTCATTCCAACGCCGCTGCCGGGGCTCAGGCAGGCAAAGCACAAGGTTCCATTGTTTTCTACTACCCCGGCAGTTCGGACGGTAAACGAGCTGCGGAATTAATTGCGGATGGCCTAAAAACCATCTATCCTGACCCAAACAAAGTGCGAACCGAGGCCACTACCAGCCTGGGCGAGGTAGCGAAAGTGCGTGCCCCCGCTGTTTTGATTGAACTGGCCTTTCACGACAACCCTGAAGATGCCGCCTGGATCAAGGCGAACTTAGATGCGGCAGCTAAAGTTATCGTCCTGGCCCTGACGGAATACTTTAATATCCCCTTTTTCGAGACAGAACACCGCCGCCAGGGTGTGGTGGATGTGGAGTGGGGCAATTTGAATATTCGTTCCAGGCCCAATACCAACGCTGCAATCATTGCCCAGGCTCCCGATGGCGCTCCCATCACCATCATAAATACCGCCAACGGCTGGCATCTTGTGAACTACAACGGTACCATCGGATACGCCAACAGCGAATTTATTACGATAGTCTGAGAGGAGGCATTTCAATGGACATTCATGTCGTCCAGCCTGGGGACACCATGTACCGGCTGGCCCAGCAATACGGCGTTTCGATGGAGCGGCTGATTCAAGACAATCAGCTGCCCGATCCCTCCCAACTGGTGGTGGGGCAGACCATTGTAGTCCAGTATCCGGAGCTGACCCACACTGTCCGGACAGGCGATTCCTTGTACTCCATTGCACAGATGCACAACACTACCGCAGCCCAATTGCTGCGCAATAATCCTGGCCTGCAAGGCCGGGACCTGATCTACCCTGGTCAAGCGATTGTAGTAAAGTATGCCTCCCGCCCCAGAGGTGATCTCACAGTCAACGCCTATGCCTATCCCTACATTGACCGGGACCTGCTTCGCTCCACCCTGCCCTATCTGTCCCAGCTCACCCCCTTTACCTACCGCTTCGACGGAGACGAACTCATCCCCTTCCGGGACGAATGGTTGGTGAATACTGCGCTTCAAAGTCGGGTCGCTCCCATTTTCCATCTGTCAAATCTAAACGAGCGGGAACAGTTCTCCCCAGAACTGGCCCATGATCTGTTGGAGGACGAAGATGATCAGAAGGAGCTCATTGAAGAAATCTTGGAGGTAATTGACCGGAGGGGCTATCAAGGCGTAGATGTAGACTTTGAGTTCATACACGGCTCAGACGCGGAGAACTACGCTAAATTTCTGGCTCGTCTGCGCCGCGCCCTAACTTCCCGCGGTCTTCCCCTCATCGCCGCCCTGGCGCCCAAGACCGCCTCTGACCAACCCGGGCGGCTCTATGAGGGAATTGACTACCACCTCATCGCCCAGTCGGTGGACTTCGCTCTGCTGATGACCTATGGATGGGAATTGTTAGCACAACCGCTGAAAACCCTACAAATTAGAGGATTACGGAACAATATCTACACTTATTTACAAAAGGAG
>JAAWIE010000185.1 GCA_022796195.1 Lawsonibacter sp. | reverse complement strand
AAGTAGAAGAAATAGAAGAAGAAAAAACTTTTAAAATAACTATTGTAGATACACAAGCCCCTACTATTGAATATACAAAAGAATTAAGTACAAATGTAGGAACAAAAATTGACCTATTAAAAAATGTCAAAGTAAGTGATAATTCAAAAGAAGAAATCAAAGCCACTATTGAGGGCGATTATAATTTTGATAATGAGGGAACATATAATCTTAAATATGTTGCAGTAGATAGTAGTAATAACAAAACCGAAGAAGAATTTACTTTAAAAGTAAATAAACCTACTTGTAATAAAAAAAGTGGTAGTTGGAGTACATCAAAACCAAGTTCATTATGCGAATATACTACAAAAAAATTAGTATGGCGTTGGCAAGTTGTAGATTATGATAGTAATACTGATACTAATATTTATGGGTGGACAATAGATGTAAGTTATGGTGGTGGTGTTGGAAGTGCATTACCAAGTCAAGTTGATAGTCGCTATGATGTTTATCCTTACTTATCTACCCAGCCAAAAGAAAAATACAATGATAATCAAGACCACGAAAAAACAATAACAGTTTATATTATTAAATAGTTAAAACAAGAAGTAGTATTTATAAATGTTTTAAGAATAGATACTACTTTTATTTTGCAAAAAAAGAGTTGAAAATTTAGAATAGTCTATAAAATAATTTTGGTACAAATAATTGTGATCCAAAATTATTTTTTGTTTTAATATATATAATAATGGTAAAAAATGGTATAATTGTCGTAGGAGGAATGCTTTATGAATAATGAAATAGAATTTATTTGTCAAAAATGTGGAAAAAATTTTTATAAATCAAATGAGGAAAAAGTAATAAAATGCCCCTTTTGTCATGCTAAAGATACTTTTATGTCAGTAAGTCAAAAAGACTTTGAAAATATTATGGAAGTGGAAAATCTAAAAATTACTTGTGATAATTGCTTGGCTAATTTTAACGGAGAACAATTGATAACTAATGATTTTAAATGCCCAACATGTAATAAAAAGTATAGTGAAGATAGTGTATACAATTCAATAAAAAAGATAGAAAAAAGATATGCATGTAATACATGCAATTGTAAATTTTCAACGGAAGTATTTTTTGCATATAATGGTTCTTGTCCTAATTGTCATGATAATTTAATGTCTATTGAACAATGGGAAGATTATAAAGCAGTTGAATTAGACGGAAAAATACCTGATGAAGATTGGCAAAATTTGTAATATAGTGCTGAATAGAGGTTAATTATGAAAAATGAAGAATTAGAAGAATTAGTATGTAGATTTGAAGATAATTTTGGTATAGACGGAAAGTTAGAGAAAAACTTTTCTGAAAAATTTAAAATACTACTAGAAGAAAAAGAAATTGAAGTAGACGAATTTATGGAAGAAACGGGGTTAAGCGATGAAATATTTGGTAATTATTGCAAAGGGAAAAGTGACCCAAGTTTAAGAAGTATAACCGCATTTTGTCATGCTTTTGAATTTGATAGAAATGCTTTTGATAGTTTATTAAAAGCGGGAGGCTTCACAGTTAATTATCGAAAGAAAAGAGATTGTGCATATGCTTTTTTGATAACTGATTGTGCTGATTTGAGCATTGAAGATTGTAATAAAATTTTAAAAAAGATAGGGTTGGAAGAACACGAATTATTGCCAATACCTAAAAAATTAAAATAATATATATCGTTGTTTTATAAGGTCATAACTTAATAATTATGGCTTTTTTATTTTGTCAAGGTAAAGGCTTTACCGTGAGTTGATTTGCAAGTTGTGGTTATAATGGTGTCACGAAAGGAGGAAAGAGGCATTGAAAACAAGTGATATTGTTATTGATGTCATCAAAACTATTGGTAAAGCACCTTATCTTGCATGTAGTTGCGACCCAATTTATGAATATGATGAACATAATAACAAAACTGACAATGTAATTGGACATAAAGTTGAAATCTTGTTGCCACACATGAAATATGCTAAATTTGGTGTTAAAGTTGATAATACAACAAACCCACTACCAACTATTGAAGATGTTGTAGAAGTTGACTTTAACAACTTAATGATTGGCATTTATGTTGACCGTGCAGGAAGAATACAACCTTATGGGAAAGCTGATAGTGTTCGTATTGCTGATAAACAAAATATCAAAATGAATGCAAAGGCTGAATAATTACTAAAATTTATTATTGCTACATGCTACATGCTACACAATAAGTGGTAATACTAGCACTTATTGTTGGTGCGGAGGCAATCGTGGCTATCGCCACTTGCCCCGCAATGTACATGTATTATCTAGTATGTGTAATCGCATTAGTTCTTTGAAAATTTAATTATATTTAATATTTGCTATAACAAACTTATTGGAGGTGTATACATGGCGGAAAATAGCCAATCTAGAAAATGGCAACTGACTATAAATAACCCCCAAGAACATGGAATAACGGACGAGTTTATACGAGAACAATTATTAAAATTTGCCCCCGAATATTATTGTATGGGTCGAGAGATTGGAAACAAGACCAAGACCGAACATATACATCTTTTTATCTATTCTAAATCTCCTATGAGGTTTACAACTATTAAAAATCGTTTTCCTATGGCTCATATAGAAAAAGCATACGGAAGTATTAGAGATAATATAGATTATATACAAAAAAAGGGTAAGTGGGAAAATACCGCAAAAGAAGAAACTACCATTGAGGGCAGTTTTGTAGAACATGGAACGGTACCTACCGAACTAATAGAAAAAGACGCAACTATGGGTAAATTGTTAGAAGATATAAAAGACGGGAAATCTATTATTGAAATTATAGAAGATAACCCACAGTTTGCTTTTAGAATTAAAGATATAGAAACTATTAAACAAGCATATCTTAATGAAAGGTATTCACGAGAAAATCGTGATTTGATAGTGACATATTTATATGGAGCAAGCGGTGTGGGGAAAACTTTTAGTATTTTTAAAAAGCATAAAGCAGATAATATTTGCCGTATAACAAGTTATAATTCAAGTCAAGGCGGAATAATTTTTGATAACTATGATAGGTCGCAAGATGTACTTGTTTTTGAGGAATTTAGAAGTCAAATAAACCTAGAAAGCATGTTAAATTATTTAGATGTCTACCCCCTACGACTTCCCGCTAGATACAATAATAAAGTGGCATGTTATACGAGGGTTTATATTACATCAAATGTTCCATTTGAAAATCAATATGCGGAATATAAACTGAATTCAAGAGATTATGCAGTATATAAAGCATGGTGTCGGCGAGTTCATAATATTTATGAAATGGTAAAAGAGCAAGACGGCTCTATAAAAATAATCACACATAAAGAAACTAAAAAAGAGGAGGAAAAAGTTATTGAAAATAAATAAAATAATCGAAATAAAAAATAAAATTAAGGGTTGGTATAGTAAAAGTAAATTAGTAC
>JAAWIE010000194.1 GCA_022796195.1 Lawsonibacter sp. | reverse complement strand
ACAAGCTTTTGAAAATGGCTTCTATTTGCTGATTTTTCCAACAAATATTTGCTGAAGCCAAAATTTCCTATGATACTGATCAGAATAATCGGCAGATAAGACCAGTTAAAATATCCGTAAAAAAGCAGCGAGGCCCCACAAAGCCATGCCAAGGATCCCTGATAATACTTAAAACGGTTCAGCAAAAAATATCCTGCCAGTACAGCTGGCAAAAATACAAATATAAAGATGTAGGAATTATAAAGCATTAAGACTCCTTTCCCATAACCTGTTTACAAATGATATAAATACATACTTGAATATATCCAAAATACCAAAGTACATAGTTCAGATGCAGATGGATATAGGAGTGAGGCTTTGCCAGTACAAACCAGGAAACTGATACTGCAAAGAATACCACGTACATCCATACATCCTCCCAATTCATTTTGTTTCTTTTATAATTATATATAAAAATGCCTATGGGCGTACCGCACAACAGAGGAAATATGTTTCCGGGTATTCCGGCAATTACTTCTGTAGTAAAATGAAAATATTTTCCCAAAGTTTCCCATATGGACGCATTGAAAGAATCCCAGTATACCGGATCAAAATGACTCATTTCGCCTCCTCCTACTCTTCGCATTACATCTTTCTCTATAATGGATTGTATCCCGGCCAGAATGTCTCCGTTCCCTCTCAGGCTCGCATGAACACAGACTGCGATAAAAAATCCCAGCAAAGAAAAGAACCCAAACCAGAATGTTGTGCGAAAAATCAGAGCTGCTCTTTCTTTCTCTTTCTTCCATACTGCCTTAACAAAATCCAAAATCAGAAATACAATTCCTCCCAGCATAACATTTGTAATATATTCATACCCGCACAAGCTTTTTCCCATAACAGATACCAAAACAGCTCCATAGCTAAAAATTCGATATCTTTTATCTTGGATCCTTATGGAGCAGACAAGTCCTAACAGCATAGGCAGAAACCAGGTAAATTCCACCCAATATAAATTGTGCGCAAAATTCACTACCCAGGGCGATAGCCAGAAAACGATATAGAAGGAAAAGGCCAAAAGCTTATGATATTTGTGTGCAAGCGCCAGAACCAGCAGGGAAAAGACAACTGCTGTTCCAAAACTGCACAAAAATCGCAAACTCACAAGGACATTCTCATCATTCATAGATCTGGCAAGAGTCCGGAACACCTTTCCCTGCAGGCCATACTGGGATTCATAATCCTCCAACATGCCTCTTTTCAGCAGGCTTCCCTCCTGATCTGTAAATTGAATTCTGGAAAGACTGCCATACTTACTCTTCAGCAGATTTCTGTCTGCAGAAAGTTCCGCATAAAGATACTGGCCCTGTCTTGAAACCTCCTCTATTTCAAATACATCTCCATTGGCAAATTGGATGCGATTTCCCGCCGCACAGACACTTCTGGTAAAGGAATTGTTGGACAAAGCAATCATAGGCTTTGTCCGGGAATACCCCTGATCCCAGTCTTCATCTGTTAGAAAGTCCGTGGTATAATTTGTCAAGGTTCCTTTTACGTCCGTATATCTGCCTAACCCATATTCAGGTAAAGATATCCCCTCCTGTTCTGCATAGACACATCCCATAACTAAAGTCTCACCCTTGGAATGGAAATCTGCGAACGCCTCATTTTCATGATTCATAGAATTAAAGGAATAATTCTCTGTAAGCAGAATTGTTAAAAACAGGAAAATAGCGATCTTTCTTCCCTCTATCCCTGTTCTCAGAGGCAGTTTTAACTTTTCTGCAAAAATAAATATCCATAATGCAATCAAAAATAATGTAAAGAGTGTTTTTTCCTGTAAACCGAAGGTGGATTTAGAATATGCATATCCAAGGAAAAGGTTCCCTTTTACATTTTCCTTTGGCAGATAATCCGCATCTGCAAGCTTTAGCTGCAAAGGCTCTTGCCGATTCTGCACACGAATTTGAAGAGAGTAGGTTTCCCCGGCTTTTAATTTCTTTCCCACATAAACCTGATGCCACTCTCCCGATTTGACTTCTTTCAAATGCACGACTGCCTGATCAATCCGTTTTCCATTCTGATTATATATACTTAAAACCAGCTCCCCTGCATTTTCTGTTTCAACCTCTGCAAGGTTTAGGGAAAACCCTGCAAAATGCCTTTTTTGGGGAACAAAGACCTGCTCAAAATTTTGTTCTAGCAACGGATATCCTTGCAGATCCTCCTCATATATTGCGTCATATTCTTCCATGTCACAGTAAAATCCGTGGAAAAAGATATCCATAGGCCCAATACACAAAATCAAAATCCCTATACTGATTGTTATGAGAAATCCTCTGACTTTTTTCAATTTATCATTCTCCTGCTGTAAATGGTTCTATTTCTCTCTTCTTTTATCAATGGTTTGCAATTCCCTTCGGATAAATCTGACACAATATTGAATCTCTTTTTGAAATAGCAGGCAAACACCAAGCAGCAACAGAGAGATCAAAACATATCTTATCTTATTATTTGCTATTCCCATGTTCACCACACAGGCTATTACCATATAGCCCAGGGCATATACAATAAATCTGTTATTTGTACTAATCTTATAATATTTGCCGCCTAAAAAGCTGCGTATCAGCAACATTACGTTTGCCGAAAGTCCCACTGCTATTCCTGCTCCCATAATTCCAATTCTGGGAACAAGCAAAAGGGAAACCATTAAATTTACAGAAGTACTTCCCAAAAAGGTAAAAATATTAAGGTAACTCTTTTTGGACAGCATGATACCCGCTCCCGTCATATCCGCAATACAGTTGCAGATGGGAGTGAGCATCAAAAACGGGAAAAATACTTTGCTTGCCCGGAATTTTGAGCCAACCAGAAGATAAATTACATCCTGGAACAAAATAATGCTTATTGCAGTAACAATTAGTACAAACACTACCAGCCGTTCAATTCGAGCAATTTTTTCTTTATTTTTCTCATCCTTGTAATACTCATAGATAAATGGATTCCAGTATGTGGAAAATCCCGTCTGTACAAGATGCAGAATATTGGCAATGGTAACTGCATTGGTATAAATACCTACGGCTGTATAATCCACATGCCGCTTTAGTACCAGCAAGGGGGTGGAATTATTCAACCAGGATAAAACAAGAACCGGGACGTAGGGAAGCGCAAATTTTAATATGGAAAGGGTCGTTTCTTTTGGTACCCCCTTTATTGGTTTCAGGGCATTCCTTTTCATTCCAAGAATCACAGCAGCAAGCAAAAGATATCCAATGGTCATACCCAAAATTGCAAGTCTGTGATCTGGCTTATAAAATGCAACCAGAATAAAAATCACTTTTTCTATGAGAGAAACCAGAATAATTTGAACCGTATACTGCACTATATTTTTTTCCATGCGGGAGGATACGCTGCTCATGCGTAGGAACGTACCGCATGCAATTACACAGGCAAGACACATGGGAACC
>JAAWIE010000019.1 GCA_022796195.1 Lawsonibacter sp. | reverse complement strand
CGGTATGCACTTCTTCAACCCCGTGCCCAACATGAAGCTGGTGGAGATCATCCGGGGCGCCAACACCGCTCAGGAGACCTTCGACTTTATCTGGAACCTCTCCAAGGAGATTGGCAAGGAGCCCGTTGAAGTGGCCGAGGCCCCCGGTTTCGTCGTCAACAAGATTCTCATCCCCATGATTAACGAGGCCGCTGATCTGCTCTACACCGGCGTTGCCTCCGCTGAGGGCATCGACACCGCGATGAAGCTGGGCGCCAACCACCCCATGGGCCCCCTGGCTCTGGGTGACTTGGTGGGTCTGGATGTCTGCTTGGCTATCATGGATACCCTCTACAACGAGACTGGTGATCCCAAGTACCGCGCCTCTCTGCTGCTGCGGAAGATGGTCCGCGGCGGAATGCTGGGCCGCAAGACCGGCAAGGGCTTCTACGATTACAGCAAATAACATCTGGTACATTCCCGTCTGTTTGGGCGGGAATGTATTTTTTACCAGCCGTAACAACAGACCTGCGGTGCAGCGTTTGTTCGCAGAAGGAATTGAAAACAGCGGCCGTTCTGAGAACGGCCGCTGTTTTCTGTGAGAACTTAGTGTTTTCCAGCCTTCTGGCTGGAGGATACCACCATATTGGTTAGGGCGAAGAGTGCCAAAGCGTTGGGAATAACCATCAAGTTATTGAACATATCCGTTAGCTCCCACACCAAATCGTTAGACATCAGGGTACCTAAGAAGATGAATACCAGGGCCAAGGCGGAATATACTTTCGCGGAACTTTTGCCGAAGAGGTAGACCACGTTAATCTTACCGAACAGGTTCCAGCTCAGAATGGTGGAGAAGGCGAAGAAGAACAGGCACACCGCCACAAACATCGCGCCGGCGCTCTCACCAAAGACCACGCCGAAAGCGGTTTGGGCCAAATTGGCTTTGCCTAGGGTGGTGCTTTCCGCGGCGGCTCCGCAGGCGGCTAGGGGGCCATCGGCGGTGTACAGGGTGGAGATGACCACCAAGGCGTTGAGGGTGAGAACCACGAAGGTGTCCATAAATACGCCGATCATGGCGACCACACCCTGATCATGGGGGTTAGCTACATTGGCTTGGGCGTGGGCATGGGGGGTGGAGCCCATGCCAGCCTCATTGGAGAACAGGCCCCGCTTTGCACCCTGGCTGATTGCAGTTTTCAAGGCGTAGCCGAAGCCGCCGCCGATAATGGCCTGGGGCTGGAACGCATACTGGAAGATCATGCCGAAGGTGGCGGGGATGTACTGGATGCGGGCGATCAGGACCACCAGACCACCGGCCAGGAAGATCGCCGCCATGATGGGGACCACCTTCTCGGTGACCGAAGCCAGCCGCTGGACACCGCCCAGGAAGATAATACCGCAGATGACCACCAGAGCGATCCCTACCGTCCAGGCAGGAATACCGAAAGCAGTCTCAAAGGTGGAGCCGATGGAATTGGACTGAACCATACAGCCCATAAAGCCTAGAGCCAGAATGATGGCGACCGCGAAGAAACCGGCCAGGAATTTGCCGAAACCGCCTTGGAACGCGGTAGTAATGTAGTACACGGGGCCGCCGCGGTAGGAGCCGTCGGAATCAGCTTGACGGGTTCGGATGGCAAGGGTAGCCTCCGCGTAGATGGTCGCCATGCCAAAGAAAGCAATAATCCACATCCAGAAGATTGCGCCCGGTCCGCCGGAGAGAATCGCACCCGACGCGCCGACAATGTTGCCGGTGCCCACCTGTGCGGCAATGGCGGTAGCCAGGGCCTGGAAGGAGCTCATACCTTGTTCCTGCCGTCCGCCGCGAAGGGATAGATTGCCAAAGGTTTTTTTCATACCCTCGCCAAAACAGCGGACCTGAACGAACCGGGTTTGAATCGAGTACCACAGTCCTACGCCTATAAGGAGAAACACCAGAATATAGTTTGAGAGGTATTCGTTGATTTTTGCCACAATGGGGAAGAGTGCGGTTTCGAGCTCGGCCATGATTTATCTTCCTTTCTTTTTTGCATCTCGGCAGGGTGGGGATTACCTGCCCAGTTATTTTTTGTTTTTAAAATATTCTCTGGTTATGTTGGCCACTGCCCCGGACAGGAGAATCAGGGCAATCAGGTTGGGGATCGCCATGGCTCCGTTGAGGGTGTCGGAGATGTCCCACATGAGCTGTCCGGAGCCGGTTGCGCCAACAATGCAGAACAGGACAAAGACCACTTTATAAATGGAGGCAACCACCTTGTTGTCTTTGCAGAGGTAGCCCCAGCACCGCTCGCCGTAGTAGCTCCAGCTGAGGATGGTAGACAGGGCGAAGAAAATCAGGCTGAGCTGAATGATAGTGCCGCCCAATGTACCAGGAAGGATTGCGTTAAACGCGGCCACTGCGGCGGCGCCTTTGGAGGCATAGGCCGCCAGCGCGTCTGCCCCCAGTTCAAAGCCGGAAAGAAGCACAGTAAAGGCGGTAATGGAGCAGATGATAATGGTGTCGAAGAAGACCTCAAACACACCCCAGATGGCCTGTTCGGCGGGCTCCTCGGTGGAAGAGGCGGCGTGGGCGATAGGGGCGGAGCCGAGACCGGCCTCGTTAGAGAAGACACCCCGGGCGAAGCCGTTTTTCATAGCGACCATAATGGCATAGCCGAATACGCCGCCGCCCACAGCCTCAAGGCTGAATGCACTGGTGAAAATAGAACCCAGCACACCGGGGAGATCGGTAATCCGCATGAGGATAACCACCACTCCAGCGGCCACATAGAACACGGACATGAAGGGTACCAGCAGGGAGGTGACCTGTCCAATGCGTTTGACTCCGCCCAGCACTACCACAGCCACCAGTGCGGTGAGTGCGACGCCGGTGACCAGGGGATCCAGGCCGAACAGGCCGCTCATGGCGCCGGAAATCTCGCTGGATTGGGCGATGTTTCCAATTCCGAAGGAGGCCAGGCCGCCCAGAACGGCAAAGACTGCCGCCAGCCACTTCCAGCTCTTGCCCAAGCCGTTTTCAATGTAGTACATGGGTCCGCCCTTGTGGATACCGGATGCGTCGGTATCGCGGAACTTCATGGCTAAGGCAATTTCTGAGTATTTGGTACACATACCGAAGAAGGCGGAAACCCACATCCAGAACACAGACCCCGGTCCGCCCACAAAGATTGCGCCGGTGACGCCGGCGATGTTGCCAGTGCCCACAGTGCCGGCCAGGGCGGTGGTCACCGCCTGGAAAGGGGACAGGTTACTGCCGTGGTCCTTGCTGGATTTTCGGCGAAACAGGGAGCCGATGGTGTTTTTCATAATAAACCCGAACTGGCGCACCTGAAGCCAGCCAGTGCGGAAGGTGAGGAACACACCGGCGCCCACCAACAGGGCCAGCATGATAGGGCCCCAGACGAAATCGCTGACGGTTGTGTTGACCAATGTGACCATTTCCAAGAATTTTTCCATATGCTTCACTCCTTTAGAATAGACGAAAAAAGGACCGCAGGAGATCCCCGCCGTCCAAAAGAAAAAGTCAAACCCCCGGGGCGAACCCCGCCGGCCTTGACGTCTCCTCTGTCCTTTTGCCTGAGAGATTGGCGGGGCGGTAATTCCCCGCGTTGCACCTTCGGCACCCGGTAAACGAGCTTCTCCAGAGTTACATCCACGCGCAGTCCTCATCCCCAGGGGGACGCCTGAAAGTGTTACTTCTTCGGCAGGCTGAACAGCCGTTTTCCTGTGCGCTTCGTCTGTCTGTATTCAATTACTCCGCTACCATACCACAAGAGGCCCCTGTTTGTCAACGTCTGGCGGACAATAATACACCAAACACGGAATTTTCAGCTAATTAAACCAAGAAAGCGGAATTTTTTCAAAAGAAAGTTTACAATTTGCTCTTTTTTCTTGAGATAGAGTGTGGTATACTGACTAAGATTGCAAGTTTTCTGGATGGAATCCCCTATTGACTGTCTGCGGCGGCGTTAGCCCCCTTGTGCGGGGGCCTCTCAAGAAATTCCGCAGCTTTCAGCATAAAAGCCCCTGAATCAAGGGGGAAAGAGCGTGAAGCGGCAGGGGATTCCAAAATCACAACCGAGAGGTGTTTTACACAATGAGCCTGTTTACCAAGCTGTTTGGAACTTCCTCCCAGCGGGAGTTGAAGTCCATTTACCCCATCGCCGACAAGGTGGACGCTTTAGAAGAGGAATATAAGGCCCTCACCGATGCCCAGCTCCAGGCCAAAACCCCGGAACTGAAAGAGCGGCTGGCCCAGGGGGCCACATTAGACGACATCCTGCCCGAAGCCTTTGCCGCCTGCCGGGAGGCAGCGTGGCGCGTGCTGGGCCTGCGCCCCTATCGGGTACAAGTAGTGGGCGGCATCGTGCTCCATCAGGGCCGGATTGCTGAGATGAAAACCGGTGAGGGTAAAACGCTGGTCGCAACTCTTCCAGCCTACTTGAACGCGCTGGCGGGTAAGGGCGTTCACATCGTCACCGTCAACGACTATCTTGCCAAACGTGACTCAGAGTGGATGGGCAAGGTGTTCCGCTTCATGGGCCTCACCGTTGGCCTGGTCATTCACGGAGTTATGGGCGAGGAGAAAAAGGCCGCCTACCAGGCGGACATCACCTATGGCACCAACAACGAGTTCGGCTTTGACTACCTGCGCGACAATATGGCAATCTACTCCCAGGAGCTGGTCCAGCGGGGCCACGCTTTCGCCATTGTGGACGAGGTGGACTCCATCCTCATCGATGAGGCGCGTACCCCGCTGATTATCTCCGGTCAGGGGGAGAAGTCTACCCAGCTGTACACCATTGTGGATCAGTTTGTTTCCCGGCTGAAGTGTCAGCGGGTGGTAAAGGTGGACGATAAGGAAGAAGAGGATGTAGACATCGACGCCGACTACATCGTGGACGAGAAAGCCAAGACCGCCACCCTTACCGCCCGTGGCATCCAAAAGGCGGAAGAGGCATTCCAGGTGGAGAACTTGGCGGATATGGAGAACACCACACTGTCCCACCACATCAACCAGGCCATCAAGGCCCGGGGCGTGATGAAGCGGGACATCGACTATGTGGTCAAGGACGGTCAGGTTATCATTGTGGACGAGTTTACGGGCCGTCTCATGTTCGGCCGGCGGTATAACGAGGGCCTCCATCAGGCCATTGAGGCCAAGGAGGGTGTGGAGGTTGCCAACGAGTCCAAGACGCTGGCGACCATCACATTCCAGAACTACTTCCGCCTTTACGACAAGCTGTCCGGCATGACGGGTACTGCCCTCACCGAAGAGGAGGAGTTCGGTACCATCTATGAGCTGGACATTGTAGAAATTCCAACCAACAAGCCCCTGGCCCGCGTAGACCAGCCCGACGTGGTGTATAAGAATGTCTCCGGTAAACTGCGGGCGATTGTGGAACAGATTGAGACCTGTCATGCCAAGGGACAACCTGTGCTGGTGGGTACAGTTTCCATTGAGAAGTCGGAGGAACTGTCCGCCATTCTGAAGCGGAAGGGCATCAAGCATAACGTCCTCAACGCTAAGAATCATGAGAAAGAGGCAGAAATTGTGGCCCAGGCCGGTAAGTTCGGAGCGGTCACCGTAGCTACCAACATGGCGGGCCGCGGTACTGACATTATGCTGGGCGGCAACGCCGAGTTCCTGGCGAAAGCCGATCTGCGCAAGTCAGGCATGAGCGATGAGCTGATTGCCGAGGCTACCGGTTTCGCCGAAACCGATAATCAGGAGATTTTGGATGCCCGGCAGAGATTTGCTGAAGCGGAGGCCAAGTACAAAACCGAAATTCAGGAGGAGGCCGACCGGGTCCGGGAGGTAGGCGGTCTGTTCATTCTGGGCACTGAGCGTCACGAGTCCCGCCGCATCGACAACCAGCTGCGGGGCCGTGCCGGACGTCAGGGCGACCCCGGTGAGACCCGGTTCTTCCTCTCCCTGGAGGACGATATTATGCGCCTGTTCGGTTCCGAGCGGGTGTACAACCTGATGGAAAAGCTGGGCGTGGACGAAGATACCCCAATTGATGCCAAGATGCTTTCCGGAGCCATTGAAAATGCACAGAAACAGGTGGAGTCCCGGAACTTCCAGACCCGTAAAAATGTTCTGCAATACGACGATGTGATGAATACCCAGCGTGAGATTATCTATAAGCAGCGCCGTCAGGTGCTGGATGGAGAGGATTTGCAGAACTCCATTCAAAATATGCTTCAATCCATGGTTGCCAACGCCATTCAGGGCCACATGGGAGAACAGAAGCACATGGATGCCGAGAACTTCCGGGAGGCGGTATCTCATTTCAGAGCCATGTTCCTGCCGCCAAATGATCTGGTTCTCTCGAATGAGGAACTGGCCGGATACAGCGCCGAGCAGTTGACGCAAATGGTGCTGGACCGGGCCACAGCGGCCTACCAGCGCAAGGAACAGGAGATTACGCCTCCTCTTATGCGGGAACTGGAACGGGTGATCATGCTTCGGGTGGTGGATGAGTACTGGATGGACCACATCGATGCTATGACCGAACTGCGGCAGGGCATTGGCTTGCGGGCTTACGCCCAGAGCGACCCTGTAGTAGCCTACAAAGAAGAGGGCTACGAGATGTTCGAGTCCATGGTCGCCGCCATTCAGGAGGAGACGCTCCGCCGTCTGTTCCTAGTCCGCCTGCGCCAAAACGAAGAGGTCAAGCGGGAACGGGTGGCCAAGGTGACCAACGAGAGCGGTTCCAACGACGGTACGGTAAAAAAGCGTCCTGTGCGTAGAATTGTTAAAATTGGCCGCAACGATCCCTGCCCCTGCGGAAGCGGTTTGAAGTGGAAAAAGTGTACCTGCCCCCAGTATCACCCAGAGTTGAAGTAAGTGAAATCCCCTTTTCCGTTGATTGACGGAAAAGGGGATTTTTATGAGGTACATATATCCGAAAAATTTGAGTGAT
The DNA here is from genome assembly GCA_022796195.1 of Lawsonibacter sp. GTDB lineage: Bacteria > Bacillota > Clostridia > Oscillospirales > Oscillospiraceae > Lawsonibacter. Next base: position 22,450 of record JAAWIE010000019.1, on the reverse strand, counting down.
GTCAGTATGTCATGGGCAGCTGCCTGCTTTATCGCATTCGGGTTCCCCGGTAATTTCCGCGGCTGCGGACGGCGCCGGCTCTGGGACGGTGCTTTTTGCGAAAGACCAGCAGGCGCAGGACGATCAGTCCGGCCAAGAGAAGAGCGGCGGATACAGCCAGTTTTACGCCTGAACTCTGCCAAAAGGCAAAGAATTGTTCTTTTTTGTACAATAGTTCAGAACGCTCTACTGAAGTTACAGCAACCAGATCCAGGGTGCCATAGACCTCGCCCTCGTAGGATAAGGTCATGGCGCCCATCACCTGACCAGCCTCCACTGGGGCTTCCACCTCATCAGCGAAGCGGGTGATGCGGCATTCAATATCATCCAGGTCCATGGATTTGGGCAGGGTGCGGACGATGGAGCCCTGCGGTTTCAAATTGACCTCGTCGGCCTGACGGGACATGGTGACTTTCACGGTGGTTACCGGTTCGCTGTCCTTGGTAATGGTGACCCGGTGGAAGTTGTTGAAGCCATATTCCAGCAGGCGGCGGCTTTCCCGGAACTGGCCCTGTTTTAGTTCCTGCTCTCCGGGTACAGGCATGGGGCCGGAACCTAAGACAACAGAAATCAGCAGTTCGTCTCCATCCTCCGCGGCGGCGGCCAGACACCGGCCTGCGTCATCGGTGGTGCCGGTCTTGCCGCCGATGCACTTGTCATAAAAGTAGCCTGAGTAGTACAGATTGGACATCAGGGCGTTTTTGTTGTAAAAGAAGCGTTCGCCCGAAATATTGGTAGCAGGGACGGTGTATTTTGCGGTTTTAATGACCGTCCGGAACAGGTCGTATTCCAGTGCAGCCTGCATAATTAACGCCAGGTCATAGGCGGTGGAGTAGTGATTCTCGTCGTGGAGGCCGTATGTATTGGTGAAGTGGGTGCCCTGGCAGCCCAATTCTCCGGCTTTGCGGTTCATGTGGGCCACGAAGTCCGAAATGGAGCTGTCCACCGCTTCGGCAAGGATGTTGCTGGCGTCGCAGTCCGATTCCAGCAACATGCAGTAGAGCAAATCTTCAATGGAAATGGTCTCGCCTGCCTTAAAGCTGCCAATTACATAGGCAGGAGGGATTTGTTCCACCGCTGTCTGGCTCACCGTGACCACGTCGCTGGGAGAGAGCTGGCCGTATTCAATGGCCTCCATCACAAGCAGAGCGGTCATGACTTTGGTAATGCTGGCGGGATAGGCCCGCTCGTTGGCTTTCATGTTGTAGAGTACTTCGCCATGGTTGGCGTCCAGGAGCACAGCGTTGGTGCAGAATAGGTCCAAATCCTCCTGATCGGACGCAGAGGCGGGGAACAGAGACAGTATGGCGGTCAGGAGCAGAACAAGTGAAAGAAAACGATATTTTTTCATAGGAAATTCTCCGTATATATGTTATAATAAAAAGGACACAGTCTCAGTGTAACGTGAAAGGCACAAAAAAGCAATTAAGAACTTCTGAAATTTTTGTAAACGAAGCCAGCGTCCTTCTGTGGCGGACGTTTTTATTATAACAAAGAGCGGCGGGGAGTGCAAGGGGGAGAGAAACATGGAAAGAAAATCCAGATTTGGAATGTTCGTGCTTGCGCTGGCGGCGGGTTGCGTCCTATTTTGCACAGGATGGTTTCTGGCCCGGACCAGCACCCAGGAACCCTGGCAGGTCTCCGCAACCCGGTGTCCGGCCGCAGCGGACTACAATGCGGAGGCAGATACCAGAGAAGATACGGCGGAAACGGAGGATTACCCGGAGAGTTTGCTTCCTGGAGAACGGATCAATGTAAATACGGCAGATGTCTATGATCTCCAGCGTCTGCCGGGGATTGGCGAGAAGCGGGCCCGAGACATTATCGCCTGGCGGGAGGAACATGGACCGTTTCAGGCGGTGGATGAGCTGACGAGTGTGTCAGGAATTGGACCGGGAATTTTGGAGGGGCTGCGGGAATATGCGGCAGTAGATTAGCGGCTGTCTGGCGGCGGCGCTAGGGAAGTAAGGAGCGAAACTATGGCAAAAATATTAGTAGTAGATGACGAGCAGGTGCTGGTAAAGGGCTTAAAATTCAACTTGGAGCACGAGGGTTATCAGGTTGAGGTGGGGTATGACGGTGAGCAGGCGGTGGAACTGGCCCGAGAGGGAAGTTTTGACCTGATTCTGCTGGACCTTATGATGCCCAAGATCGACGGACTTCAGGCGTGTATGCGTATCCGGGAGTTTTCTAATGTCCCCATTATTATGCTGACGGCCAAGGGGGAGGACTCGGATAAGATTATGGGTTTTGAATACGGCGCGGACGACTATATCACAAAGCCGTTCAATATTCTGGAAGTAAAAGCCCGCGTGCGGGCCCTTCTGCGCCGTTCCGGCGTGGCGGACCAGGGGGGAATGGCAATTTTGCAGGCTGGACACATCCGTCTGGATGCGGGAGGCAGGGCGGCATGGCGGGACGGAGTCCCCGTAGAGCTGACCGCGAAGGAATTTGACCTGATGGAGCTGCTTCTGCGCAATCCGGGCCGGGTATACAGCCGAGAGAACTTGCTCAATGTGGTGTGGGGGTATGAGTATATCGGCGACTACCGCACTGTGGATGTCCATGTCCGCCGCCTGCGGGAGAAATTGGAACTGGACCCTGCCAACCCCGAATTTATCCGTACGAAATGGGGCGTAGGGTACTATTTGGCCAAAACCTGAACACAGAAAAAACTTCCCCGGATAGGGAGAAGGCGGAAAGGAGGTGGCTGCCACGAGCAAAGACCACAAAATCCCATTTTTTTCCTCGCTCCAGGTAAAATATGCCATGAGCTACCTGGTAATTTTCGCGGTGGTTCTGGTGCTGTTAAATACCTATCCGGTGGTAGCTTCTCAGGATCTTCTGTTTACTTCCAAGCGGGACTCGCTCAAGAGTCAGACCGCGGTGATGGCCTCTGCGCTGATGGAGCTGGAGTCCCTGTCCTCGGATCAGGTGGCCCGCGTGATGAATATGTTGGACAGCATGGGACTGACCCGGATTTTGGTCACCGACCCGGCGGGGCTGGTCCTCTACGACAGCACCCAGCAGTCAGAGGAGGAAGAGGAACCGGAGGAGGGGCCGGAATACCGCTATGCCTTGTACCGGGAGGTCGTATCCGCCCTGCGGGGGAAGGACGTATTTTATTCCCGGTACAAGGACCAGGTGTTCACCTCCACGGCAGCCATGCCCATCGTGTACCGGGGCATGGTCATCGGCTCCATCTACATTTTGGAAGTGGACCGGGCCCAGGGGGAGCTGTTGTACAGCTTGCAGCAGAATCTGCGTAACATTTCTTTGGTGATTGCGTTTGTCACGCTGGTTATGTCAGCGTTATTTTCCAAAATGCTGACCGCCCGGATTGCGGCTCTTCTGCGGGCTATCCGCATTGTAGGTGAGGGAGAGTACGGCCACCGGCTCCAGCCTGTTGGTCGAGATGAGCTGGCTCAGCTGGCTGGAGAGTTTAACAACCTGACTGACCGTCTCCAGACCACAGAGGAGGTCCGCCGCCGTTTTGTCTCTGACGCCAGCCATGAGCTGAAAACCCCGCTGGCCTCGATCCGCCTGTTGGCGGACTCTATTTTGCAGACCAGCGAAATGGACCCGGAGATGGTGCGGGACTTTGTCGGGGATATTGGTTCCGAGGCGGAACGGCTCACCCGGATTACCGAACATCTGCTGGCGCTCACCCGTCTGGACAGCCTGCCTGCCGGGGAGGAGTGGGCGGTGGATGCGGCTCAGGTAATGGAACGGACCACTGCACTGCTCCAGCCGGTGGCGGACGCGGCCGGAGTTACGGTGAAAAAAAGTTTAAGACCGGATTGCATCATCCGCAGTACCGAGGACGATCTGTCGCAGATTTGTTTCAATCTGGTAGAAAATGCCATCAAATATAATTTTGACGGTGGGGAAGTATTTGTCTCGGTGTACCGGGATGGAGACCAGATCCTGCTGGAGGTGGGGGATACCGGTGTGGGTATTCCGGAGGAGGACTTGCCCAAGGTGTTTAACCGCTTTTACCGGGTGGATAAGGCGCGTTCCCGCGCTGCCGGCGGTACAGGATTGGGCCTGTCCATTGTCCGGGATACGGTGCGCCGGCACAATGGCTGGGTCACCGCCCGGCCTCGAAACCCGGAGGGGAGCCTGTTTACTGTGGGCTTCCCACGATATGTTCCAGAGGAGAGCGAGAGGGGGGAGGCCCAATGATAAGAGCACGATGGCTGCCTGCTGTGCTGGCTCTGATTCTGCTGTCCGCCTGCGCCGCTGGAGAGGCGGGGACGGAAGGTCCTGTCCTCTGGTTCTGTGCGGGGCAGGAGGAGGACCATGGTCCGGCCCTGGCCGTCCAACCCTACGAGGGGGAAGTCAAACCGGAGACGCTGCTCAATGCCTTGCTGGCCGGTCCAACCCAGGAGGGGCTGTATTCCCCGTTTCCCTGGGGGGTTACCCTGCGCCAATGTAAATGGGACGAGGAGCGGCCTGGAATCCTGCTGGTGGACCTGTCGGAGCAGTATGGTGCGCTGGCGGATGTCTCACTAAGTCTGGCCGACTATGCCGTAGTTCTGACCCTGTCCCAGGTAGAGGGGGTGGAGGGGGTGGAGATCACCACCGGCGGCCGCCGGGTCAGCTACCGCAGCCACCAGACGCTGAATGCCCAGGAGGCGGTGCTTTGGGACGAACTGGCGGATACCGTCTCATAGAATAGCGTCTTGCCCTATAAACCTCTTGACAAATCAGCGGTTAATCTGTAATCTAAGGTTTATTCCAAAGAAAGAAGGCATCTCCATGAGCGACTATAAGATCAATACAAAGTGCGTCCAGGGGGGCTATACCCCTGGCAACGGCGAACCCCGGCAGATCCCAATTATACAGTCCACAACCTTCAAGTATGCCACCAGCGAGGATATGGGCAAACTTTTTGACCTGGAGGCCAGCGGATATTTTTATACCCGGCTCCAAAACCCCACTAACGATATGGTAGCGGCAAAAATCTGCGACATGGAGGGCGGAACCGCCGCCATGCTTACCTCCTCTGGACAGGCGGCAAACTTCTACGCTATCTTCAACATTGCCAACTGCGGTGACCATGTGGTAGCGTCTTCCACTATCTATGGCGGCACCTATAATCTGTTCCATGTCACGATGCGGAAAATGGGTATTGAGTTCACTTTTGTTTCACCCGACTGCACCGAGGAGGAACTGGATGCCGCGTTCCAGCCCAACACGAAAGCGGTGTTTGGTGAGACCATCGCGAACCCCGCCCTTACAGTGCTGGACATCGAAAAATTTGCCAAGGCTGCTCATGCCCACGGAGTACCTCTGGTGGTGGACAACACCTTTGCCACCCCGGTGAACTGCCGTCCCTTTGAGTGGGGCTGTGATATTGTTACCCATTCTACAACCAAATATATGGACGGCCACGGAGCCGGAGTAGGCGGCTGTATTGTAGACAGCGGAATGTTCGATTGGCTGGCTCACAAGGAGAAATTCCCCGGCCTGTGTACTCCAGACCACAGCTACCACGGGATCACTTATGCGGAGAAATTTGGTCAGGCGGGGGCGTTTATTACCAAATGTACCGCCCAGCTCATGCGGGATTTTGGGTCCATTCAGTCTCCGCAGAACGCCTTTTTGCTGAACTTGGGTCTGGAAAGTCTCCATGTCCGGATGCCTCGCCACTGTGAAAATGCCTTGGCGGTGGCCCGCTATCTAAAGGACCATCCTAAGATCAGCTTCGTGACCTACCCTGGTTTGGAGGGGGACAAGTATTACAAGCTGGCCCAAAAGTATATGCCCAGCGGGACTTGCGGTGTGGTGTCGTTCGGGTTCCAGGGGGGGCGTACCGCCGCTGAGACGTTTATGAAGCATTTGAAGCTGGCGGCGATTGAGACTCACGTAGCTGACGCCCGCACCTGTACACTGCACCCCGCCTCCGCCACCCATCGCCAGATGAACGATGAGGAGTTGGCGGCTGCCGGTATTACCCCAGATCTGGTCCGTTTCTCCTGCGGTATTGAAGATGCCGCCGACCTGATCGCCGACATAGAACAGGCTCTGGCACAAATCTGACGAATTTGTCTTGACGTGTGCAAAGGTGTCCCCGCCCCAGCCGGGGCGGGGAACGATGTTAACATTGAGAGGTATTACTATGAAAAATGCTGGGACCATTTTGCTGTACAACTGTTCTGGGGATAAGTTCTCCCGGTTGAAACAAATTTTTGCCATGCTCCACCTGCGGATGCGAGTGGTAGAACCGGATCGCTACCATGTGGCACTGGAAGAGCTGGCGCTGGGAAAGGGGGAGGCTGGCGAAGCGGCGGAGCCCCTGCCGGAGGCTATGCTGGTTTTCTGCGGATTAGGACAGGCGCTGCTGAACCAGGTGCTCGAGGTTATCCGAGTAGCCAATCTGCCTCCAATTCCGTTGAAGGCGGTGCTTACCGAGACCAACCGAAGCTGGGATACCCGGCAGCTGTATGAGGAATTGCTGAAAGAACGGGAAGCAATTGCCGCTCAAAAGGCGGAAAAGGCGTAAATTTTACGCCTTTTCCGCCAAAGAAAAAAATCTCGGAAAAAATTTCATTTTCCTGTTGACAATTAGGAGAAAGTCTAGTATAATAACCAAGTCGTCGCGAGTGAGACGGCAAACCGGGGAGCATAGCTCAGCTGGTAGAGCACATGCCTTACAAGCATGGGGTCACAGGTTCGAGCCCTGTTGTTCCCACCATTTAGCCCAAGCAAGTCCCTAGGACTACTTGGCGCGGTAGTTCAGTTGGTTAGAACGCCGGCCTGTCACGCCGGAGGTCGAGGGTTCAAGTCCCTTCCGCGTCGCCATCTTTTTCTTCACTTTTTGGCGAAGAAAAAGATTTGCCTCTGTAGCTCAGTTGGTAGAGCAGAGGACTGAAAATCCTCGTGTCGTTGGTTCGATTCCGACCGGAGGCACCATCCCCCGCTCGTTTACACCTGCGGGGGAACCCAATGCGAGTGTAGCTCATCTGGTAGAGCGCCACCTTGCCAAGGTGGAGGTAGCGAGTTCGAGCCTCGTCACTCGCTCCAAACGGGGCAAAGATGACTTTGCCCCGTTTATAGAGTATATTGTGTGTGATAAGTGCATATTATTTTTGTGTGGTGCCATAGCCAAGTGGTAAGGCAGAGCTCTGCAAAAGCTCCACCCCCAGTTCAAATCTGGGTGGCACCTCCACATTGCCGGAGCAAGGTTTTTACTTTGCTCCGGTTTTTTAACAGAATTTGAAGGAGGGGACGGATATGTGTTCGCTCAGAACTATGTGGGCGGTTGCTGTGTTACTTTGCTGGAGAAAGGATATGATCATAATATAAAGGATAAGGAGAAAATTGTATGAATAACATGCCAAATCCCGATGTATTATTTCCAAACGAATATGGGACTTCATGTTTTATTAAAAATGTTATTTAAGCCCCCAATATCCTGGTCGGCGACTATACTTATTATTATGATGCGTCAGACCCCACACAATTTGAAAGAAAGTTCCTCCATATAGTGTGTTTGGGGGAAATCCGGCAAAATTTATGAAGAAGAGATTTGATGATGAGTTGATTCAGCTTCTTATAGGGTGGAAGTGGTGGGACCTTCCGCCAGAGAAATTGTCAGATGTTCTTCCAGCGCTCTGTAGTCCGGACTTAGAATAGGTGAAGCAGAGTATTAAAACCATGATCAAGTAAAAATCAATGAAGATAGGGCAGCGGGTCTTATGGACGTGCCGCCCTCATGTAAGATCAGCCGTCCTGCTGTAAAGCGGGACGGCTGATTTATGTTTATTCTTCTTTGCACAGCAGGACATCGTGATAGAACTTGTCCAGCTTTTTCTGTGTAGGGAAGACCGCCACATACATCTGGTTGCCCATAGCGTCGGCCAGTACATCCGGGATACGGTCTACCATCTTCATTTGGTCGCCATACTGCTCCATAATGGCCTCGTGGTCATAAACAAAGGCTTTGCCGTCCCGACGTCCAGCGAAGGCGCAGAAAGCGTGGGGGCCGTCTTCTACCGTGGAGTGGTCAAAGGCGATCATGTCGGCCCAAATTTTGTATACATTGGTGGAGTTTGCAAAGTTCATCATATCTGGACTGAACCCGCCGCAAGGACGCATGTTGACCTCCAGAGCTACAACGTCGCCTTTTTTGCCCATACCCTCCTGGTCCTGAGTGAGGCGGAAGAATTCAAAATGTACAAACCGGCTTTTCACGCCAAAGCTCTTCACCGTAGCCCGACCGGCCTTCCGGGTGTCAGCAGGCAGATCTTTGACGATGTAGTAGATGGAGTTGTCCTCCTCATTGACGATGTCCATGATGGACATGGGGGTGACATTACCGGTCTCAAAAATCGGTTCTCCTTTAGAATTGATAATGGCATCGTAGGAGTTGACCTCGGCATGGATGAATTCTTCCATGATGTAGGTTGCGTCAGGGTTTTTGGTCTCTAAGAAAGTGTCCAGTTCCTCAGCATCGGATAACTTATGGGTATCTGATGCACCTACACCGTTGTCCGGCTTAACCACCACAGGCCAACCTACTTCTTTAATGAAGGCCAGACAGCCTTTTTTATTGTCTACCAGGTGCCAGCGGGCGGTGGGAATACCCACAGCCTGATAAAACTCCTTCATCCGAGATTTGTATTTGATTCGGGGGATATCTTCCGTCTGGAAACCGCTGGTGATGTGGAAATCGGTGCGCAGTTTCGCATCCCGTTCCAGCCAGTATTCGTTGTTGGACTCCAGCCAGTCGATCCGTCCATACTTGTGAATAAAGAAAGCTACCGCACGGTATACACCATCGTAGTTTTCCAGTGTATCTACTTTGTAGTATTCATTCAGGCTGGATTTTAGTTCATCAGACAGCTCATCGTAGGGCTGGTCGCCGATACCCAGCACGTTCATCCCATTTTGTTTCAGTTCCCAACAGAACTGCCAGTAATTGGTTGGGAAGTTAGGGGAAATGAAAATCACATTTGCCATCATACTCTCTCCTTTTACATGGGGCCCGCCCGTCGGGACGGGTTAAAAATTAGCTTTTTTTGGTATCCGCCCATCCCTGGTGGATGTTACTGTCCTGGTTCACCACCCAGCAGCCAGGGGAAGAAATAGGCGGCCTGTTTGTACCACCAAGGCCAATCGTGGACGCAGTCATGGCCCCAGAAGTCGACCCAAGTGTGGAGCCCTTTGCGATAGAAGATGTCGGCCAGCTGGCGAGTGGTGTCGGGGATCTCCCATGCGCCCAAGCCTACGCAAATTGCGGCCCGCTGGCTGTTGAACAGGTTGATATAGGGATGATTTTCCGGCAGGTTTGCCATGTAATGCACCGGAGAGTTCTGATAAACGACTTCATCCATATAACCGCCGAAGCCATAATCGGCATTGTAGATTCCGCTGAGAGCCAGCATTCCATTAAAGAGGTCAGGCCGGCGCAGGTAGAGATTAGCGGCGTGGGTAGCGCCCAGACTGCATCCAAAAGAGATAATTCCGGGCTGTTTGGTCCAATTTAGGATGAAAGGAGCCATTTCCTGGGTCAAATAGTTCATCCACTGCTCATGCCGTCTTGCCCGCCAGTAGGGATCCCCGTTCTTGTCGGACCAAGTTTCTTTGTCCAGTGTATCCACAGAAAAAACGATAATTTGCCCCGACTCGATCCAAGGGGCGAGGGTTTCTGCCATGTGGAAGTCGCCAAAGTCATGGAAGCGGCCATCCTGGCAGGGGATGTAAAGCACCGGCCGGCCGGAGTGTCCATACACCATGCACTCCATGTCTCGCTCCAGTGCGGGACTATATTCCTTTAAATATTGTGTATTCATTATAATTCCTCCCATTTTATTCATATTGTATGGGGCATATTTCAGTGGAGCGGTCAAAGTTCTAATTCATACATCAAAGTTTCGATCCAGAAGGGGGTTTGTTTTTCCCAGCTGGCCTCGCAGTGGTCACCGTCGGGCACAATGCGGCAGGTAAGTTTAATCCCCTGGGTGAGAAGCTGGCTTACAACCCGGGCAAACTGTCCCTGCATCAGCTCATGGTTGCCCAGTTCCCGCGAGCCGTAATCCATGTACAGCACGGTGTCTGACCGTGCCTGAACCCCTCGAACCAGCCTTGCCAAACGCTCAGGGGCCACCCACAGGGAGGGGGACAGAGCTGCTGCCCGGGAAAAGACATGATTGTACTCCAGCAAAGCATACAGGCTCATCAGGCCGCCCATAGAACTTCCGGCGATAAAGGTGTGCTGGCGGTTGGGCAGAGTGCGGTATTTCCGGTCAATAGAAGGTTTGAAGGTATTTACAAACCAATCCATGGTAATTTTTCCCCGGCCCGTCACATGCCCAAAGTCCGGTTCATAGAAGGTGTAGGGCGAGTATTCAGACAGCCGTCCGTTGTCCGGATGGTGATTGCACTCTACTGCCGCTACAATCAGCGGTACATGGAATTCGTCTAAAAACTGGCCCAGCCCCCAGCTCTTGCCATAGGTGGCGTCAGAGTCAAAAAAGACATTGTGGCCGTCAAACATATAGAGAACCGGGTAGTGCCGCTCCGGTTCCCAGTCGTATTCCTCCGGCAAATAGAGGTAGACCCCCCGAGCCTCGTCTCCGGTTAATTCGGGGATGGTCACATTCCATTTTTGGATCATGAAGCAATTCCTCCCACGTAATTCTTCACCAGTTTATCACAGTGAAGTTAAGATTTCAATTCATAAAAAATGTTTTTCCCTATTTCCCGATTACAGGAAAAAAACAACGAAAAAACTGTCGGATATCACAAAAAAATCTTGCGAGTGTGCAGAAGGGACTGCCCGATGGGCAGTCCCTTGTACAGAAAGCTCAGAGAAAATCAGACCTCGGCCTCCTGCGATTGGATCTCAGAGGCAGGTTCCAGCTCCAGAGAGCCGATTTCGGTAAAGAGATCGTCCTCGTCACCTTCGTCGTCAACCTCACCGTCGTCCTCGTCCACGGTGAAATCCACCTCGCGCTCGGGCTGGTTACGGGATTGGGCAATCAGGTTGCCTTCGTCGTCAATCACGTCCTCCTGACGGTACTGCGCCAAACCGGAACCGGCGGGAATCAGTTTACCGATGATAACGTTTTCCTTCAGGCCCAGGAGATGGTCCACCTTGCCTTTGATCGCGGCCTCAGTAAGCACCTTGGTGGTTTCCTGGAAGGAGGCGGCGGACAGGAAGGACTCGGTAGCCAGAGAAGCTTTGGTAATACCCATGAGCAGACGAGTACAGGTGGGAACCACCAGTTCTTCGCCCATTTCATCTCTCTCACCGGCGGCGTTCCGGGCCTTGACATTCTCTTCGGCGTCCATAAAATCGACGATGTCAACCGTAGAGCCGGAGAGCAGATTGGAGGCTCCGGGTTCTTCAACCCGTACCTTGCGCATCATCTGGCTGACAATGACCTCAATATGCTTGTCGTTGGTGTCCACGCCCTGCTGGCGGTACACCTTCTGTACCTCGCGGATCAGGTAGTTGTGACAGTCGGACAGGCCCCGGATACGCAGAACCTCGTGGGGGGACAGTGCGCCTTCGGTCAGAGCCAGACCCTTAGGAACCATCTCGCCATCCTTCACCTTGATGCCAGAGGAGTAGGGGAGGTCGTAGGAGACTACCTCGCCGTCGTCCGCGGTGATGGTCAGCTTGCACATGACATTGCGTTTAATCTCCTCCAGGGTGACCCGGCCGCTGATTTCCGCCAGCTGAGCCATTTTCTTGGGCTTGCGGGCCTCGAACAGTTCTTCAACACGGGGAAGACCCTGGGTGATATCGCCGCCGGCTACACCGCCAGTGTGGAAGGTACGCATAGTGAGCTGGGTGCCCGGTTCACCGATAGACTGGGCTGCGATAATCCCGACTGCCTCACCGGCGCCCACAGGCTCGCCAATGGCTAGATTGATGCCATAGCATCGGGCACACACGCCGCTCCGTGCCCGACAGGTGAGGACGGAGCGAATCTTGGTAGAGGTAATGCCATGTTTCTCCAGCACTGCCGCATCGTCCTTACGCAGCATAGTGTCTCTGGTGAAAAGCAGTTCGCCAGTTGCAGGGTCTACAATGTCGTCAGTGGGATAGCGGCCATGGAGACGCTCGGCAAAGGTCTCGATAACCTGACCGTGTTCCTCAATTTCGCTGACCAAAATACCCTCAACTGTGCCGCAGTCCTCCTCGCGGATAATGACCTGTTGAGACACGTCCACCAGACGGCGGGTCAGATAGCCCGAGTCAGCGGTACGCAGAGCGGTATCGGCCATACCCTTTCGTGCGCCTCTGGAGGAAATGAAGTATTCCAGAACAGACAGACCCTCGCGGAAGTTGGCTTTGATGGGAATTTCGATGGTACGTCCGGCGGTATCGGCCATCAGGCCGCGCATACCAGCCAGCTGACGAATCTGAGCCATGGAACCACGGGCGCCCGAATCGGCCATCATGAAAATCGGGTTGTACTGGTCCATAGACGCCTGGAGGGCGTCAGTGACATCTTTGGTGGTCTTTTCCCAGGCGGAAACAGTGAGGCGGTAGCGTTCGTCATTGGTAATCAGACCGCGGCGGTACTGTTTGTCGATGCGGACAATTTCCTTTTCCGTCTCGCCAATCAGCTCGTATTTCTTAGAGGGAACCGTCATGTCAGCAATGGCGACCGTCAGGGAGCCTACCGTGGAGTAGTGGTAGCCTAGGTCCTTGATGGCGTCCAGTACACCGGCGGCCACAGTAAAGCCGTGCTTGGTGATACATTTATCAATGATTTTGCCCAACTGTTTCTTGCCTACCACGAAGTTGACTTCGGGGTCGAACATAGCGTCGGGGTTGCTGCGGTCCACAAAGCCAAGGTCCTGGGGGATGGCCTCGTTATAAATCAGACGGCCCATGGTGGTCTGAACCAGCTTGTGGCGGGTCTCGCCGTCGATTTCCTTGAAAATCCGTACCCGAATGGGGGTGTGCAGGGTAATCAGCCCCGCGTCGTAGGCCATCATGGCCTCGTCCCGGTCGGCAAAGGCGTGGTTTACGTCGCCTTCATCCCGGCTGTAAGTCAAGTAGTAGGCGCCCAGAATCATGTCCTGAGAGGGAATGGTAACCGGTCCGCCATCCTGGGGGCGGAGCAGGTTGTTAGCCGACAGCATCAGCACACGAGCCTCGGTCTGAGCCTCAGCGGACAGAGGGACGTGAACTGCCATCTGGTCGCCGTCAAAGTCGGCGTTAAAAGCGGTACACACCAGCGGATGGAGCTTGATGGCCCGGCCTTCTACCAAGACCGGCTCAAACGCCTGAATGCCCAGACGGTGCAGGGTAGGGGCGCGGTTGAGCATGACCGGGTGGTCCTTAATGACGAACTCCAGCGCGTCCCAGACGGCCGCTTCGCCCTTTTCCACCATCTTTTTCGCGGCTTTGATGTTGTTGGCAAGGCCGTCATCCACCAGCTTCTTCATGACGAAGGGGCGGAACAGTTCAATGGCCATTTCCTTGGGCAGGCCGCACTGGTAAATTTTCAGCGATGGGCCGACTACGATAACCGAACGGCCCGAGTAGTCCACGCGCTTGCCCAGCAGATTCTGACGGAACCGGCCCTGTTTTCCCTTGAGCATATCGGATAGGGATTTGAGCGCCCGGTTGTTGGCGCCTGTGACCGCGCGGCCACGGCGTCCGTTGTCGATGAGGGCGTCCACGGCCTCCTGGAGCATCCGTTTCTCGTTGCGCACGATGATGTCAGGGGCGTTCAGCTGAATCAGCCGCTTCAGACGGTTGTTCCGGTTGATGACCCGGCGGTACAGGTCGTTCAAGTCGGAGGAGGCATACCGTCCGCCATCCAGGGGAACCATGGGCCGGATTTCCGGAGGGATTACAGGCAGAACGTCAATAATCATCCACTCCGGCTTGTTGCCTGACAGGCGGAAAGCGTCTACCACTTCCAGCCGCTTGATAATCTTGACCTTCTTTTGCCCGGAGGCGTCCTTCAGTTCCTTGCGAAGCTGTTCGGACAGGGCGTCCAGGTCAAGCTGCTGGAGCAGTTTTTTTACGGCCTCCGCGCCCATGCCTGCGTCGAAGTCTTCCTCGTACTTCTCCCGCATGTCCCGATACTCTTTTTCAGAAAGAATCTGGTTTTTAGACAGGGGAGAGAAACCGGGGTCAATCACAATATAGGCGGCGAAATACAGCACCTTTTCCAGGATACGGGGACTGATATCCAGCAGCAGGCCCATCCGGGAGGGGATGCCTTTGAAATACCAAATGTGGCTTACCGGAGCGGCCAGCTCAATGTGGCCCATCCGCTCACGGCGGACCTTGGCCTTGGTGATTTCTACGCCGCAGCGGTCGCACACCTTGCCTTTGTATCGGATCTTCTTATATTTGCCGCAGTTACACTCCCAGTCTTTAGTGGGGCCAAAGATCTTTTCGCAGAACAGGCCCTCCTTTTCCGGCTTTAGGGTACGGTAGTTGATGGTCTCCGGGCGTTTTACCTCGCCGAAGGACCAATCACGGATTTGCTCGGGGGAGGCGATGCCAATTCGGATGGCGTCAAACTCAGCGTAGCTCATGTTTCGGTGTCCTCCCTTTCTCAGTTATAGTCGTCTTCGGCGAAGAGGGCGTCGTCCGGTTCCTCCTCCGCCGTGTCAACGGTTAGATCATCGTCGTCGCTGTCGCCCTTGAAGGTAAATCCGCCGGCAGAGGCAAACTCATCATCCGCCTGATAGGCGAATTCCTCTTCCCGGTCGTAGTAGTCGTCCTTCACAGGCTGATAGCCGTCATCCTCGTCGTCTTTCAGTTCGATTTCCGCGCCGTCCTTATCCAGCACCTTCATATCCAGACACAGGGACTGCAATTCTTTGATCAATACCTTGAAGGATTCGGGCACGCCCGGTTTGGGCACGTTCAGGCCCTTGACGATGGCCTCGTAGGTCTTAACACGACCGGTCACGTCGTCCGACTTGACCGTCAAAATTTCTTGCAGCGTGTAGGCCGCGCCGTAAGCCTCCAAGGCCCACACCTCCATTTCGCCGAACCGCTGGCCTCCGAACTGGGCTTTGCCGCCCAACGGCTGCTGGGTAACCAGGGAGTAGGGGCCGGTGGCACGGGCATGGATCTTATCGTCCACCAGATGGTGGAGCTTGAGGAAGTACACGTAGCCCACGGTGACCGGGTTGTCAAAGCGATTTCCGGTACGGCCGTCATAGAGCCAGTTTTTGCCGTCAATTAGGCGCAGACGGCGTTCGCTCTGCCAGACGGCGATCTGTTTATCATCTGCCATTTCCTCGGGAGTGAGGGGACGCATTTCTTCTCCCTCTTCTCCAGTCAAGTAGAGCTGTTTTCCGATGAGCGGTTCGTTGACGCCTACTTCGCGGGCCAGTCCAGCCAGCTTGAGGCATTCCTGAATGTCCTGTTCGCTGGCGCCATTGAAAATGGGAGTGGCCACCTTCCAGCCCAAGGTTCGGGCGGCATAACCCAAGTGGACCTCCAGCACCTGCCCGATGTTCATACGGGAAGGCACGCCCAGGGGGTTCAGTACGATGTCCAGAGGGGTGCCGTCGGGGAGGAAGGGCATATCCTCCTGGGGCATAATGCGGGAGACAACACCCTTGTTGCCGTGGCGGCCGGCCATCTTGTCGCCCACAGAAATCTTACGCTTCTGGGCGATGTAGACACGAACTACCTGGTTTACACCTGGGCCCAGTTCGTCGCCGCCCTCGCGGGTAAAGACTTTTACGTCTACGACAATACCCGCTTCGCCATGGGGTACCTTTAGAGAGGTATCACGAACCTCACGGGCCTTTTCACCAAAGATGGCCCGGAGCAGTTTTTCTTCTGCGGTGGCCTCGGCCTCACCTTTGGGGGTGACCTTGCCCACCAGATAGTCGCCGGCGCGGATTTCCGCGCCTACCCGGATAATGCCATGTTCGTCCAGGTTGTTCAGGGCGTCTTCGCCTACGTTGGGGATGTCGCGGGTGATGGTCTCGGGCCCCAGCTTGGTGTCTCGGGCCTCAGTCTCATACTCCTCGATGTGGATGGAGGTGAACACATCGTCCTTCACCATACGTTCGTTGAGAAGGATGGCGTCCTCGTAGTTGTAGCCCTCCCAGGTCATGAAGCCCATAAGGATGTTACGGCCCAGTGCCACTTCGCCGTGGTCGGTGGAGGGGCCGTCAGCCAGAACAGAGGGGCCTTGCTCTAGAATTTTGGCGCCCTCTTTTACATCTTTTTTCAGCGCAAGGTGCTTCTGACCGTTCTCATCTTCGATCAGAACGCTTTCCGGACCAAAAACCCGGTCGCCTACCTCGACCACAGGACGCTGGTTAATACAGGTGGTGTGGTTGGAGCGCAGATATTTGGTAAGGCGGTAGCGTTTGGTATGGCCGTTGTCGTAGGCCACCGTGATATACCGGGCGGATACCTGGGTCACCGTGCCGGGGCTTTCGGCCAGAATAGCGACTTCAGAGTCGATACAGTTCTTATGCTCCTGACCAGTGGCCACAATGGGGGCTTCGGGCCGGAGCAGGGGCACCGCCTGACGCTGCATGTTGGCGCCCATCAGAGCGCGGTTCGCGTCGTCGTTTTGGAGGAAGGGGATCATTGCAGTAGCCACAGACACCATCATTTTGGGGGACACGTCCACAAAGTCTACCCGGTGCTTATCCACAGAGATGGTCTCGTTGCGGTGGCGGCAGGTCACACGCTCATTCAGCAGGCAATTATCCGCGTCTACCGGTTCAGTGGCCTGACCAATGATATATTCGTCTTCCACATCGGCGGTCATATAGGTGATCTCGTCTGTGAGCCGGCCGGTTTCCTTGTCTACCTTGCGGTAGGGGGCCTCGATAAAACCGTATTTGTTGATACGGGCGTAGGAGGCCAGATAAGAAATCAGACCGATGTTAGGACCTTCGGGGGTCTCAATGGGACACAGACGGCCGTAGTGGGAGTAGTGTACGTCGCGCACGTCAAACGAAGCGCGGTCACGGCTCAGACCACCGGGGCCCAGAGCGGAAAGACGGCGCTTGTGGGTCAATTCGGCCAGCGGGTTGGTCTGGTCCATAAACTGGGACAGAGGGCTGGAACCGAAAAACTCCTTGATGGCGGCGGTGACGGGCCGGATGTTAATAAGGGACTGAGGCGTGACCACATCCAGGTCCTGGGTGGTCATGCGCTCGCGGATAACGCGTTCCATACGGCTGAAACCGATGCGGAACTGATTTTGAATCAGCTCACCGACACAGCGCAGGCGGCGGTTGCCCAAGTGGTCGATATCGTCGGGGGTACCGATGCCATTGGCGAGGCAGTTCAGATAGTTGATAGAGGCCATGATGTCTTCCACAGTAATGTGGTTGGGGATGAGGTCCTCTTTAGAACGACGGATGGCGTTTCTCAGTTCATCCCCTTGATACTGGTCCAGCAGAGCGCACAGGGTTGGGAAGTGGACCATCTCGTCAATGCCCGCCTCAGCGGGGTCAAAGTCTACGTAGTCTTCCAGCCGGACCATATTGTTGGAAAAAACCTTGACGAGCCGGTTGTCCACGTCCACAATGGCTTCATTGACGCCCTTGCGGTCCAGTTCCTGAGCCCGGTCCCGGGTGAGAACCTCCCCCGTTTCGGCCAAAATTTCGCCGGTGCGGGGATCGGCAATGGGCTGGGCCAGCTTCTGGTTGGTGAGCCGGGTCCATAGAGCCATTTTCTTGTTAAACTTGTAACGGCCTACGGTAGACAGATCATACCGCCGGTGATCGAAGAATGTGGCATTGACCAGTGTCTCGGCAGAGTCCAGCGTAGGCGGCTCACCGGGACGCAGCTTGCGGTAAATCTCAAGCATAGCCTCTTCATAGGTCTTGCAGGAATCCTTTTCCAACGTGGAAAGGATACGGTCATCCTCGCCGAACAGGGCGATGATCTCTGGGTCGGTGCGGGGCCCCAGAGCACGGATGAGGCAGGTGACAGGCAGCTTGCGGTTCTTGTCGATACGGACGTAGAAAATGTCGGACAGGTCGGTTTCGTACTCCAGCCAAGCGCCCCGGCCAGGGATAACGGTGGTGGCATAGGTCTTGTTGTCTGCCTTGTCCACCTCGCGGGTGTAGTACATGCCGGGGGAGCGGACGATCTGAGAGACAATCACGCGCTCGGCCCCGTTAATGACAAAGGTGCCCGCCTCGGTCATGATGGGGAAGTCCCCCATAAAAATCTCCTGCTGGGTGATCTGGTTGTTGTTGCTGTTGGTGTTGCGCAGCTGGACCCGAACCTTGATGGGAGCGGCGTAGGTGGCGTCTCGAGCTTTGCACTCCTCCACGTCGTACTTGGGCTTTTCGTCCATAGAGAAGTCCACAAAAGACAGCTCCAGGTTGCCGCCGTAGTCCACAATGGAGCCTACGTCTTTGAAGACCTCCCGCAGGCCGACGTCCAGGAACCACTGGTAAGAGGTCTTCTGGACCTCCAGCAGGTTGGGCATCTCCAGAATTTCCGCGTAGCGGGCGAAACTCTTGCGCGGGGTTTTGCCGTACATTACGTCCTTTACGACCATGCTGAAAAATCAACTCGCTTTCTTCTGAATTCACGGTTGGTTGACACTTTTTTTGCCTGATTTTGGATAATACGAGAAAATTTGCCGTCAGATTGCACAAGGCGGGGGAAAAGGCAGCTTGCGAACACACGGGCATGTGGGCTGCTTTTTGGGGTTCCCGCTTGTCTTTCAGACCGGGGTGTGGTACACTACACAGTGTAAAAATATAGAAGTATCTTGGTTGATGCTAAAGATACAGATTCATTTTATTCTACCATAATTGGGATAGGCTGTCAAGGTCTATTCCATTATTTATATATTATACAAAAGATGTCTTGACAATGTTGACAAGAAAAATAGTTAGTGATATAGTTTATATAGCATGTGTAACAGAATAAGGCAGCACCGGGTGGTGTATGGAGTGCGAGGAGAGCTCCACCAGCAGTCAGGCAAGTATCAAAAGATTAAAGGTGAAAAAGGAGAGATCCCCAATGTTGAGGAACATGAAAATTCGTAGTAGAATGCTGGTCTCGTATTTTATTATTACCGCGCTTCTGATTTTGGTCGGCGTTGTTGCGATGATTATGCTGAGCCAGGTAAGCGGCAGATTACAGCAGTTTTACGATATGCAGTTTAAAACGGTTGAGAATGCAATGGATGCCCGCCGGACTGTTTTCTCAGCCCGCGGTAACATCCTTTCGGCTATTGTAGAATACAGTGAAACAACTGTTGCTGACGCGGAAAAGGATTTCCAGAGTCTCTATGGTCTGGTGGAAGAGATTGAGCAGACTTATCAGGGCGACAAATCCCAGCTGACCACAATCAAGCAGAACCTGGAAAAAGCGGGCGCGAGCTTGTCGCAGGTTTTGGATTTGGCCAAGCAGCAGAGAGATGATGAGGCAATTGCCATGTATAAGGCTAATTATAAGCCGTACATGGACTCTACCCGGGATATTCTGGCCCAGGTGGGCGATACAGCCGGGGTAAATGCCCTAGCTAAGGTAGAGGATGGCGCAAAACTGGCTCAAATAGCCGATTTGGTTGTGATTCTAATGATTATCGTAGCCAGCGCAGCCAGTGTTGTACTGGCTCTGGTTATGAGCAACAGCATCCGCAAGCCTGTTGAGGAAATGCGTCAGGTGGCTGCCCGTATGTGTAAAGGTGATATGAGCACGGAAATTACATACCACTCTGGCGATGAACTGGGCGAAATGGCCGACAATATGCGGGAAATGACCGTGATGGTCAAGAACATTATTCAAGATGTAGACTATGTTATGAATGAGTTCGCTAAGGGCAACTTTACAGTAATCAGCAGACACCGTGAGGCGTATATTGGCGATTACGCAGGCATCCTTAAGGCGATGCGAGAAATGAAGACCTCCATGAGCGAAACCCTGCTCCAGATTGAAATTGCTTCGGACCAGGTAAACGCCGGCGGTGAACAGGTGTCCAACGGCGCCCAGGCTTTGGCGCAGGGTGCCACAGAGCAGGCCAGCTCTGTGGAAGAACTCGCCGCTACCATTCAGGATGTGAGCCATCAGGTGGAGTCCACCGCAGAACACGCCAGAGTTGCTAAGCGGGAGAATGACCAGTCCCATCAGCAGATTAACGTGTGCTCCAGCGATATGGATGCGCTCATGCAGGCCATGGGCAAGATTGAATCCCGTTCCAACGAGATCAGCAAGGTAATTAAGACTATTGAGGATATCGCTTTCCAGACAAATATTCTGGCTTTGAACGCCGCCGTTGAGGCCGCCCGGGCCGGTTCCGCCGGAAAAGGCTTTGCCGTGGTGGCCGATGAGGTACGTAATCTGGCCAGCAAGTCTGCAGAAGCCTCCAAGAGTACCGCTACCCTTATCGCGGATACTGTTTCCGCGGTCAAAGAGGGAATTGACCTGTCGCAGGAAACTAACACCGCGCTTCAGGCCGTTGTGGAGAGCTCCCAAAAAGTGCTGGAAGCTGTTGACCTGATTTCCAGCGCCACCGAGGAGCAGACCCTGTCGATCTCCCAGATTTCTGTGGCTGTGGACCAGATTTCTAGTGTAGTACAGACCAACTCCGCAACCTCTGAGGAGTCCGCCGCCGCCAGTGAAGAGCTGTCCAGTCAGGCGAATGTGCTCAAAGAACTGATCAGCCGCTTCAAACTGGAGCATGGCAGCTACACCAGCCCTGCACCTAGAGCTTCTGTGAATGTTACGCCAGCTCCTGTTGCCAGTGAGGAGTCCTTTAGCAGCAGTTACTCTGGCTATTCTGGCAGCAGTTATTCTGGCGGCTACTCCGAAAGCAGTCCCTTTGGAAGCAAATATTGATTTTGACCCAAAATAGCCAGCCGGTTTTCCGGCTGGCTGTTTCTCTGCTTAAATCTTTCCGATATCGGTACGGAAATGCATATCTTGGAAAGAGATGGGTTTTGCGGCGGCATAGGCCCGTTCGATGGCCTCGTTCAGGCTTGCGCCCAAAGCGGTAACGCCTAGAACACGGCCTCCAGCAGTGAGAATTTCGCCGCTGTCCTTCTGCTTGGTACCCGCGTGGAAGACAACAGCCCCAAGCTTTTCCGCTTCGGCCACCCCGGAAATAGGGTAGCCGCTCTGGTACTTTACTGGGTAGCCCCCTGATGCCAGCACCAGACAACAGGCCGCACCGGGCTTCCACTTGACTGCCACCTTGTCCAGTGTGCCGTCCACGCAGGACTGGAAAATGTCCATTAGGTCGGTGTCCAGCATGGACAGAATGGGCTGGGTCTCTGGGTCCCCGAACCTGGCGTTGTACTCCACCACTTTGGGACCGTCCTTCGTCAGCATGAGGCCGAAGTAAATGACCCCGCGGAAGGGCCGGCCCTCCGCCCTCAAAGCGGCTACGGTGGGAAGAAAAATTTCCTTCATACACTGTTCTGCCACTTCGGGAGTGTAGTTGGGAGAGGGGCAGAACGCCCCCATACCGCCGGTGTTAGGGCCCTGGTTGCCGTCAAAAGCCCGCTTGTGATCCTGACTGGACAGCATAGGAATCAGATGCTCCCCGTCACAAAAGGCCAGCACCGTCACCTCTGGGCCCACCATGCACTCTTCGATGACCACTGTAGAGCCCGATTCCCCGAACTTTTTGTCCTCCATCATCTCCCGGACCGCTGTTTCCGCCTCCTCCACGCTGGAGGCTACCACTACGCCCTTGCCCAGCGCAAGGCCGTCCGCCTTGACTACAATGGGCGCACCCTGCGTCCGGATGTAGGCCAGCGCACGGTTCAGATCGGTAAAAGTTTCGTATTTCGCGGTAGGAATGCGGTATTTTTTCATCAGTTCCTTGGAGAACGCCTTGCTGGCTTCGATGATGGCGGCGTTGGCCCGGGGACCAAATGCCGGTATGCCCGCAGCTTCCAGCGCGTCCACCATGCCCAGCGCCAGCGGGTCGTCCGGGGCTACCATGACAAAATCCATGGCGTTTTCCTTTGCCCACTGGACCATCCCGGCTACGTCCGTGGCCTTGATGGGGACGCAGGTTGCCACCTGCGCGATGCCTCCGTTGCCTGGGGCGCAATATAGTTCGGTGACTTTGGGACTTTGGGCCAGCTTCCAGCAGATGGCGTGTTCCCGTCCGCCGCCGCCGACGACCAGAACTTTCATAAGCGAAAACTCCTTTTACATTTGTTCAGCATAGTCGATACAATGGCCGATTTGCCCGGCCAGTTTTTGCAGTGTCTCGAACTGGGAGGAGGTGACGGGGAAGAGGACATAACTGTCGCTGTCGATGCCAATGGCGGCCATGCGTACCCCCTGGGCGGCCCATTTGTCCGTCAGGATGCCGCACCAGGCGGGAATATCCTCGTCCTCGTCAAACCAGTCCGGGTCCAGTTCCAGGTTTAACGCGGAAAAACTGCGGAGATTTTGCACAAAATAGGAAAAATCCTCCAGTTCGTCCTTCCAGTCCCGCTCGCAGACCCAGCCGTG
>JAAWIE010000148.1 GCA_022796195.1 Lawsonibacter sp. | reverse complement strand
GTTGATGGTCCGTTTGTGCGGCGGGACAGCATTAATCCTCACCCCGTCGAACAAAACATCTCCAGAGGTGGGCGTCTGAAAACCACCGATGATTCTGAGCGTGGTAGTTTTGCCGCACCCGCTGGGTCCGAGCAGTGTGAGGAATTCCTTATCCTGAATGCTTAAATTGATTTTGTCGAGTACAACCTCGTTGTCGAACGCCATGGTACAGTTGGCCAGGCGGATCAACTCCTTGGACATGTATCCTCCCCCATTTCTAAGTTTTCTTTGTCAGCTCCCTCGATTTATTCGCCGGGCGCACCGGCCGTCCAGGGGGGACGGGGTGCGGTGACCGGTTTTCACGGATAGCGAGATACACTATAGCGGGTTGCGGTTCAATTGTCAATGCTTTTTGGGAAAAATTTTGACAGGTTTCCTGCAAAAATTGCGGCTGGAAAAACCTGGGCTCCATGCGGCGGAACTGGGAGCAACAGCTATTTGTCCTGGAGGATGAGGCGCTTGAGTGCCTCTATCCCGGCGGTGATGGCGGCTTCGGTGTTGTGGGACTCCTTCTGATCCAGTCCTGCGGCTTCCCGTTCCTGGTTCCAGATGACATGGAACACTGAGCCGCACCGAACCCGGCGGCTGGCGGCCACGGTAAAGAGGGCGGCGGACTCCATTTCAGAGGCCAGTACGCCCAGGCGTTTCCAAGCCTCCCACTTCTGCTCCAGCGCGAAGCTGACGGGCATCCGGGCGGGGGAATGCTGGCCGTAGAAGGAGTCTTTGCACTGGACCACCCCGGCGTGCCAGGAGTATCCCAAATGTTTGCAGGCGTCTACCAGAGCGGTGGTGACGGCAAAGTCGGGAACGGCAGGCCATTCGATAGGGGCATATTCCCGGCTGGTGCCCTCCATACGGACCGCTCCGGTGGCGATCACCAGGTCGCCGCTCTGTACGGACAGGTCAATCCCGCCGCAGGTGCCCACCCGGATGAAGGTATGGACCCCCAAATGAACCAGTTCTTCCATGGCGATGGCGGCGGAGGGTCCGCCGATACCGGTGGACACCACGCTGACCGGCTCGCCCAGAAGGGAGCCGGTGTAGGTAACATACTCCCGGTTGGTGCGCACGTGGGCCGGGCGGTCGAAGTGCTGGGCGATGGCCTCGCACCGGCCCGGATCGCCGGGCAGGACGCAGTAGCCACCCACCTCGCCTGGGGCGCACTGAATATGAAATTGTCTTTCCCTGGTTTGTTCGTTCATGCCAAAGTCCTCCCTGTGTTTTGATACCATGATTATACCACAGGAACGGCAAATGGGGAATCCATTATTTGATCCGTTGGGGGCCGCTCAGCAGGATTGCCATGTGGGCGAGGGATGCACTGTCATTTTGAAACAGCTCGTCCCGGAGGCGGTTCTGCCGCTGGCCGTTGTGGATAAGGGACCGGCTGGCGAAGACGGTCAGGCGGAATAGTTCTGCCTGATGATCGAGCCCCTCCTTCCGATAGCTCATGACGGCCATAAAATGGTAGAATGCGTATAGATTGCAGAAATTGACATAACACTTCCACAGGTCTTCTTGGGACGTCATATTGGGCATGTGCAGATGGAAAAAGATGGAGACCATCAAGTTTTCCATAAAGTAGTCCTGGGCCTTGCACTGTTCAGCAAACCGCTTTCCGGCCTCCAGATAGGGGGCGAAGGGGATGGTCAGGTTTCCCGTGTCTGCGTGGGCTTTCAGGTTCAGCGACTCCATGGTCTCCCCTCTGACGCTGTGGAGATTGGGGTCAACCATATGGATGCTGGACAGGATATGGATACAGCTGCTCAGGTACATGCACAGTTCCTGGCTGCCGGAGGGCAGGACCTGGGAGACATCTACCGTGTCGGGCAGGACGGCGGCCCGTTCCATCCAGTGGTCAATGCCGGTTTCTCCCAGTTCTTTGAGGCCAAGGCCCATGAGCCAGATGCGCTGGGGGAGGGAAAACCTCCGGTTTTGCAGAAGATCGACGCACCAGTTCCGGACAACGGAAAACCACAGCGGCATGGGGCTGTCTGCGGCTAGATTGACGTTTTTGTGCTGGTCTCGGGGCAGAGCGTCGGAGCGGAATTCAATGCCCTCCGGCAGGTCCCAGAGAAGATTTAGAACGCCCTCGCAGGAGGGGGATAGGGACCGCTCCAGACAGCCGGATATCAGGTAGGATTCCGCCCGAGGGTAGGTGCGGCAGACGCGGGGCAGGGCCTCGTGCTCCTTCTCGCGCTGGAGCTGGCACAGGCCGTCCTCCCGCAGGAGAGGGCATACGCCGCTGTCCATATTGAACTCTCCATAAAACTGGTCGGCCAGCCGGCCTTTCCGGATGCGGCGCAGGCCGGTATCCATGCGGGTGTTCAGGTCGGGGGAGCCCTCCTGACGTTTCAGAGAGAGGTAATCTTTTTTTGAAAAGGTGATATTCCAGCCCTTGCAGCAGCTGATTTTACAGTCCTCTGCAAGACAGCGGAAGTCATCGTAATACGCGGGACGCAGGTCCTTATCCACCAGGACGCGCCGGGGTGGTCCAGACGGTTCTGGATTGCGCCCAAGTCGCCGCGGACAGGAGTCGCCCCACTTGAAGGTGTAGGTCTTCTCGCCGATGGTCAGGGTGCTGCCGTCGTTGATATCGCCGCCGAAGATGGTGGCCAGATCAATGGTGGTGCTGGCGCTCTTGCCGCCCACGTCGTCGGCGCCCTGCTTGATTACGGTAGTCGCGGCGTTGTAGCTGCCGGAAATGGTAGAAGCGCCAGCGTTGCCAGCCGGGGGATTGGGGCCGGCGTCGGGGACTGCCGCCGTGTAGGACATGCCGGTCTGGATGGCCTTGGTGAAATCACCTGTACCATAGGCGGCGGCGGTCAGACCAGTGGTATCCATGGTCTTGGTCGCGGGAACTGCATCAGCGCCCGCAGTGTCCTTGCTTACCGTAACGCCAGTAACGTTGGTGACGGGATCGGCGGCAATTGCACCCGCCGTGTTCGCCTCCAGAGTCAGCGTACTGGTTGCCGTATCCCAAGAAGCGGTGTAATCCTTACCAGCGAGATTGTAGGCGGCGACAAAGTCGTTCATGGTGGTGTCCAGATCGCCGTTCCAAGCGATCGCTTCGCCGTCAATCGTCTTGGCCCCGGCGTCAAAGGCGTCCTTGAGGGCGTTGGCGATATCAGCCGCCGTATAGTCCTTGGCCTCCAGGGTAAAAGTGAATTTGTCGCCGCCGACCTCAATGTCCAGCGTATCTCCGGCCTGTGCGCCTTTGACCGCCAGAGTATCCAGCTGGACGGAGAACTCACTGCCCTGAGCCGTGGTTCCGGCCGTCTTCAAAACGGTTTTATCTCCGATGGGGGTGCCCACGTCGGGCAGGGAGATGGACTTGGTGACCGTGCCGCCGCCCTGGTCCTGGGAACCGTCCAGCAGCTTGATGCCGTTGAAGTTGGCGGAGTCAGCGATACGGTTGATTTCTTCCTT
>JAAWIE010000182.1 GCA_022796195.1 Lawsonibacter sp. | reverse complement strand
CATCCTGTCTTTTCCCAAAAACTCCTCATATTCTTTTAAAAGTTCTCCGTATACTTCCTGTATTGGTAGTGTTCCAAACATTTTTGAATACATTTCATTAAAGTCTTCTGAAACCACTTTTGGATTATCATTTAAATCTTGCATTTTTTGTTTTATTTCTGCAAATTCTTTTTGTACTTCTTCATCTTGTATTCCTTCTATCACTGTTGTTGCATCTTCTATTGGTTGTTCTTCTGATATTTTTTCTTCTATTGGCTCTTTTTCTGGTTTCATTTCAATTTTAGAAATTTGTTCTGTTATATTTTCTTCTTTTCTCACATCTGTTTTATATTCAACATCTTTTTCTTTTAATGTATTTGGAACGATATTTTTTTCTTGTAGTTCTTTTTCTATATTTTGTTTCATTTGTTTTAGTTGTTGTAAAACATCTGATGTGTCTATTGGATTTTTAAAATCTTGTGTTTGTGATTGTATTTTTGTTTTTTCCTCGTCTTTTTGTTTTAATACATCTTCCACAATATTATTGGTTTTTATTTTACTTTCTTCTTCTGTATATTCTTCAATTTGTTTTTCATTTTGTTTTCTAAAAGAGAACAATCCTCCTTGATTTTCTTTCTTCGCTTCTCTTATCTTTTTTAATCTTTCTTCAAAACTCACAGCACTTCTGTCTATAGAATTCACACTTATATCTTCACTATTTTTTTCTGTATTTGCAACCAATTCTCCTTTTAGTAAAGTATCTTTTATAGTATGATATATAGCTTGAAAAACTTTATTTTCTTCTTCAAATCTAACTTCTAGTTTAGCTGGATGAACATTAACATCTACTTTAGTAGGGTTCATCTCTAAATTTAAAACTACAAATCCAAATTTACCTATTGGGATTAATCCTTTATATGCTTGTTCTGTTGCTGCTGTTAATGTTTTATCTTTTATATATCTTTTATTTACAAAGAATAATTGATTTGACCTATTTGATCTTGCTATTTCTGGTTTTCCTATGACTCCTGTAACTATTATATCTTCATATTTATATTCTACTTCCATTATGCCATTTGCAATATCTTTACCATAAATACTATATATTACACTTTTTAAATCTCCACTTCCATTTGTTTGTATAACTGTTTTTCCTGTATTTATTAATTTTATTGCTATATTGGGATTTACTAATGCAATTCTTGTTATTGCGTCTTCAATATACCCTGATTCTGTATAATCTTTCTTTAAAAATTTATATCTTACAGGAGTATTGAAAAATAAATTTCTTACTGTGATTGATGTTCCTGTTCTGCATCCTGCTTCTTCTTTTTCTAAAATATTTCCTGCTTCTACAACTACTCTATATCCAATCTCTTGTTCCTTTGTTTTTGAAATCATTTCAACATTTGCTATTGCTGCAATACTTGCTAAAGCTTCTCCTCTAAACCCCATTGATGTAACTGTACTTAAATCATCAGCTGACCTTATTTTACTAGTAGCATGTCTTTCAAATGCTATTTCTAAATCATCTTGTGCTATTCCTTTCCCATTATCTGTTACCTTTATGTAAGATATTCCTCCATTTTTAATTTCAACTGTTATGTTTGTTGCACCTGCATCTATTGAATTTTCTACCATTTCTTTTATTACTGCAGCTGGTCTTTCAATAACTTCACCTGCTGCTATTTTATTTATTGTTAATTCATCTAATAATACTATATTTCCCATTTCTTCCTCCGTTTTCTTGACTCATCTTTGTTTATAATTATATCATTACTTTTTTGAATTTGTACAGTTTTTTGAGAAAAAAAATGAAAAATAAGTTGATATTTACATAATTTTATTATATACTAGTGATGTACTTTATTAGAGAGTATATCTGTCACTAATAAACAAACTTGTTAAGTTAGGAGGAATAAAACAAAGTTACTTAATCAATTACAAAATAACAAAAAAAGTATTTATTTAACAACATAAGGAGGTTACAATATGGCTAAATACACAATTTATTCTAAAGGAATTTGGGAACGGATTTTAGATAAACATCCAGACTTAAGAGAACTTGCATTAAAATGTGGAGTTGAAAACAATCCACAAAAAGCATTAGAAATAAGACAAGAATGCAAATATAATTTCGGTTTTGGAAAATTAACAGATATTGAAAGAGATTTAGGAATAAAATTACAGATTGTCGAATTTATAGAATCTGGTTTTTTAAATCAAGTTGTAATAACTGGAAAATTTCATGAAGAAAATGGTGCTTTTGATTATTCAGCAGCTGCTTTTCAATTGGTTTTATCAGATTTCGAAAATTCCTTTAAAGACTGGTATCGAGAAGTAAGAAAAAGAAATATGATCGAAACCTCTTCATTTGCAGAATTTTACGATGTGTTTTTAGAAGTTATAACACTAAAGATGGAATATAAAATTCCATATACAAAACTATTCATTCGTAAATTACTTGAAAATTCATCAAATGCTAAGGCAGACTCTTTAGAAATCAAACAATATTTCTTATCCAAAAGTCCTGAAATATTACCAGAACTAATTGAAGAACTGATTGAGTAATTAATAATTGAGGTTTTATCTCATGCTAAAAGAAAAATGCAAAATATTTACTAATATTCTGCATTTTTCTTCTTTCTCTTTCCTAATTTCTTTAAATACACTTTCAAATTTTGAAAATATGTCCCAAATGCAACAAAAATGTCGCAAAGGATACGTCCCAAAAAGATTATTCTTTTTCTTTTTTGCTCTCTAATTGTTTTTCAAATTCACTTGTTAATGCAACTAAAGTTAATATATATACTGTAACTGACATAGGCATAGTCAATCTTCCTACTGGCATTCTTGTTATTGCTATTAGACTTAATAATAATGCTTGTGCAATAATTAATATTAGTATAGTTTTTAGTACAACTTTGCTTGAGCTTAATTTATAATATCTAATTGCCATATATGCTAATATAATAATAGTTGCAATAGCGAATGGTGCTATATATGGTTTTAATATATCTCTTCCCCTTGTATTTGGAACTTTTGTAATTTGTATACTGTCAGCTGATAATTCAGTTCCATATTTCTCATTTATTTTTGTTATTAGATTTGTTTTTTGCTCTTCTGTTATATCTTTTGCAATTACGCTTACAGTATCTTCATATACTTCTACTTTTTGAATAATAACATCTTGATTTGGTATTGTTTCATTAGTTATTTGTTTTATATCAGATACTTCAAATTCTTTTTGTAAATATAGCTCTACTTTTTTAGTTTCTTGGAATCTCAAATCATAATTTAGTCCTACTGTTAGTGTTATTGCAATTCCAACAACTATTATAAGTGAAATTATTGCAAATATTATTTTAGCTTTTTTACTAACCTTTTTCATTTTTTATCCTCCCTATTTTCCTGCTTTTATTTTTAACAAACTATTTGTTACTATAAAATTATATATTGCAATTAACGTTATTCCCCAGAACATTATCATTCCAAAACTACTAATAGGAACCCATTTTATAAAGCAGAAAATA
>JAAWIE010000147.1 GCA_022796195.1 Lawsonibacter sp. | reverse complement strand
AGCGGGAGCGGACAGCCCGGCAGGAAGTCCTGCTCCATCGCCTGACTCAGTCGATTTTGACGGCACGTGGTTAAGTTTTCCAAATCAATTCTGATATATAGTTTGATAGAGACGTCGAAATTGCGATATGGATATCGGAATTTGAAGGAGAATGATCCATGATTGAACCCATCGACTATTCATCCACAATCACAAAAATTGAGGGCGGACATCGATACACAAATGCTTAGGGGAGTTGGGATTTCAAAGAGGTCGAACTTCAGGTAAGTCCCTCGTCCGAGGAAGATAAGTGTACTGACAAATGGACGGGAGTCAAACCCTTAACGTTGAAAAAGCAAATATCGAAAATGAAGCCCAAATTCACTGCTGGCAGTTTGCAGTATAATCCTAAGACCCGGGATATCTGGAAAACCATCAGCGATCAAGCATATTCCGCCATTGGGAAGTTCATGGATGTAACGATGAGCGAAGATGAGCTGGCATCGGCATTTCAAAACTTGGCGCATGGCCTGTTCGAATCTACCGCCTGAGCGGGTTATCCGATTCCTTTACTTGCACCCTATCAGGAGCAGGCTTGTACAGAAGCGATTTATGATGAGTTTCGGCAAAAAATCTTATCAATTGCGGTGCAGCGGAACAATGATGGCGGGATAAATTTGACCCAGAAGATTTTTTATACAGGCCGAACTTGGGCTGCCTATACAGACGAGAACGGCATTCGTCGAGTGGTCAGCAAAGATGTTATTTTCCAGAAAGACAAAAGTGACCTGATGAACGTGGGAGCTCTTCTGAACTTTGGTACGCAAAAAGAACATGACCCTGTCAATCAGTTTTTAAAAAATCTTCAGCTCTATCCCAAGTCATATTTTATGCGCATTGGAGTGGGATGCAGCTTTGACCGCACCATATGAAATCGTCGTTTGGCTAAAAAATCAGGGACCTCCCAATTGGGAAGTCCCTGATTTTTTAGCCGTAGAATTTGTGGCCGCCGAGAGTCGCAATGAGTTTTTTATTGCGGGCGGCCCAGCTGTTGGAGCCAGAGTCAAAGAACAGCGCGCCCTTTGTCTCCTCCACTTCTCCCCCGTCCATCACCAGTTTGGCAGCGATGACGCTGGTCTGGGAGGGGTCGGTTTTGGCCAACGCCCCGGACTTGTAGCAGCTGAACTGGTTCTTCTGAGCCAGCACGCTCTCCACCGTATCGGGGAAAATGGAGCTGGCAACCCGGTTGAGCACCACGTTGCCCACAGCCATCTGTCCCTCTAGCGACTGGTTGCCGCTCTCGCGGTAGATGATGCGGGAGAGCCAGTACAGGTCCTCTGCATCATAGAAGCTGTCGCCGGAGGCAATGGCCTCCACACCGCGTGTCACTGAGACAGCGCCGGTGTTGACATCGTACACCAGCCCGGCGCCGAAAGCTCGGGTCAGTGCGGACAGGGGGGCGGAAAGCTGGCCATTCTCAGGCAGCTGCACCTCCTCCGGCACGTAAAGATACCGGCCATTGGCCACCACATAGAGCTTGCCCGCCTGAGCGGTCAGAGTAAGCTGCTGTGTAGTTACTGTCATCGTCTCGCCGTCCCAGGCGATCTGGGCGGCGGGATCCAGAAGCTGAGCCATCAGGGCCACAGAAACATAGGTAGTGCCCTTTTGATAGTATTTACCCAGCTCCAGGGGAGCCGGCTGCCCATCAATCAGCAGCTTGGTATCCCCTGTGGGGACCTCATCCACGGCGGGTGCGCTGTCCTCGGCAGAAGCCTCTGTGTCAGCGGGCATCCCCTCTCCGGCGGGGTCCTCGGTATTGGCAGACGCATCCTCTTCAGCGGGCGTCTCCTCCCCGGCGGGGATGTCGGGGGATTCAGTTGGGGTCTGTGTCGTTTGCGCTTCAGTCTCAAGTGCTGTCTCATTGGAAACTGCACTCTCCTCCTCTGCCAGGAGGGCGGCAGCCGGCTGAGGATCTGCGGCGGCGCCCATCAGGAGGAGCAGAGCAAAGGCGCTCAGTACAATGGAAAACAGCTTGCGCTTCATTATCTGCCTCCTTCGGATACGGATTTGTCATAATTATGACAACCAAAAGCAATCACTGTTACTTTTGTAACCACATTGTAACCAATTTCAGAATACAAAACAAGGGCAAAATTGACTATAAATAGCCCCCTGTTCTTGTGTAAGTTGTCAGAATTAAACAGGAATAAGCCCGATTTCCTCCTCTTTTTCCAATCCAGGTCCATTTCTGACAGTAAAAGAGCGCCCACCTTCCACATAGGTGAGCGCCGGTTTTGTTACCGTCAGATGCCGCGATTCAGCGTCTTCCGCAGGCGGATTTTCCCCGCCAGGGCCTGATCGATCATATCCAGGAACTTTTCTCTGTCCTCAGGCAGTCCCCCCTTCAGAGGCAGGTAGTTAGAGGCGTGGTTGCTGGTGAAGTGGAGCGGGTCCACATCCAGGTGTTCAATCAGCATACGGCACTCCTCCAGCACGTGGTCGGCGGAGCACACCTCAAATCGGCCCGCCAGCACATCCTCTCCCAGCGGGGTTCCCTTGGCGGGAGCGAAGGTCATGGCGGATAGGTGCCGGGGCTTCATGGCGTTCATCATTTTTGCGGTGGAAAGGATGTGTTCCTCCCAGTCGCCCCCCTCCCCGTTGGCCCCGGTCATACCCAGGATGATGGTGACCCAAAGGTCGATGCCCGCCTCCACCAGGCGGCGGCCTGCCAGCAGCATTTCATCGGCGGTACAGCCCTTGTGAATGAACTGGAGGACCTGGTCGCTGCCGCTCTCAACTCCCAGATAGGCCCGGGACAGTCCCGCCTCGCGCAGGGTCCTCAGCTCCTCCGGTGTCTTGGACAGGGTGCTCTTGGGCCCGGCGTAGAGGGTCACCTTCTCCAGGCGGTGGAAGGTCTTATAGAGCTTATCCAGAATCTGAAGCAGTTCCTCCGTCTTCATAATGATGGCGTCGCCGTCCATGAGGAACACCCGCTCCAGGTCCGGGCCGTAGTACACCCGGGCCATGTCGATGTCCTCTAAAATCTCCGCCACCGGACGGATGCGGAATTTCTTCTCCTTGTACATTCCGCAGAAGGTACACTTGTTGTTGGAGCAGCCAATGGTACACTGGAGCAGGTAGCTCTTCCACTCCCCTGGCGGCCGGTACAGCAAATCGCTGTCATATCGCATATCACATACTCCTCTCCTGTGACGTCTCTTATTATGGTGCTTCTACAGGCTGGCCGTCCCGGAACACCTTCCGAATGTTCTTCTCCGCCTTGCTCCTTGGCAGCATGACCTCGTGGCCGCAGCCCTGGCAGCGCATTTTAAAGTCCATCCCAACCCGCAGCACCAGCCACTCCCCGCTGCCGCAGGGGTGGGGCTTCTTCATCCTTAGTATATCGTTGACATGGATGTCCATATCAATTCCCTCCAGCTATTCGTCCACATCAATTCGCTCAATTTTGAATATGACCGGCCTGGTGCCGTCTGAGCAGCAGGCAATCATGGTATTTTCTTCCTTCATCCAGCCTCTCATAAT
>JAAWIE010000146.1 GCA_022796195.1 Lawsonibacter sp. | reverse complement strand
TGGGCAGGCGGCGGGCCAGAGGCATCTGGCCGCCCTCAAAGCCCACGCGGACGCCGCCGCCGGAGCGGGCCCACTGGCCCTTCTGGCCGCGGCCGGCGGTCTTGCCGCTGCCGGAGCCCTCGCCGCGGCCCTTGCGGAAGCCCTTGGTGTTGGAGCCGGCGGCGGGGGACAATTCATGCAGATTCATATCTCGCGCCTCCTCGTCAGTTTTCCTCGGAAACCTGGAGCAGGTATCCGATATGGGCGATCTTGCCCCGGGTAGCCTCGTTGTCAGGCTGCACGGTGACATCGCCAATCCTCCGAAGGCCCAGGGCCTCGGCAGTCGCCTTATGCTTGGTCAGGCGGCCGTTCAGGCTCTTGACCAGCGTAATCTTCAAATTCGCCATTTCAAGCCCCTCCTTAACCCACGATCTCTTCCACGCTCTTGCCGCGGATGCGGGCCACTTCCTCGGGGGTGCGCAGGGATTTCAGACCCTCGAAAGCGGCGGAGACCACGTTCTGCGGATTGTTGGAGCGCAGGCACTTGGCGCGGATGTCCTTGATGCCCACGGCCTCCATCACGGCGCGGACCGGACCGCCGGCGATGATGCCGGTACCGGGAGCGGCGGGCTTCATCATCACGCGGCCGGCGCCGAACTCGCCGGTCACCTCGTGGGGGATAGTTGCGCCGGACAGGGACACGGTAATCATATTCTTCTTGGCGTCCTCAATGCCCTTGCGGATAGCCTCGGGCACCTCGGCGGCCTTGCCCAGACCGAAGCCCACGCGTCCCTTCTCGTCGCCCACCACCATCAGGGCGGAGAACTTGTTCACACGGCCGCCCTTAACAGTCTTGGATACACGGTTCAGATAGACCAGCTTTTCAATAAACTCGCTGGGCTCTCTCTCAAATCTAGCCATATTTGACTTTCCTCCTCCCTTAGAATTGCAGGCCGCCCTCGCGGGCGCCCTCAGCCAGAGACTTCACGCGGCCGTGGTAGACATAGCCGCCCCGGTCAAAGACCACGGTGTCAATGCCCTTGGCCTTGGCACGCTGGGCGACGTTCAGGCCCACCTGCTTGGCGGCGTCGCTCTTGGTGCCCTCGCAGGCAAAGTCCTTCTCCAGGGAAGACGCGCAGACCAGGGTCACGCCATGGACGTCGTCAATGATCTGGGCGTAGATGTTGGTCTCGCTGCGGAACACGTTGAGACGGGGACGCTCGGGCGTGCCGGAAATCTTAGCACGCACGCGCTTGTGGCGCTTGATGCGCTGGGAACGGGTATCGGGTCGGTTGATCATAGTGGCACACCTCCTTCTTACTTCTTGGCGCCGGTCTTACCAGCCTTGCGGCGGATGACCTCGTCAACATACTTAATTCCCTTGCCTTTATAGGGCTCGGGGGGACGCTTCTCCCGCACCTCGGCGGCAAACTGGCCCACCTGCTGCTTGTCGCAGCCGTGGATGATGATTTTGTTGGGGCCGGGGACCTCGATGGTGATGCCCTCGATCTCCTCCACGATGACCTGGTGGGAATAGCCCAGGTTCATCACCAGCTTGTTGCCCTCCTTGGCGACACGGTAGCCCACGCCGTTTACGTCCAGCTCCTTCTTGAAGCCCTCGGTCACGCCCACCACCATGTTGTGCAGCAGCGTGCGGGTCAGACCGTGCAGGGAGCGGTTCTCCTTGGCGTCGTTGGGGCGTGTTATCTTCACCTCGGCGCCCTCAATGGCGATGGCCATGTTGGGGCTGAACTGCTGTGTCAGGGTGCCCTTGGGGCCCTTGACGGTGACAACGTTGTTGTCCTCCACCTTGATCTCCACTCCGGCGGGGATGGCGATAGGCGCTCTACCAATTCTGCTCATTCCTATAACCCTCCTTACCAGACAAATGCCAGGACTTCTCCGCCGACGTGGGCCTGGCGGGCCTTCTTGTCGGTCATGACGCCCTTGGATGTGGACACGATGGCGATGCCCAAGCCCCGGAGAACCTTGGGCAGCTCGTCAGCGCCGGCATAGATGCGCAGACCGGGCTTGGACACCCGCTTCAGGTCAGAGATGACCTTCTCCTTGCCGGCGTTGTACTTCAGGGTAATGCGGATGACACCCTGGGTGCCGTCGTCGATGAGCTGGTAGTGCTTGATATAGCCCTCCTCCAGCAGAATCTGTGCGATGGCCTTCTTCATGTTGGACGCGGGAACGTCCACGGTGTCATGCTTGGCGTTGTTCGCGTTGCGGATGCGGGTCAGCATATCCGCAATGGGGTCCGTGATTTGCATGAGCGTTACCTCCTATTTCGTTTACCGGCACTCCCAATGCCGGTATAAGCGGCAAGGTATCGGAGAGTAGGTCCTTCTCCGACCTGTTGACCGCCTCGCGCCTGGTTGGGGCAGGCGCATTTTCTGTGTGGAGGGCCTTGCAGGGCCTGTACACGCCGGCCCGCCGGGTTTCCTCCTATCAAAACCGCCGGGGCGGAATTGACCGGGTTTGTCCTGAAAGGGTTTCAGGCCCTTTCTGGAGACATGGGGACTCGGTGCGTCCGGTAAGCGGCTTCCGCGGCCGCGGCACTTTCCCGGTGCTTCCGGGAGTTTCCGCGGGACGCAGGCACGCATACACGGCCGCGTGGTTACGCATTGCTGTGATTGCCTGGAAAGCGCAATCGCCTCATTATACCCTTGATTTCACTGGAATACAAGGGTTTTTTCATGCGCACGCCAGACAGCGTGGAAAGATTTGCCCCGGAACAGGGCAAATTCCCCGTTCCGGGCACAAATACAATCTTACCAAGAGGCCTTTTTCACGCCGGGGATCTGGCCCTTGTACGCCAGCTCCCGGAAGCAGATGCGGCAGATGCCGTAATCCCGAAGATAGGCATGGGGCCGGCCGCACAGCTTGCAGCGGTTGTAGCGGCGGCTGGAGAACTTGGCAGGCCGCTGCTGCTTCAGAATCATGGATTTCTTCGCCATAACGTTTCCTCCTCCTTAGCGGCCCGCGAAGGGGGCGCCGATCTGCCGGAGCAGCTCACGGGCCTCCTCGTCGGTCTGGGCGGTGGTGCATACCACGATGTCCATACCGCGGATCTTGTCGATTTTATCGTACTCGATCTCGGGGAAGATCAGCTGTTCCTTCACGCCCAGGGCGTAGTTGCCCCGGCCGTCGAAGGCGTCGGCGGAGATGCCCCGGAAGTCACGGACACGGGGCAGGGCCACGTTGAACAGGCGGTCCAGGAACTCCCACATCCGGTCTCCCCGCAGGGTGACCTTGGCCCCGATGGGCATTCCCTCACGGAGCTTGAAGTTGGCCACCGACTTTTTGGCCTTGGTGATGATGGCCTTCTGGCCGGTGATGGTGGTCAGGTCGTTGACCACGGCGTCCAGCACCTTGGGATTCTCCCGGGCCTCGCTGCATCCCACGTTGACCACAATCTTCTCCAGGCGGGGGATCTGCATGGTGGACTTATAGCCGAACTTCTGCATCAGAGCAGGAGCGACCTCGTCCTGGTACAGCTTCTTCAGGTTAGGTGTATTAGCCATTTCGCTCCTCCTCTCTTAAATCTCA
>JAAWIE010000145.1 GCA_022796195.1 Lawsonibacter sp. | reverse complement strand
TCTGGTATCTCCTTCGAACTGTTTTGTCCTATTATACCAGATTTCGCCTGTTGCGCAAGGGCCTTAACTCCAGACTTGGCTAACTTCGTGGGGGCAGCAGTACCAGGGGCGGTTGTGGATGGTCTTAATCATGGAACTACCTCCGGCATCTCCTTGCCTGTTGCAAGGCACTCTTTGATAAATCCAACAAACTCGTCATAGGTCATTGCATCGTAATTAAGCTCGTCATAGCCATGCGGCCATGCGCCAGAAAACATTTGCCCGTATTGACGGACCAGTTCTTTCAACTCATCCGTTATCTTTCCGTTCCACATCATGACATCAGTCCCTTCAATGCAATTCTAGCACTTTCAGAGAAATCAGGAAAGATATTTTTTAGCATTTTTATAACATCTGGATTGTTTTCAAACTGAATTCGTCCAAACTGCGCCCATGCTTCTGCTTCCAGAGTACCTGGCGTTTGCCAATATTTTGTTCTGTGCCCGTAGCCAAATTTCACGGTGCCGTTTGTAAGCCCACTAAAAATGTCCGATATACCTCGATACTCTGGCTTAAAAACGTATTCCCCAGTCAGAGGATCTTTTTGAAACGCAACGGGAAATTGGCCTAAAAGATATGACTTAATATCGCCGTTACACTTTACATTGAGCGAAGCATAATCTTTTGACAGGGATTTTGTGAAATTTTTGCTTATCTTGTATTTCTCGTCAAGTTTGTGGAATAATTCATGCGCCAGCGTAGACGAATTCGCCCTTGCACCAACATAGACAATATCTTTCGCAAAGCCATTTGAGTAGTAGGAACGTTTTTCACTGCTCAAAGCATAGTCGCTTTTGCGATAAATCTTCCGTAAAACTTCTTTCGTATCTGTTGATGCTCTTGTAAGTCCCTCTCGGAATGACTTTTGCATTTCTTTTGGCAATCCGTCAAAGCCTACCACTCGGTGGCCTCCCAAAACACCTTTGATCGTCCGCCGTACAGTATCGCCGATATCACTTTCCAACAACTGTTTGGGTCTCTCCCCAAACCCCGCCGTCTCCGTCCGCTCATACTGGGTCTTGAGGCCGGTATCCTTGGAGAACTGAACGTAACGCTGGCGGAGGAGGGTCAGCTTAGACTGGTCCTGGGCCAGCTTTTCGGTATCCCCGGCAGCTTCATCCACCAGGCAGCGCCGCTTCTGCTTCCGGATGGACCGCTCCAAACGGCGCTGCATCTGGGCCGCCTCATAGCCGGTGTAGTGAACGCCGTCCACCGTGACGCCCT
Source organism: Lawsonibacter sp. (assembly GCA_022796195.1). GTDB lineage: Bacteria > Bacillota > Clostridia > Oscillospirales > Oscillospiraceae > Lawsonibacter. The sequence goes on along the minus strand of JAAWIE010000145.1, from coordinate 2,309 downwards.
TCTCGTTGTCTGTGCGGAACTTTTCCAGCTCCTCCCTGGAGTGCTGGGGGCGGCTGATCCCCAGGATGATGGGGAAGGCGGTGTGGCCGCAGTTCAGGGTCCCGATACGCCGCCGCAGGGCGCTGTTCAGGGCCTCGTACTCCCGGTCGGGGTACTGTTTGCCCTGGATGGGCTCATGGTCGGGGGCGCTGTTGGCGTGGGCGGATATCTCCCAGCCGTTGCAGCCCAGCTGGTCGTGGACCGTCCGGCTCACCTGCTCCTGCATCAGCCCCAGGCCGCCCATAATGTTCCGCCGCACCGCCGCCTCCAGGGAGGTGTGGACCCCGCTCTGGTAGTCGATGGTGCGCACGCCCTTCTCCGCCAGATTCTTCGTGGCCTGCCGGATGGCCTCGGTGTAGCTGGCCGCCCCGGTGACCACCTGCTGAAAGGCGAAGTCGCAGGTGGTGATGTAGGCCCGGGTCAGCGGTTCCGCCCTGCCCAGCGGGGTCACAAAGCCCAGTGTCTGGGTCAGGTTGGTAAAATCCGCCTGGGCCAGCTCCACGGCGGCGGCCACGATCTGCTGCAAGGAGGCGTTCTGAGCGAAGGGCAGGGCTTGGACGTAGGGGAACCGGCGCACGTCCAGGTCATAGCCGGACTGGGCGGACTGGTACAGAATGCGCCGTATCTCCCGGTGGGACAACCCCAGACGCCGGCGCAGCTCCTTCTTGAGCTCCCGCTGGGAGACGCCCAGCTGCTGGGCCCGCCACACCTGGTACTGGGCGGTACTGGTGAGCTGCCCGGCCTCCGCCACCCGCCGGGCGATGTCCTGGATCAGGTACTCGCTGACGGGGCCGGTTATCTTTCTCGCGGCCTCCTCCAGGGCGCTGATCTGGTCCGGCGTGAGCATTATTCACCATCCGCCTGCTGCTGGAGCTGGGGCATGTACTTCTGCCGGATGGCCGCCAGGTCCGCCTCCGTCTCCGCCGGCATCCCGAACCGCCAGCCCAGGGCGATCTCCGGCTTCAGCAGTCCCCGGGCCACCATGTCCTTGTAGTCGGCCCAGGTCTTGTCCTCGTCGTAGAGAACGCCGTTGCCCCAGTCGATGGAAATATCCTCTGGCGCGATGTCGTGTGCGCCGGGCACATGGTACAGCCGCCCCAGCACGCCGCACAGCCCCGCCGCCTCCCGGACCGCAGCCTCAAACATCTGCTGGAAGTCGATAATGGTCAGGTTGTAGTCCCCGGCGGAGGAGGTGACCTCGGTGGCGGTGCGCTCCGCCGCCTCCACCTCGCTGAGCAGCCCCCGTTTCAGGCCGATGATGTTCTCGGCGGAGCGCAGATAGTCCTGCTTCCGGGCCAGGAAGGACTTTTCCCGCAGCTCCGGGGAGAAGATGGTCAGCCCCACCGCCGGGGCGTAGACGCTCACATCGTCCGGGGAGCCGTCCACACAGTTGGCCAGAGAAAAAGGGCCGCCTTTGCAGGCAGCCCCTTGTGCGCGCTATGTTGCGGTCATACAGACATCCAAACACCTGTGGACCTCACGGTCAGCTTCGTCCAAATACCGCCAGACGGCATAAAATCCGCCTGTGTGGGCGTCCTGAATCTGCTCCAGGCCCATGACCATAATGTTCATTGCGTTCAGACCGTCAGACAAATGCTGGACCGCTTCCTCCAGCTCTTGCAGTTGCAGTTGCTCCATGGTACCTCCTTGATTTTCACCAGGAAGTGTGGTATCATCAAATTTACCAGACCTCCGGGTGTGGTGTAATAGAGTGTTGGTATAGCTTGATGGGCAGCCAGCACTCTATTTTTCCTGCTCCAAAAGCAGACGGATTCCCCTTCGTACTGCCTCGCCTTTTGTGATTTCGTTTGCTTGGCAATAGAGCTCAAGCTGTTTCAGCATCTTCTCGTCAAAACACACGCTGAACCGCTTGTTAATTGGATTGTCTGCTCTTGGCCGCCCTGTGCGCGGGCTCAATGTACCACCTCACTTTCTTTCACACCTTTATTCTACTTTAGATGTGATGAAAAGTCAAGGATTTTTTTCCTGCTCCGGCAGGAGACTGGCAGGCCAGTACCGCGCGTCGGCCTCCTCGCCTTCCCATTGGCTGTCCCACATGGGGATATCCAACAACGGAATGGTCCCGTTTATCCCCAAATGTCCCACCACGGAAAATTCGTGACCTCCTATATCCATCGTTTCCACCCCTTGTCCTCCTCAGTTGTTTTGAAATGCGCACCGCGTCAATGCTGGGATTGGCCGCGTCGGGACAGCCCTCCAGCACCTCGCCGGTCTTGGGGTCCCGCTCGTACTCGTATTCACTGAACTCT
>JAAWIE010000018.1 GCA_022796195.1 Lawsonibacter sp. | reverse complement strand
CCGAACGCCGACAGAAACTACAGTGGGACAAGCTCCCGCTCATAGTCAGTATGCAAGTAAGACTTTGCTGCGGCATGGCTTTGGACGCATGGACTGCCTGCGGGACAGAGATGCAGGGAGGGGGGTGAGAGCGTATCTCTGTTCCGTCAAAACGATCACATCGAAGGTACGAGCGGGAACCCAGGGCCATTGACCGGCGCAGGCAACGCCTGAAGCGCAGCGGAGCAACCGCATGGTCCCGTACCGCAGGGTCAAAGGGGATACTGTGGGAATGGCCTGAGCAGTCTCGTCAACTGCCGCCACCATCTGTCGGTATCGCGCCGCCAATTTGCCGCTGGCGGGCTTGCATACTCCCATGCCGGGGAGTGAGCAGTAGGGCGGTCCTGCCGCCTGAGAATACGGCAATAAATTAGATTGAGAATATGGGTGCAGGCATCGGTAGGTTCTTTCATCTCCCGAAGCTAAAATGAGGAACCTGCCGATGTCCTTACCCATTTCAACTATTTGATAATACCGGCCACTTGCCGAATGAAAAGGGAAAAATTGGTCAATACTGATGGAGGAAACGAGGTGAATAAATGGAAAGCGCACAGAGCAGAGAGGAACTTTTGGATTCCTTAGTCGATATTCGTTCCGTGAAAATTGATCCTGCGCAGCCTGTAGAAGAACGTATGAAATCCTATGTGGAACAAATTAAAAATCCCTATCTGTTCAAGGTGGGGAGTACAGTTGTTCGTGTCTCTTATGCTGATACGCAGGCAACAATCAATGATAACTTTGTAAATCTGCTGTCGAGCATGTAGTAAATTGTGGGGTAATTGGAAAATACTTTTTGCTGGGATTCTCATAATATCACTGGACTTACAGGCAGTGATATGTTATGATTGCAGTGGACAAAATCAAGCGAAACACCACCCTTGTGTTTTCCGATTATTTGGTAGGAATATCACAAAGGAGTGGTTGGCTGATGTTGAAATTAACGTTAGACAGGAACTATAAAGCCGCCATCTACCTGAGATTATCCAGGGAAGATGGCGATTTTTCTTGTTCCAGCGAAAAATTTGAGAGCAATAGTATCTCAAATCAAAGACTTGTGATTATGGATTTTCTTAAAAAGTGTCCAGAAATCACATTTACCAGGGAATATTGTGACGATGGCTATACTGGGGCCAACTTTGATCGCCCAGAGTTTCAGAAGATGATGGAAGCGGTCAAAAAGGGCGAGATAGACTGTATTGTTGTGAAGGACCTTTCCCGCTTTGGGCGAGAGTATATTGATGCCGGAGCGTATATTCAGAAGCTGTTTCCGCTGCTTGGAGTTCGCTTTATTGCAATCAACGACAATTACGACAACGCACAGCCTGGAGCAGCGGACAATGAGCTGATCCTGCCATTCAAAAATTTAATGAATGATTCTTATTGCCGGGATATTTCTATTAAGGTTAGAAGTAATCTGGAGGCAAAGCGCCGGAATGGTCAGTTTGTGGGAAGTAAAGTTGTCTATGGATATATGCGCTCTCCAGAGAACAAAAATCTGTTGGTAGTTGACCCGGAAGCTGCTGCTGTGGTCCAGGACATTTTTCGCTGGAAAATTGACGGGCAGTCTCCGGCACAAATTGCGGACAGGCTCAATCGAAATCACATCCCATCACCTATCGAGTATAAAAAGGGGAAGGGGCTGAACCAGCGGACCTGCTTTCAGACAAAGGAGGTGGCGCAGTGGAGCGCGGTGGCGATCTATCGTATCCTGAAGAACGAGATCTATACGGGCACACTGATTCAGGGCAAAACAACTTCCCCCAACCATAAAGTAAAGAAGACTGTTCCCAAGGCTCCCAATGAGTGGTCCAGAACAGAGCACGCTCATGAGGCAATCATAGCGCCAGCCCAGTTTGACCTGGTTCAAAGACTCATGCTTGATGATACGAGAAGCCCCGCAGGGGCGAAAGGCGTGCATCTGTTTTCTGGTAAAGTTTTTTGTGCTGACTGTGGAAGTCCAATGGTTCGGAAAGTCTCTCATTACCAGGACCGTGAATACACATATTTTATTTGCGGCGGAAACAAGGCCGACAAACATGTTTGCTCCAGCCACATGATTCGGGAAGATATGGTGTATCGGACAGTGCTGGCTGTCATACAGGCTCAGATTGCGGTTGCTATGGATATGTCGGCGGCGCTGCGGCAGGTGGACAGCCTTGCATGGGAGAACCGGGAGCTGGAGCGGATCAAGTCGAAACGCGACTTTCAAGAGGAAATTGCAGATAAGAACAGACGCTTAAAAGTTGGAGCGTATGATGACTTCAAAAATGGTTTCATCAGCAGAGAGGACTACAAAACCTTTACAGAACAATTTGACCGTCAGATTCAGGAGGCGATGGAAGCCATTGCGCAGTTGGACAGGGAGCGAAACAGCATTATGGGCGGCCTTGCAAAACAGCAAGGCTGGTTGGCGCAGTTTACGCAGTATGAAAATATCCAGGAGCTCTCCAGAAACAGCGTAGTTGCATTGGTTGACCATATAGAGATTCGTGAGAGTAAAGATATTGATGTTCGTCTTTTGCATAGCGACCACTTTGCCTCTATCGTTGCGTTTTTGAACGAGCAGCGGGCCAAGGCAGACACTGGAATCGTTCCATTCAGGAGGGAGGCGGTATAGTATGGCGCGTATATCAAGGAAGCGGAAGAACCACCCAACGAACGAAGCTGCTTCCCGTATCTGGAAAACTGCGCTCTATGTGAGATTGTCTGTAGAGGATAATGGCAAGGACGCCGACTCCATAGAAAATCAGATTGCGCTTCTGGAGTCGTATGTTTCTGGCTGTCCTGATTTGAGCAAGGCCGGGCTGTTTATAGACAACGGGTACACTGGCACAAATTTCAACCGCCCTGAGTTCAACCGCATGATGGAGGCCGTTCAGACTGGTGTGATCGATTGCGTTGTGGTCAAGGACTTGTCTCGCCTGGGCCGAAATTATATTGAGACATCGCAATTCATCGAGAAGATATGCCCTTTCTATAAACTGCGTTTTATTGCGGTAAACGACAGGTTTGACACGGAAACCATTACAAACGAGGCACAGCTGTCGGTAGCTTTGTCTAATATCGTAAACGACTATTACGCAAAAGACATCTCCCGCAAAGTGACAACTGCCCTGCAAACGAAAATGGAGCGAGGCGATTATATTGGAAACTATGCCCCCCATGGGTATTGCAAAGATCCAGAAAATAAAAACCATTTGGTGATTGATCCAGAGACAGCTCCGATTATTCGTCAGATATTTCAATGGCGGTCTGAGGGGGGCAGTTATATGGGGATCAACCGCCGGCTCAATGAAGCGGGCATTCCATCTCCTGGACAATACCGGCTTGAACACGGAATTGAAACCAACAATAACCGTAAAGGACGGCCTGTACTCTGGAATAAGCACATGGTCACAGAAATTTTGAAAAATATCGTGTATATAGGCCATCTGGCCCAGAAGAAGGGGAGCCAATGCTTTTACGCCGGAATCCCATTTCATGTTACCAACGAAGATGAATGGATCGTTGTGGAGGATACCCATGAGCCAATCATCAGCAAAGAACTTTTTGAAGCTGTACAAAAAATTAACAAAGAGAATGCGGCGCGTTCCAAGGCAAACTCAGGGAAATATGTCTATCTCCCCAAAGAGAAAAATATTTTTGGAAGAAAGTTTACCTGTGCAGAATGCGGCGCTGCAATAAAGCTTCACCGGTCTTTTAGTACAAAGCGGGATAAGGCATATTTTACATTCAAATGTCCTACCTATGCAGAGCACGGTGCAAAGGGATGTTCGGACGTGAAAATGCGAAAAGCGGATTTGGACAATGCGGTATTTTCGTTTATCAAGGCGCAGATGGCCGTTTTTATAGATATGGAGAGCGCGTTACAGCGATTGCTGTCAGTTAAGTCTGGGAATTTTGAACAAGGACGTATCCAGTCAAAGCGCAGACTATTGCAACAGAAATTGGATCATAAAAAGTCTATCCTGAGCGGCCTGTATGTGGATTATAAAGAGGGGCTGTTATCTCGGCAGGATTATCTTTTTACCCGGGAAGGTATTGACTCTGACATCCATGCGATTGAAGCTGAACTTGCTGAGGAGAAAGACGTGAGCAGTAAAGCCCAGGACCTTCTTATGGGCAAAATGAAGTGGCAGTATATGGTTCAGAAATACCAAGATGCCACTGGGTTGTCTGAGGAAATGGTCGAGGCTTTTGTGGAGACGGTAAAACTGCATGAGGACGGCAGCCTAGAAATTAAGTTGAATTATATGGATGAATTTGCTGCCCTTATGAATGCCTGTGAACAAATGAGGAAGGAGAGTGCATGATGAAGCAGCAGGTGGCAATTTATTTACGGCTTTCCCAGGAAGACATTGATAAACGAACCAGCAAGGTAAAAGATGAAAGCAACAGCATTTCCGCACAGAGGCTCCTGATTACCCGTTACCTGGATTTAGACCCAATGCTGAGTCGGCTCCCTCGCCTGGAGTTTTGTGACGACGGATATACAGGCACCAGCTTTGACCGCCCGGAATTTTCCAGAATGATTGAGCTGGTCAGGCGCGGGGAGATCAGCTGTATTGTAGTGAAGGATCTGTCCCGGTTTGGCAGAGACTATCTGGAAGTTGGAGACTATCTGGAACATATCTTTCCGTTCCTTGGCGTTCGCTTCAAAGCAATCAATGACCATTATGACAGCATAAAACATTTTGGGAAAACCATCGGAATGGATATTGCGTTCAAAAACCTGATATATGATTATTACTGCAAGGACCTCTCCAAAAAGGTGAAATCGGCAATGAGGCTGAAACAGCGGGAGGCCCGGTATGTCAGCTGTGCACCCTACGGGTATCAAATTTGTTCAACGGTCAAACATCAGCTGGTGATTGACCAGGAAGCGGCTGCCATTGTCCGACGTATCTTTTTGGATGTGATTGCCGGGAAATCAACCAGCCAGATTGCACGGGAGCTGAACAGTGAGGGGATCGCAACTCCGGCGGAGTACAAGGGCTACCGTAAACGTACCGACTCCAGAAAACCGCAGTGGACACACCATATCATTTTGAACATCATTGAAAATCTGAAATACACAGGAACCATGGTGAACCACACCCGGGAAAGCCGCCACATTCGGGATGACAACCAACGGCGTGTTCCGAAGGATGAGTGGTATCTCCGAGAAAATGCCCATGAAGCCATTGTAACACAGCAGGAGTTCAATCAAGCACAGGAGGCTATGAGCCGCAGGAAAAAAACAGTCCGCACACACCATAGCCAGTCTGATCGAGTGTACTTTTGCGGCCACTGCGGACGAAAGCTGGAAAAGGTAAACGGAAAATCTTTTTCCTGCCCATCTCACCGTTATCATTTTGGACGCCCATGCGAAGGAGTGAGGTGGCAAAAGGAAGCATTGGAAGATGCCGTGTTTGAAGCACTGAAGATTCAAATTGCAGTAGTTCAGCTAGAAAGCACTGGTGGCAAATCTGCTGTTCAGAGCAAAGGTGATAGCTTGCAAAGTCAGTGTGCAACACTTCAAAAGCAGTATGATGCCTGCAAACGTGAAAAGTTTGAACAATATCAAGCGTACCGGGAGGGCAGGATTACAGATGAAATGTTTCTCTCCAGCCGTGACCAGTTGACCTTACAGCAGAACATATTGAAGGAACAACTGGAAGAATGTAAAAAGCAGTGTGAGGCCAGCAAGCAGGAGGCAGAAGCGGCTGATGAAAAACAGCGGTCAATGGGCCGCATGGCAGAATTGACGGAAGAGCAGCTTCGAGACCACCTTTACGATGCCATTGAACGCATACTTGTCTATGGCCCTAACGACATTGAAATCGTTTGGAAGTTTCAAGATTCCACAGTGACTGCATAGTGCATGAATTTCAGAGCAGCTTATGTGGCCTGGAGCCCGAAATATCGTTTTTGCCTTAAAATAACGTAACCCCCTCCTATGTTTTTTAAGTTCCAATCCGATGGTATAAATCCTAAAAGCGTTGAGACACAAGGAATTGCGGGGTATAAGAAAAATTTTGCACCTACTTGACACAATGGGACGACCTTGGACGGGTCGTAATCCCAAAAGAAATCCGCCGGACTATGCGTATTCGTGAGGGCGACCCTCTGGAAATATACACGGATAAAGATGGCGGCGTGATTTTTAAAAAGTATTCCTTGATGGGTGGATTGGTGGATTTCGCTGGGCAGCTGTGTGAAACACTGAACCGTACCACCGGGCAGGTGAGTGTTATTACTGACCGGGACAGCTGCATCGCAGTAGCAGGCGTGTCCCGCCGGGAACTGGCGGAGAAGGCCATTTCTCCCCAGCTGGAGCGTCTGATGGAAGGCCGGCAGGTCTATCAGTACAAACCGGGGGATGAGGCTATTCCCTTGTGTGCCGACAATGAAAAATATTCCCTGTGTACCGCTGCCCCCATTCTGTCTGAGGGCGATGTGCTGGGCTGTGTCCTATTTGCAGGGACTGCGGACAAACTCGCCAGCGGCGAAGTGGAGTACAAACTGGTTCAGTCAATTGCTGGCTTTCTGGGCCGGCACATGGAGAGTTAAGGAACATTGATGCTTAAACCCTTGAAAGTTTTGCAGTGCAAGATTTTCAAGGGTTTTTGCTGATAACGTATTATTAAGCAGGAGTGGGGGAAAGGCTCCGGCAACGACGCCCACATTGCCTTTGTGATTTGTGAGGACGGCCTTACCGGCCCCGCTTACTTCCAGGCGGTGTATCAGAAGGCGATGGAGCTGACCGCCATGCTGTGTCGAGAATACAGCCTCGAATACTCACATCGTTGCACATCAAAACAAGCCAGGTTTCCCCGGCTTGTTTTGGAGTATTCTTTTGAATGGGAGGTTTAAAGCAGAGCGATGAGCTGTGTATAGAATTGGCAGGCATCCTCTATCTTTTTGGGGTCGCACCGCTCGTTGGTCATGTGGGCCAGCTTGTATTCCCCTGGGCCAAAGCCAATGGTGGGCACTCCCATGGACACGGGCACCACTGCGTTGGTACCGAAGTCCCAGTAGTCGTAACGGTGGGGAGGCTGACCGAATATTGTCTCATAGGCGGCGTTGCAGATCAGAGTAAGAGGAGCGTCCTCTGCAATGGCCCAAGGCTCATGAGCCGGTTCGTAAACCAGTTCAACACCAGTCCAGCTGGTGTGCCGCAGAGTACCCGGTTCCCAAGAGGCTCGCTTTCCTGCTACCAAGGCGTCCAGCTCCGCATTCACTTGGGCAACGGTCTCGCCCACCCGCAGACGGCGGTCCAGGTATATTTCGCACTCACTGGGCACGGCATTGAGGGAGGCAGTTTCGCAGGAGATATGGGACAGTACTATGGTCCCTGCACCAGGAGTAGTCTGAAGCGTTTGGTTCAACAATTCGACTCGAGTGATAATCTCTGCCATTTCATAGACAGCATTAACACCCTTATCTGGGGCGGAGCCATGGGCTGAGATGCCGTGAGTTTTGATCCGGGCCTGAACTTTGCCGGTGTGTCCCAGCGTGATGGTGTTGTCCGAGGGTTCGCAGATGACGCACACATCAGGCTTGAAGCCGCAGTACCGATAGAAGTGGCTCAGACACACTCCATCGCAGTATTCTTCGCACACCGATCCGGTGACAAATACTGTCTTGCCGTCCAGCAGACCGGCCTTGTTAGCCAGGGCGGCGGCATAGATTGAAGCAGTCAGGCCGCCTTTCATATCCACGGAGCCACGGCCGTAGACCATTCCGTCTACCAGCTCAGCACCAAAGGGATTTGCATCCCACTGGTCGGGGTCGTTGACCTGTACGGTATCCATGTGGCTGTCAAAATGGATAATTTTGGAGCCGCTGCCCACCCGACCTACTACATTGCCGGCAGGATCGATGAATACCTCGTCAAAGCCTAGTTCCCTCATTTTAGCTTCCAGCAGCCGGGCCAATTCCCCTTCCTCGTCAGAATAGCTGCGGATGCGGACGGTCTGACGGTAAAACTCGATTAACTTCTGTCCATAATCGGGGTTCCATGCAAAGGATGCACCCATAAAAATACCTCCTAAACGTGTGACGGTTTTGTACATGGCTAAGGGGGAGGGGAGAACGGCGGAAGGATTCAACTTTTTCTATAGTTCGGTTCCGCATTTTGCAGGGCGAAGTTCAGAGCCTCGACACAAGCGAAACGGAGGAGTTAAAAGGAACCAATTTTGCTCCGGTCGGAATCCAGCTTGAACATAGAGATTAGGCCCTTAAGGGTTTGAGCCTGGGCAGAGAGCTCCTCACTGGCGGCGGCAGACTCCTCCGAAGTGGCGGAGTTGGTCTGTACCACGCTGGAAATCTGGTCGATAGCCAGCGTAATCTGTGCCACAGAATTGGATTGCTCTTCGGCGGCGCTGGAAATCAGTGTTACGACATCCAGGACCTTCTGGGCACTTTCGACCACCGCCTGAAGGGATTGACCGGTGGCCTGCGACAGACTGGCGCCCTCACTGACGGCGGCAATGGTATCTTCGATCAAAATGGCGGTGCTCTTGGAGGCTTCTGCTGATTTACCGGCCAGATTGCGAACCTCATCGGCTACGACGGCGAATCCTTTGCCGGCGCTGCCGGCGCGGGCCGCCTCGACAGCGGCGTTCAAGGCCAGAATATTGGTCTGGAAGGCAATATCCTCGATGGATTTAATGACCTTACTGATCTCGTGGGACTTGGCCTCGATATTTGCCATGGCGCGCATCAGTTCGTCCATGTGCTGGGAACAGACTTGGATCTGCTCGTGAGACTGCATGTTTTCTACCTTGGCGGTTTTAGCGTGTTCTGCGGTGTTCTCAATCTGGTGGCTGACATCGTTGATGGTAGCGGCCAGTTCCTGCACAGAAGAAGCCTGCTGGGTAGCGCCCTGGGCCAGAGCCTGCGCACCATTAGATACCTGATCACTGCCTGCGCCTACCTGATCAGAGGCGAGGAAGATATTGCCCATGGTATTGTTGAGGTCGTCGCGCATCTTGCGCATGGACAACAGAATGGGTCTCAGCTCACCCTTGTAGTTGGGGTCGGCCTGCGTGCGAACAGTGAGGTTGCCGCTGGCCATCTCGTTGAGCATATTACTGGTGTCGCGGATAACGATTTTTAAGTTGTCAATCGTAGAGCGCATGGCGTCAGACAGGACGCCCAGTTCATCTTTAGACTGATAAGTAATTTCTACATCGAAATCGCCTTCGCGCATTTTTTTGGCCGCTACTTCCAACTGGAGGATAGCGGTAATAATGGACTTAGTGATGTAAGAGGAGAGAAGGATACCGACCACCACAGCTACAGCGCCGATTGCAATCATGATGATGATGGTAGTAACGCTGGAACGCATACCGTCATCATGGGTCTCGGTGGCAAAATTGTCAGCTTGTGACATGATGGTGTTGACAGAATTGGTGATATCAGTCAACAGGTCCACGACGGTTGCTTTATAGACGCGATAAGCCCCCTGCACATCATTTGTCCGGCAGAGTACGGCATACTCTTCTAAAACGGAATCCAGCTTAAGCATTTCATTTTTTAGTTGTGTGATATCATTTGTGCTTCCGCTGTAATTGGTCATGAGGAAATCCGTATAATCGCTCACAAGGTCCAATCGATCCTGTGCTAATTCAAGCATTTGATTTGTCGTGCTAACATCTTCTTCTAGACAGGCACGGAGCATATATTTTGCCGCAGCTTCGCTTTCGCGGTCAGCTTGAAGAACTTGCTTGACATTGGCAAAGGGTCTGACATAAAAGTCGTTTAAATTTTGGGCTACAAAGTTTAAGCTCAACGCCGCAAAGACGATGCTAAAAACAAACATAGCCAGAATTGCGCCAAAGCCGAGAAAGAGTTTCCTGGAAATTTTTAGATTCTTCATATAATTTCATCCTCCTTCGTGTACATTTGAACTTGTTGTAAGACCGGTTGTTCATCAATCTACTTGGGTAAAGACGGCAGGTGTGAGCAAACCTGCATAGTTCAATGAACGTCAATCAACAACTGCATGCAAGATGACGGATAACAATTTCCAGATCGTTCCAACATCCGCTGCTGCATATTTCAAATGTTACTTTTCATTATAGCTCTGGCGGTGTTGTAGTCAAGAGCAAAGTGAAAAATAATTATTTAATCTGCACTATTTTTTATGGAACAAAAATTATCATTCTAGCGAAAATGATATAATTGTAAATAAATTGTTACGAATTATAGGCTTTGTCAGCAAAAAAAGGCGGATTTTGTCATTATTAAAGATTCGAGGAGCGATTTGAAAAGCGGCTGCGGCGCGATATGATAAAATTGTACAAAAAGGTATGAAAATAAATCCGACTTGTCATATACTTTGCATTATAATAAACTAAGATATAGAAATGCCATTTTATGCGGCTGATTGTGTAAGGAGGGCGGAACATGAAAGAAAATATGCTTATTATTCATGGCGGCGGGCCTACGGCAGTATTGAACTGCTCGCTATACGGCGCAGTGAAGGAGGCCATGGAAAGCGGCGCTGTAGAGCATGTGTATGGGGCGGTTGGCGGCACAGGCGGATTTCTGAAGGGGCGGCTGCTGGACTTCTCTGCCGTTCCGGCGGAGGAACTGGAAAAGCTTCCGGTCACGCCCGCCACCGCCATCGGCACTTCCCGGGACGCGCTGGAACCGGAGGATTACATGTGCATGGCAGAACTGCTGCAAGAGCGAAACATCCGGTATGTACTGATGAACGGCGGCAATGGCACCATGGATGCCTGCGGAAAACTTGCGGCAGTGTGTAAGGATAAAGGGATCTTTGTGATGGGGATTCCCAAGACTATGGACAATGATATTGCCATAACCGACCACTGTCCCGGTTTTGGCAGTATTGCCCGATACATGGCGGGTACGGTCCGAGAGCTGGCGGTGGATGTGCGGAGTCTGCCAATCCATGTGGTGGTGTTAGAGTCACTGGGGCGCAATGCTGGCTGGGCCACCGCCTCTGCCGCGCTGGCTCGGGAGCAGGACGGTGATGCGCCCCATCTGATTTATCTTCCAGAGCGTCCCTTTGTGGAGGAGGAGTTTTTGGATCAGGTTAAAACTCTCTATAACCGTCTGGGCGGTGTTGTGGTGGTTGCAAGCGAAGGGCTCCGCGATGAGACGGGCAAGCCGATTGTGCCTCCTATTTTTCAGACAGGCCGGTCTACTTATTTTGGCGATGTATCCTCTCATTTGGCCCAAATGGTGGTGCGGCGGCTGGGCATTAAGGCCCGCAGTGAAAAGCCGGGGATTCTGGCCCGAGCCTCAATTGCGTGGCAGTCCCCTGTGGATGCTGCTGAGGCGGAACAGGCCGGACGTGCGGCCTGCCGGGCAGCTCTGGCGGGGGAGAGCGGCAAAATGGCGGCGTTTCGCCGGCTGTCCACCCAGCCCTATCAGTGCGAAATATTCCTGGCTCCTATTGAAGAAGTCATGTTGGGGGAGCGGACTCTTCCGGCAGACTACATCACTCCGGGGGGAAGCGATGTGACGGATGCCTTTTGCGATTGGTGCCGGCCTTTGATTGGGGGAAGGATTCCCACCATGGCGCGGCTGGTGTAGAGATATGTGGCCTTTTGCACAACAGCTCTTGCGGAATGAGCAACTGTATTTGTGAAAAGTATGAAAAAAGTTCATACTCCCCATTTGACCAAAGAGCATTTATAATATACTCGAAATAAAGGAGGTTCGGGAATTATGAAACGCAAATCTTCTTCCGTCTGGAGCAAAATCCCTAACAGCGTCTGGCTGCTGATTTCCATTTCGGCTGCGGTCGCTCTTTGGCTGTTTGCTTCCGGAATGCGGCCTATGACCTTTGCAAATCCTGCACAGGTTTGGGCATCGTTTACCGGTAAACTGTCGGATGGCACGCTGATTCCCCACATCTGGGCCAGCCTTTCCCGCGTTTTGACTGGTTTTGGCCTGGCGTTTATCCTGTCGATTCCGATCGCATTCCTGATGGCGTGGTATGATCCTTTCCGCCATGTGGTGGAGCCCTGGATCCAGTTTATCCGCAATATCCCCCCTCTGGCTTACGTATTCCTTCTGGTGGCTTTCCTTGGCGTTGGTCAGGCGAGCAAGATTACAGTTATTTTTATTGCCTCCTTCCTGGTGATGGTCATAACGATTTATCAGGGCGTAAAAGGGGTGGACCAGACCCTGATTCGAGCTGCGTGGGTTTTGGGTGCGACGCAGAAGGATGTATTTTTTAAAGTGATTGTTCCAGCTTCCACTCCGTTTATTCTGGTTGCAGCCCGGCTGGGCCTGTCTACTTCGCTGACTACCCTGATGGCCTCTGAAATTGTGGGCGGCGACCGGGGGCTGGGTATGATGATTCAGAAGGCCAGTGGATACTATGATATGTCCACTGTGCTGATGGGTATTATCCTGTTGGGAATTATCGGTATTTGCTTTGAAAAAATTGTTCACTTCTTGGAGAGGAGGTTTACAGGATGGCAGGAAACAATCGGCCAGTAAAGGTTAAAATCGACAATGTAGTCAAAAAATTCAATGGCCGCAACGGCGAGATGGTTGCTCTGAACGGTGTAAGTCTGGATATTTACGAAAATGAGTTTGTCTGTGTAGTCGGTCCGTCTGGCTGCGGCAAGTCCACGCTGTTAAACAACATTGGTGGACTGGATACCCCTACCTCCGGCCACATCTATGTGGATGGCAAGGAAGTGGATGGGCCAAGCCCCGAACGGGGTATTGTATTCCAGCAGTATGCCCTGTTTCCTTGGCTCACGGTGGAAAAGAACGTCCAGTTTGGACTGAAACTCCAGGGTAAGAGTCCGGCGGAGTGTGAGGAGATTACCCGTAAGTACTTAAAGATGGTAGAGCTGGAGCAGTTTGCCAAAGCGTATCCCAAAGAGTTGTCCGGCGGTATGAAACAGCGTGTGGCCATTGCCCGTGCCTATGCGGTCAACCCTAAGGTCCTGCTGATGGACGAGCCGTTTGGTGCGCTGGATGCGCAGACCCGCACACAGCTCCAGACGGAACTGCTGGAAACTTGGGAGAAGGAGCAGAAGACCTGCTTCTTCATTACCCACGACGTAGAAGAGGCCATTATTCTGGCCCAACGCGTGGTTATCATGTGCGCCCGTCCTGGCCGGGTAAAGGATGTTGTGGATATTGACATTCCTTATCCCCGCAACCAGGAGACCAAAATGACGCCCCGCTTCTTGGAACTGAAGAACCATATCTGGAGTCAGGTCTATCAGGAATATCTGGCGGTGCGCAAATAAATTATTAGGAGGATACCTCGAAAATGAAAAGGAAATTGTTCGCTCTCGCGCTGGCCTCTTGTATGATCTGCTCGCTCGCCGCTTGCAGCGGAGGCGAAAAGCCCAGCGGCGGAACTCAGACACCCCCGCCTCCCTCCAGTGCCTCTCAGCAGCCCACTGGTGGAACGTCGTCTGTGCCGGAGACGCCCACCTATGAGCCTGCCACAGTCCGGGTGGCATATATGCCGAATTTGGGTTCCGCTGGTTCCCTGTTCGTTGGGATTGAACAGGGTTACTTTGAGGAAGTCGGCCTGACGGTGCAGACCTTTGAGTTCCAGGGCGGCCCCGCTGAGATTGCTGCTATGGGTTCCAAGGATATCGACATTGCACAGATCGGCCACGGCGCTCATGCCCTGTGCATTGAGGGCCAGGCAGTTATTTTCCAGATGGACCACACCACCTCTTTGTCCGATGAAGTAATTGCCAACCGTTCCAAGGGGATTGAGAAAGCTGAGGATTTGAAAGGCAAGACGGTTGCGGTCGGTTCCGGCACCTCTTCTGAAATCATTCTTCACGAGGTTCTCTCCCGGGCCGGACTGACCCTGGACGATGTAAACACCGTTGAGATGACCAACGACGGTATGACCACTGCAATGATTGGCAATCAGGTGGACGCCTGCGCCGCTTGGAGCCCCAACACAGTGATCCTGAAAGAGGCCATGGGCGATAACTATCTCAAGCTGGGCGGCAATGCCGACTTCCTGGATGAGGCGATTTTCCCCTCTAGCTACATCACCACCAAGGACTATGCGGATGCCAACCGAGATATTTTGGTGCGCTTTGCCACAGCCCTGAATAAGGCTCACGATTACCGCAATGCCAATCAGGAAGAGATGGCTAAGCTCCTGGCCGCTAAGCTGGATGCTCCGGAGGACACTATGATCCAGTCCATTGGCGAGGCCGATTGGGATACAATCACCAAGATTTGCGGTGATATGGCCTCCATCAAGACGGTCTATGAGACTCAGCAGAAGGTATTTATCGAAAATGGCCGTATCACAGAAGAAGTGCCCGCAGAAAACTATGTGCTCTTCGACGTGATGCAGGAAGCATATAACGCTTACAGCAAGTAACTAAGCGAACAAGGGCTTCCGCCGGGGCTCCGTTTCCGCGGGGCTCCGGCGGGCTTTGCCTTTCTTCCCTGATTCTGTTATACTTAGAAAAAGCATTCCAAAATATTGAGAAGAATTCATCGGCCAGGGAAGTGCCTCGCTGTACTGCTATTTTATAGGGTAGAGACAGTCTTGTCCGTATTCTCATTTTTGGGGGAACTGCTTTTGGTAAATTCCAGATGCGCCATCCGGCGCAGGCAGGAGGGAAGACGCAATGCTGCTGATTGTATTGTTTCTCTGTGTGGCTACGTCTAGTTTTGTAGCCTTTAAAAGGCGGGACCAGCTCTCCATTTATCTGCTGGGTATGAGCCTGTCCAATCTTCTGATGCTCACCGGAGTGATTATCTATATTGCGGCGATGGGCGGAATTGCGGCTACCGAACAGGTCTTTTTATTTCTGCGTCCGGAGGTCAAAACCTGGTTCCAATATCTGCCGATCTCCATGAGCATGCTGGGGTATCTGGTGACGGTAGGCCGCACGCTCTTTCCCTATTTTCTGCTTCTGGCGGGCCTGGAGGTTACCATGCTCTTCCCAGTTAGAAGGCGTGTCCGTCTGCTAAAACGTATTGCGCTGATTCCACCGGCTCTGTCGCTGATTTTCTATTATCCTAAGGTATTTTATACCCTGGTGGTGGGGCGGCTCTGGCTGCTCAAGGTGGCTATGCCGGTGTCCAATATTTGGACACTGCTCTACATCGCAGCGGCACTGACGCTGGTAGTACAGGAGTATCGAGCTACGACCATTCATTTTTTCAAGCGGAGTTTTCGATATGTGGTGCTGTCAGTGTTCAGCATTACCGCCCTCTATCTGCTCTATGCCGCCAAAGAACCTACCCAGATCTACAACATGTTTATTGGGGAGTATATCCGCCTTGGGGTCAACAGCTATATCGACCGATTTCGTTCGGTGCTGAGCTGGGCGGCTTTGGGGCTGTGTACGGTTTTCTTCGTAATTGTAGGCAGTTATGGGATGGTCCGGTATACCCAAGTAAACGTCGATGAAGACCGGGAGGATCTAACGCTCCAGCGAAAATTTGATGCGGCGGGGATGGGGGTGTCCGTCTTTGTGCATGGCATCAAAAATCAGCTTTTGGCCAGCCGGGTGGCACAGAAAAAACTGAACCGGGCGTTGGCCGGCGAGAGTCCAAATCTGGAAGAGGTTCGAAGGAGTGCCGCGCTTCTGTGGGAACTAAATGAGGGTATGCTGGCCCGAATGGATGAGCTGTATCGAACGGTAAAGGCCAGCGCCTTGTCCCTGCGGCCCATTCACCTGGATATGATTGCCGCTTCGGCGGTCAAGCGGTTCCACGGCAAGTATCCGGACGCTAAGGTAGAGGTGGAGCTGGGGACGAACCGTCTGGTGCTGGCCGACTACGGTCCATTGGGAGAGGCGCTGTACAACCTGCTCATCAACGGCTATGAGGCCGCTGTACTGGCGGGGCGGACCCCTGAGGTAAAAATTATTACCCGAGCGGAGCGGTTTTGGACCGTGGTGGAAATTTGGGACAATGGCGGTGGTATTCCGCCAGAGCTGCAAAGCAAGATCTATGACCCGTTTTTTACCAGTAAAAACACCAATTACAATTGGGGCATGGGCCTTTATTACGTGCGTAAGATCGTGAAAGGTCATTGGGGCCGCCTGCGTCTGGAGTGCCGGACGGGGGAAGGAAGCAGCTTTTTTGTGATGCTGCCCCTGTTTGACGCGGAGCGCGGCACATCAGAAACGTGAGGCGGATTGTATGGCACAGGGTATGATTCGAGAAATGGTTGCGGAAGATGTGGAACTTCTGCTGGAGGATTTCTGCGACATTGTGGACCAGGAACTGGATATGGAGGTGGTGGGCGCTGCCTCCAGCGGACAACAGATTTGCGCCTTGGCACAGGAGAAGGACTGCGACGTTATCTTGATGGACGTTGAGATGGAGACCATGACAGCGGGGATCCTCGCCGCCGAGAACATTTTGGCGGAGAAGCCCAATATCAAAATTATCTTTCTCACGGCTCATGAGACGGACAGCATTATCACCAGCGCCATGGGAACCGGCGCGGTGGACTATGTGGTAAAGGGATGTGATGATGCGGTATTGCTGGACCATATCCGCCGGGCGTATACAGACACAACGGTTCTAGAGGCCCACATCCGCCAGACTGTAATGCGGGAGTATACCCGCCTGCATCAGAGCGAACGGTCGCTGATTTTCTTTTTTAACAGTGTCGCCCGACTTACGCCTGTGGAGCGAGAACTGGTGCGTTTGCTTCTGGAGGGCAAAAAGACTGCGGAAATTGCCCGTATCCGATGTGTGGAGATGGTGACAGTAAAGACCCAAATTAAGGGGCTGCTGAATAAATTTGACTGCTCCCGGACTAAGGAGATTGTGCAGATGATTCACCGCCTAGGACTGGAACATCTATTTTTGCCCTAAATTTACGAAAATGCCTGTAATATACAGGAAAGAGGAGGTTTTTTAATGAATATGTCCTATTATCAGCTCCCTCCGGAGAAACTGGGAGAGGGAGCCAAACTGCCCATCGTAAAACTGGGAGATTCGGGCGAAGTCTTTTATGAGCTGGCCGCTGAGATGGTGCAGGAAATTTCTGCCAACAACGCCCAAGGACGTAAAACGGTGTTTATCTGTCCGGTCGGACCGGTGGGGCAGTACCCCATTTTTGTACGGCTGGTCAATCGAGACCGGGTGACGCTGAAAAACTGCTGGTTTATCAACATGGACGAGTACCTTACCGACGAGGGCGAGTGGATTGACAAGTCCAGCCCGCTCTCCTTCCGAGGTTTTATGGATCGGGAGGTTTATGGTAAAATTGACCCGGAACTTTGTATGCCGGAGGAACAGCGGGTGTTCCCGGCTCCCAAGAACCTGAGCCGTATTCCTGAACTGATTGAACAGCTTGGCGGGGTGGATGTGGCGTTCGGCGGCATTGGAATTACCGGGCATCTGGCGTTTAATGAGCCGCAGCCGGAACTATCGCCGGAGGAGTTTGCTAAGCTCCAGACCCGAGTGCTGGACATTGCACCGGAGACCCGGGCGACAAACTGTGTGGGCGACTTGGGCGGGGCGCTGGAGGCCATGCCGAAAAAGTGTGTGACAGTCGGAATCAGCGAAATTTTGTCGGCCAGAAAGCTGCGTCTTGCCGTGTTTCGCGACTGGCACCGGGCCGTGTGCCGCCGGGCTGCTTATGGCGACATAACCGCTGCATTTCCGGTCACCCTGGCACAAAACCACCCAGACGCACGGCTTTACGTCAATGCCAACGCCTCCCAACAGCCCTTTTAAGCTGGGATGAGTTGAGAGAAGGAGGCAGATATGCGTATTACAGGCGGAGAAGTATGGACGGGAAACGATCTGTGTCCAGCGGATCTTGTAATAGAAAATGGCGCGATTGCCGCAGTGGAACGCCCGTCTGGCGTGAGGGGAGACCTGAACGCTTCGGAGTGTATCGTTTTGCCCGGTTTTTTGGATATCCATACCCACGGCGGAAACGGGGTGGATGTAAACGCCGCCGATGCGGAGGGACTGCGTACTATTGGCCGTTTCTTTGCATCCCAAGGCACCACTGGTTGGCTGTGCAGTATCCTGACCGATACAGAAGAGAAAACTCTTTGGTGTATTGAGCAGGCGAAACAGGTGATTGGAAATTCCTATAACGGGGCCGCTCTGCTGGGGATTCATTTGGAGGGTCCATGTCTAGCTCCGGAGTACAAGGGGGCCATGCCAGAGCATCTGCTGATGAAGCGGGCGGACGTCGGATTTTTCCGGCGGTGTCAACTGGCGGCGGAAGGAAATGTCCGCTATGTGACCCTCTCCCCAGAGATTGAGGGAGTTCCGGAGCTGATTCCTCAGCTGAGAGAACTGGGTATCACAGTGGCAATCGGTCACAGCGGGGCCGGGTACGATTGTGCAATGGACTGTATTCGGGCTGGAGCGGCGGCGGGGACTCATGTGGGCAATGCCATGCGGCTTTTCCATCAGCATGAGCCTGCAATCTTTGGAGCTGTCTTGGAGACTGACGTCTACTGCGAAACCATCTGTGACGGTCTGCATCTCCATCCTGGTGCGGTGCGGATGTACCTCCACACTAAGGGTTGGGATCGGGTGGTGGCAATTACCGACAGCATCATGGCTGCGGGACTGCCTGACGGAGCCTACAAGCTGGGAGTTAACGATGTGGAGGTCATCGACGGAGATGCCAAGCTGGCCGGCGGGGGAGCCCGTGCGGGCAGTACCCTCACCCAGGCCAAGGCGTTGCGAAATCTGGTCAGTTGGACGGGCCGTCCCGCACATGAGGTCTGCCGGCTGATGACGGTAAACCCTGCCGCTCTGATGGGATTTGTGAAAAAAGGAACCATCGCCCCAGGAATGGACGCCGACCTTGTTTTAATGGATAAGGACCTGCAAGTGTGCGCCACAGTGGTGGGCGGACGGATTGTATACAACAAATAAATATGAGTAAGGAGAATTGTTATGCCTCTGGTACCACTTCGCCCCGTTTTAGATGCCGCGGTTCAGTACGGATATGCCCAGGGAGCCTTCAATGTGAACGCTGTGGCGCAGGCCGAGGCGGTCATTGCCGTCCATGAGATGTTTCGCTCTCCCGTGATTTTACAGGGTGCCGATCTGGCCAACGCCTTTATGGGGGGCCGCACCGACTTCCAGAACGGCACCCTGGAGGATAAAAAGAAGGGTGCGAAAAATATTGCCGAAGCGGTAAAGAAGTTTGCTGCTCAGACTGCAATTCCCGTGGTGCTTCACCTGGACCACGGTAAGAATTTCGACTCCTGTGCTGCCGCGATTGAAGGCGGATACACTTCTGTGATGATTGACGGCTCATCTTTGCCCTTTGAGGAAAATGTGGAGCTGACCCGGGAAGTGGTGAAGTATGCCCATGCCCAGGGCGTCTCGGTGGAAGGAGAATTGGGCGTGCTGGCTGGAGTGGAGGACCATGTCTTTGCCGCCAACTCCACATACACCAATCCCATGTCTGCTATTGAATTTTTCAAAAAAACTGGAGTGGACGCACTGGCGATCAGTTATGGCACTATGCACGGGGCCAGCAAGGGAAAGGATGTGAAGCTGCGCAGAGAAATTCCAACCGCCATCCGGGAGTGCATGAACCATGAGGGAATCCAAGGCGCTCTGGTGTCCCACGGTTCTTCTACTGTTCCACGCTATATTGTGGATGAGATCAACGCTCTGGGCGGCGATATCCAGAATGCCTATGGCATCTCTAAGGCAGAGCTGAAAGCGGCCATTCCCTGCGGCATCAGTAAGATCAATGTGGATACGGATATCCGTCTTGCAGTGACCCGCAACTTTAGGGAGCTGTTCCGAGATCACCCTGAGTTGAAGGAGGACTCCCGGCTGAGCGGCGTGTGGAAACTGTTGGATGAAAACCGCTCCGCCTTTGATCCCCGAGTTTTCCTGCCGCCGGTGATGGATACCGTGATGTTCGGCACTGGGGATGATGGCTCTGTGGCCCAGCTCACGAACGCGATGCGCCAGGGTGTAAAGGAGGCTGTTGGCTCCCTGATTGTAGAATTTGGCAGTGTTGGCCGCGCCCCCTTGGTGGAGATGACCTCGCTGGAGGATATGACCGTTCGCTATAAGGAGGGATGAGTGTGGACATTCAATTGACCCTTACGGACCGAGGTAATATTCTTGCCTCTGGTGAGTTGGAGGAAAAGATCAAAAATGCCGCCCCTATCTTGGCCACGGCGGTGGCTGGAGACCCCCAATATGAGGCGTTTCAGGGCTGGCGCACAGTGGATGAGTCGGCGGGACCGGAGCGGGTTCAATTTTTGATGGAACACGCGGCAAGGGTCCGGATGGACTGCGACGCTTTTGTAGTAATCGGGATCGGCGGGTCCAATCAGTCCTCCAGGGCGGCAGTGAAAGCTCTGCGGCCCAAAGACGGCCCCGCCATTCTTTGGGCAGGCAACACCATCTCCGCCTGCGAGATGGCCCGTACACTAGAAGAGCTGGACGGATTCCGCTCTGTCTACATTGACTGTATCGCCAAGAATTTTGAAACGCTGGAACCTGGGATTGCTTTTCGAGTTCTGCGTCAGTATTTGGAGAAGCGATATGGTCCGGAGGATGCAGCTAAACGAATTTTTGCCACTGGTACGCCCGGTTCTACATTGGAGGCGCTGTGCCGGGACAACGGCTATACCTTCCTCACTTTCCCTGAGCGGGTAGGGGGGCGGTACTCCGTCATCTCAGATGTGGGCCTGTTTCCCATGGCTGTGGCCGGAATTGACATTCAGGCGCTCACTCAGGGGATGCGGGACATGAGGGATCACCTCTTTACTGCGCCGGCAGAGGAAAATCTGGCCCTGCGGTATGCCTGCATCCGGAAACTGATGCTGGAACATGGCTACAGCCTTGAGATGCTGGCGTTTTTTGAACCCAGGCTGGACTACTTCGCTAAATGGTGGGTGCAGACCTTTGCGGAGAGTGAAGGGAAAAACAGCACTGCGCTCTACCCGGTGGTGGCCTCCAACTCCGAGGACCTGCATGCCACAGGTCAATTTATTCAGGAGGGAAGCCCCATTCTCTTTGAAACGTTCTTGACTGTGGAGACTCGGGATGCCTCAGTAGTGATGCCCCATGAGGAGAAGAAGGATTACTTCGACTATCTGGAGGGGATGGATTTTTGGGACATGAACGATGCGGCCCGGAAAGCGACCATTGCGGCCCACAGCGAGCGGGGGTTTCCGGTGTTGGAGTTCACCATACCCGCCATTGACGCACATACGTTGGGGGAATTGTACTACTATTTTATCTTTTCCTGCTACCTCTCCTGCGAACTGTTGAAGGTAAATCCCTTCGACCAGCCTGGTGTGGAGGGTTACAAACATTATATGTTTAAAAATCTTGGAAAGCCGGGGGCGTCGTAAATGAAGTATATTTTTCTGAATCTGAAACGTTTTGATATTCCGCCGGAATTGGGCGGTGTAAACCGGCTGGCTCTGCCGCAGATGTGGGGACAGACCATTGTGGACCGGACCCAGGGGGGGCTGGAGGCTTACCGGGGCAAGGCGGAGTTTGTGGACTTCTTTCCAGAAGCGCATTTGATTTCCGCCGTTGGGGCCAGAACGCCGGACAGCTTGGTAGAAATTGGTTGTCAAGGCGTCTTTCGGGAGGACACGTCGATAGGCGGCAATTTTGGTGCATTTACCACCAACCGCCCTGCACATATTGCTGCCGCGCTGGGCTGCGGCTGGACCTTGATCGGCCACTGCGAGGAGCGCGCCGATAAAGCCGGTATTCTCGCTGAGGCCGGGGTGACAGACATCGTTGCAGTAAACCGCCTTCTGAATAAACAGATCAAAGCCGCTCAAGCGGCAGGGCTGAAGGTTCTTTACTGCATCGGCGAAAAAAGTGAAGAACAGGCACAGTGGCAAGAGGTGCTTGGGGCTCAGCTCTCAATTGGCCTGGACGGAGTAGATATGGACAAGACGGTTATTGCCTATGAACCGATCTGGTCCATCGGCCCCGGGAAGACTCCTGCGGACAAGCCGTACATCGAAAAAATTGCCCGATTTGTGAAAGAAAAGACCGGGGGAATGGATGTGGTTTACGGCGGTGGGCTGAAAACGGACAACGCCGAAATGTTGGCCTCCATTTCGGAGATCAACGGTGGCTTGATTGCTCTGACCCGCTTTTCCGGAGAAATTGGCTTCTACCCAGAGGAATATTTAGAGATTATCCGCCTGTATCTCAGCGCGGAGCATTGAGGAGGAACGCACGTGAAATTGGATTTTGAATATGGGAACGGTTTGATGAGCGCACAGCTGCCCGACAGCACGGATATCTTTATCCCTGGTGAGACAGTGGCAGATCCCCCGTGTCTGCCACAGGACTGGGACAGCCTCTATCAAGCCACATTGGATTCCATTCGTCATCCCATTGGTATGGAACCTCTTGGTCAGCTGGCAGGTCCAGGCAAGGCGGTGGTGTTTGTCATTCCTGACATTGTCAAGGGCGGCAATCAGCCCACCAGCCACCGCAAGGTGGCAATCCGGGCGTGTCTGGATGAGCTGTATGCTCAAGGGGTGGAGAAAAAAGATGTTCTCCTGCTGTTTTCCAACGGCCTGCATCCTCGTGCCACTGTGCCGGAGATGAAAACGATTCTGGGGCAGGAGCTGTTTGATGAATTTTATCCCTCCGGACAGATCACCAGCCATGACAGTGAGGATTATGAGCATCTGGTGGACCTGGGTTTCACCCCGCAGGGCGACCATGTTATAATGAACAAGTATGTTTACGATGCAGATATTGCAATTCTCATTGGTCATACACAGGGCAATCCGTATGGCGGTTACTCCGGTGGTTACAAACACTGCGCCACCGGCATTTCCCACTGGCGGAGCATTTCGGCCCACCATGTCCCCCAGGTGATGCACCGGCAGGACTTTGTGCCGGTATCCACCAGCAGTGTAATGCGAGATAAATTTGACCAGCAGGGCATGTGGATGGAAGAAAAGATGGGGAAAAAATTCTTCTGCTGTGATGCAGTGTTGGATACGAAGAGCCGTCAGATAGTCATTCACTCCGGTTATGCGAAGGAGATGCAGCCCATCTCCTGGAAGATAGCGGACCAGCGCACTTATGTCCATTGGGCAGAGAAAAAGTATGATGTGGTGGTATTCGGAATGCCGGTGAACTTTCACTACGGCGACGGCATGGGTACCAATCCGATTCAGATGATGCAGGCGCTCTCGGCTCAAGTGATTCGCCATAAGCGGGTGCTGAGCGACCGGTGTGTCTTTATTGTCAGCTCTGTGTGCGACGGCTATTTCCATGACCAGCGGTGGCCTTACCTCCGGGAGCTGTATGAGATGTTCCAGCACGATTATATGAACACCTTGGCGGACATGAACCGGTATGGAGAGTATTTTGCTACCAAAGAGGAATATATCCGCCAATACCGTTTTGCCAATGCGTTCCACCCCTTCCACGGTTTCTCTATGATGAGCTGCGGGCACATTGCCGAGATGAACACCAGCGCCATCTATATTGTAGGAGCGCGAGAACCCGGTTTAGCTCGAGGAATGGGCCTGAAAACCCGCGCCACATTTGAAGAAGCATTGGAAGATGCCATGAAAAAGTATGTTGGCCCCAATCCCAACATCTTGGCATTGCCCAAAACCTTTACCACAACTTCGGTGCACCTGTGCATGAAAGACCCGTCCCAGAATTCCGCGCCCATTGCGGGCCATCCCTGCGGCGGCTAAATAGTTTTAGAACGGAGGCGCTGCCCAATGCAGTATATACTCTATTTCCTAATTGCCATTGGAGCGACCACAGTGGGCTCTCTTACCGGCATGGGGGGCGGCGTAATCATTAAGCCGCTGATGGATGTGATCCACGGGTTTGACGTACAGACCATTGGAGTGCTGTCCTGTATTACAGTTTTTGCTATGTCACTGGTGTCCATCGGCAAACAGCTCTTGGCGAAGACAGAGATACCGTTCCAAACCGCTGTTCCGCTGGCGGTGGGGTCGGTAGCTGGTGGTATGGCGGGAGAAAGCCTCCTTCGGGCTATTGTGGCAAGGCTCCAGGCCAATGAGCTGGTTACAGTGGTGCAGAATGTGGCGCTGGGTTTGCTGATTTTAATGGTGTTTATTTATATGAAAAATAAACACAGAATCAAAAGCTGCAACCTGAAAGGAGCGGTCCCTTCAGTGCTGGCGGGGGTGTTCCTGGGGATGTGTTCCTCGTTTTTGGGGATTGGTGGGGGACCAATCAATGTGGCGCTGATTATCTTTCTGTTTTCGTATCCCACCAAAACAGCTACCGTCTGCTCCCTGGTAACAATTCTCTTCGCACAGATTTCAAAGCTGGCTATGATCGCCGCTGGGGCGGGCTTTGAAGCCTATGATTTGTCCATCGCGCCGGTAATGATCGTGGGTGCGATTGCAGGCGGCTTCTTGGGTGCAAGTTTGAACAAGCAGTTTAGTGAGAAATCAGTGGAACGGGCCTTTAATGGTGTGCAGATATTGGTACTGGCGATAACCGTGTATAACATTGTGTACAACCTATGAGCACTGGGCAGAAAAGGGAGGCCGCAGGAGTATTTGTTGTATGCTCAATGCCCATATAGGAACCTGACTAGAGCACTTCTCAGCCTTTTGAGAAGTGCTCTAAATTATTGATTAAGGGCTATACCAAAAGAGAAAAAAGTGATATAATGCGAATGCAGCAAGACAAACGGTTCCGTTGTTTGTGAAAGATTTTGGGCAATGCCGCGGCATTGCCAGTTCTAACACCTATGTTAGAACTGAAGCCTTCGGGCTTTGGCGGCCCAAATGAGAGGGGGACTGTTTGCCGATGATGCTGCAATCGTTCAACTGACATAGAGCAATGGTATGTATCAGTACGGCTGTACTGTTTTCAGTTGTGTTTGAGTGTATAACATATGGGACGATTATGTATGCTTTGGAACAAAACTGCGGGATCGTGGGATGATCCATAAAGAACAGGGAGAAGTGCTTATGAAGGTCATTATACTTGCTGGAGGCTTTGGCACCCGGATATCGGAGGAATCTCAGTTTAAACCGAAACCTATGGTGGAGCTGGGTGGGATGCCAATTCTATGGCATATTATGAAACTGTACAGCCATTATGGATTTAACGAATTTATTATCTGTGCAGGCTATAAACAGCACGTCATTAAGGAATATTTTGCCGACTATTTTCTCCACACCTCTGACATTACATACGACTTTACCAATGGAAAAAATGAGATGATTGTTCACCGGAATACCGCGGAACCATGGAGGGTAACAATTGTGGACACTGGCCTGAACACGATGACTGGCGGACGGGTAAAACGGGTGAAAGACTACATTGAGGATGAGCCCTTTATGCTCACCTATGGAGATGGCGTCTCCGATTTGAACATTGCAGAACTGGTCAAATTCCACCAGTCCCATGGAAAACTGGTCACGATTTCCGCTTACAACGCGGAGCAGCGTTTCGGAGTGCTGGACATTGGAATAAACGGCGCCGTCCGAGAATTTCGGGAGAAGACTCAAGGAGATGGCAGCCTGATTAATATTGGATTTATGGTCTGTCAGCCAGGTTTTATGGATCGCATCGCCGGGGACGAGAGTGTGCTGGAGAAAATACCCTTGGAGACCGTAGCACAAGAAGGTCAGCTTATGGCTTACAAGCACGAGGGCTTTTGGCAGTGTATGGATACGGTGCGAGAAAAGGAAACTTTGGAGAAAATGTGGGCATCTGGACAGGCGCCATGGAAGGTATGGAGGTAAGAGCAATGAAGAAAATTGTGCAGCAGGACTTACAGCGTATTTATGACAGCCTGACGGAAGAGGAGCGCGCAAAGTTCAAAGACAGTACGGTGTTGTTCACTGGCGGGGCTGGTTTTCTAGGCTTCTACTTCATTCAGTTTTTGACCTGTTACCAGCAGGAGTTGGGGGTAAAATCGATTATCTGTCTGGACAACTTTCAAGTGGGGTGTCCGCAGTGGTTGACTGAACTGAACGATACTGGCAAGGTGGAACTGTACAAATTCAATGTTATTACAGATGATATAGCCGATATTCCAGGAGCAGATCGGGTGGATTATATCTACCACATGGCTTCCATTGCATCCCCGATTTTCTACCGGAAGTACCCAATTGAGACGTTGGATGCCAATATCTGGGGTCTGCGCCGTCTGCTGGATTTCTATTGTGAGAAACCAATCAAGGGCCTTGCATTTTATTCCTCGAGCGAGATCTATGGAGACCCGACGCCGGAGCATATTCCAACCCCCGAGACTTACCGGGGAAATGTGGACTGCCAAGGCCCGCGCGCCTGTTATGACGAGGCTAAGCGGTTTGGCGAGACTATGTGTTACCTGTTTCACCAAAGATACAATATGCCGATTACGATTATTCGGCCGTTCAACAACTATGGCCCAGGTATGCGCTTGAACGATGCCCGAGTGCCGGCTGACTTTGCCAATGCGGTGCGGCAGAATCAGGATATTGAACTGTTTTCGGACGGATCGCCTACCCGTACATTCTGCTATATAAGCGACGCCATAACCGGTTATCTGAAAGCACTGCTGTACGCCGAAAAAGGCTTTGAGGCGTTCAATATCGGGATAGACAAGCCAGAAATATCGATCCGGCGCTTGGCGGATATCTACATACAAGCAGGAAAAGAGGTGTTCAATTATACAGGACAAGCGAAGTTTGCGGTATCACAGGATAAAGAGTATTTGCAGAATAATCCGAACCGGCGCTGTCCGGTGATTGACAAAGCGAGGAGACTACTGGGCTATGAACCAAAGGTAGATGTTGAGCAGGGGGTACATTATTTTTTAGAGTATATTAAGGAGAGCACAGAGGAGGAGCTAATATGGTAACCGTTGTCGGGTTAGGCTTTGTGGGGCTGACCACTGCATTGGGGTTTGCTGA
Source organism: Lawsonibacter sp. (assembly GCA_022796195.1). Lineage (GTDB taxonomy): Bacteria > Bacillota > Clostridia > Oscillospirales > Oscillospiraceae > Lawsonibacter. The sequence goes on along the minus strand of JAAWIE010000018.1, from coordinate 3,141 downwards.
GTACGGGCACAAAGTATATGGGATAGAGGCTGACCCGATGCGGATGGCAATTATTCAATCTGGGAAACTACCGTTTCTGGAACCTGGATTAGACGAAGCTTTGACCCGGCACCTGGGCAGGAACTTTGTCCCTACAACTGATTGGGAGACAGCTCTTGCGGATAGTGAGTGTGTGTATTACTGTGTGGGGACCCCCTATGGGGAGGATGGACAGGCAGATCTTTCCTATCTGTATGGCGCGTTGGAACAGACGCTGATTGCGATTCGAGATGAGAAGTTCCGCGTGCTGGTTACCAAATCAACCATTCCGCCCTCTACCACAGAGAAACGAATTATTCCGTTTTTAGTGAAACATGGTGTAAATGTGCCGGAACAGTTAGGAGTGGCCAATAATCCGGAGTTTTTGCGGGAGGGCCATTGCTGGGAGGACTTTACCCACACCGACCGCGTTGTGCTGGGTGTGAGTGACGCACGCTCAGAAAAAGTGCTGCGAGGGCTTTATGCAAACGAGACAGCGCCAGTTTATTGTGTGTCGCTCAATACCGGGGAGTTCATCAAATACCTGTCTAACACAAGTTTAGCCTGCCTGATTAGCTATGCAAATGAGATGAGTTTAGCGGCAGATGCCATTGGCGGAATTGATGTGGCAAAGGCGTTTCGGATTCTGCATATGGATAAGAGATGGCAGACCGGTACAATCCGATCTTATTTTTACCCCGGCTGCGGTTACGGCGGGTACTGTCTGCCTAAAGATACCAACGCTTTTTATGCTTTGTGCAAAAGCAACGGATTTGATGGGCAGATCTTAAAGCAGGCCATAGACCGGAATGACAGAATGCCGGAAGCGGCGGCAGCGCGTATTATTCGCGCTGCTGGGGAGGATCAAAGTACCTGCATCGGGCTCCTGGGGTTGTCGTTCAATGTGGGCAGTGATGATGTACGAAATACCCCTAGCGCCAAAATTATTCAGGCGCTCAATAAGGCGGAGTATCGCAATATTGTCGCTTATGATCCTGTAGCAATGGGGGAATTTGAGAAACTTTACCACTTGGACTACCGTTGTGTGGATACATATGAGGCGCTGTTAGAACAGGCCGAGGTTTTGGCGATTGCCACTGCATGGCCCATGTTTGCAAATATTCGAGAAAAAACGGACAAACCAGTAGTGGATTGTAGATATATGTTGTGAAGGAGTTAATTTATGCGGACAACGGATGAAATTCGACAGGATATTCTTGCTTTGGTCAAAGAGTACAGCGAAAGCGAACAGAGGGAAACGAAGCCATTTTATCCGGGCAAAAGAATCCCTTATTGTTCCCGCGTGTACGACGTGGAAGAGCGGACGAACTTAGTGGAATCTGCTTTGGAGTTTTGGCTGACTGCCGGAAGGTTTTGTGATGAATTTGAGAGGAATTTTTCACGTTTTCTTGGTGTAGAACATGTTGCACTTGTTAATTCAGGTTCTTCTGCAAATCTGCTGGCCTTTATGACACTGACGTCTCCGCTCTTGAAAGAGCGGGCTCTACAGCGGGGAGATGAGGTGATTTGTGTAGCAGCCGCATTCCCAACCAGCGTTTCGCCAATTGTCCAGTTTGGCGCCGTGCCTGTTTTTGTTGATGTATGTCTGGGGACGTATAATATTGACGTATCAAAATTAGAAGAGGCACGTTCCGAAAAAACAAAGTGTGTCTTTTTAGCGCACAGTCTTGGCAATCCGTTTGATCTGGCAGCCGTAAAAGCGTTTTGTGATAAATACAATTTGTGGCTGATTGAGGATAACTGCGATGCTTTAGGTGCGGAATATAATTTAGGGTACGGACTTCAAAAAACAGGGACGATAGGAGACCTTGGTACATCCAGCTTTTATCCTGCACATCACTTGACCATGGGGGAGGGCGGCGCAGTTTATACCAACAATGAGCTCCTAAGCCAAATTATGTTTTCTATGAGAGATTGGGGCAGAGATTGTATGTGCCCGCCGGGCAAGGACAACACATGCAAGCATCGGTTTGACGGCCAATTTGGAGAGCTGCCGAAAGGATACGACCACAAATATGTGTACTCTCACTTTGGATATAATCTGAAAGTAACAGATATGCAGGCGGCAATTGGCTGTGCGCAGCTCAAGAAAATTGATAGATTTGTTGAGAAACGGCGTCAGAACTGGCAGATACTGCGTGATGGATTGAGCGGATTGGAAGACAGGTTCATTTTGCCCTGTTATGAGCAAAATGCCAAGCCGAGCTGGTTTGGTTTTCTGTTGACTTGTCAGCCTGGGGTTCGCAGAGAGAAGGTCATCCAATATATAGAAGGGAAAGGAATCCAGACAAGGATGCTTTTCTCAGGCAATTTGATTCGGCATCCTTGTTTTGACGAACTGCGGAACAAGAAAACAGGCTATCGCGTAGTTGGGGCGTTATCTCAAACGGATCGAATTGTAGAAGATACATTCTGGGTTGGCGTGTATCCTGGGATGACTTCGGAAATGCTGGACTATATGATAAAGACCATTATAAAAGCGGTGGAGTCATGAAAATTATTTTAACAGGAGGAACCGGATACCTGGGGAGCCATTTGGTTCAAAGCCGCTTAGCGCAAGGAGATGAACTGGCGTGTATTGTACGCGATGCCGCAGCGTTAAAACGGCTGGAACCATACAAAAACCAAGTTACTTTAATTGAGACATGTGAAAAAGGTTCCATGCGGGAACAGATCGAAACCTTTGCGCCGGAGGTTGTGCTTCATACAGCATGTACGTATGATCGAGGGGGAAATACGATTGAGAGTGTTTTATCTGGAAATCTATTTTTTCCATTAGAGATTTTGCGAATTGTGAGTGAATTAGGAGCAGTGCGTTGGATCAATACAGATACCTGCTTACCGGCTTCCTTAAATGCTTATGCGCTTGCCAAAAGTCAGTTTGTCCAATGGGGGCAGTTTTATGCCAATTTAGGGAAGATTGACTTTATAAACTTAAAATTAGAGCATTTTTATGGTCCGAATGAGCCGGAAAATCACTTTATTGGCTGGGTAATTCGAAAATGTGGTTATCCCTTTAACTCAGCCGAGCAGAAGTACCAACAGCTAAGGCCAGGCGCTCCAGAAGGCGGGGGCCAAAGTCACGGCGACTGAAGCGGAAGC
>JAAWIE010000144.1 GCA_022796195.1 Lawsonibacter sp. | reverse complement strand
GGAGGTATCGGGGACCTGCTTGACACAAACAATGATTTTCATTTCAATCTGCCTCCTATCTTATTTCACGCCCAGGTGGCTGGAGATGACCATGCGCTGAACCTCAGAAGTACCCTCATAGATCTCGGTGATCTTGGCGTCGCGCATCATGCGCTCCACAGGGTACTCGCGGGTGTAGCCATAGCCGCCGAAGAGCTGGACGGCGCGGCGGGTCACGTCGGAAGCGGACTCGGCGGCGAAGAGCTTGGCCATGGCAGCATCCATGGAGTAATTCTCGTGATTCTGCTTCTTCATGGCGGCGGCATACACCAGATACTGAGCGGCCTGCATCCGGGTGTGCATATCGGCCAGCTGGAACTGGGTGTTCTGCATCTGGCTCAGGCGTTTCTTGAACTGTACGCGCTCCTGGGTATACTTCACCGCCTCGTTAATGGCGCCCTCGCCCAGGCCCAGAGCCTGCGCGGCGATGCCGATGCGGCCGCCGTCCAGAGTCATCATAGCAATCTTAAAGCCCTTGCCTTCCTGACCAAGCAGATTCTCCTTGGGGACAATGCAGTCCTCAAAGATCAGGTCGCAGGTGGAGGAGCCGCGAATACCCATTTTCTTCTCGTGCTTACCCACGGAGAAACCGGGGAAGCTCTTCTCTACGATAAAGGCGGAGATGCCGTGGTTGCCCAGCTTCTTGTCGGTCATGGCAAAGACGACAAAGGTCTCAGCCACAGTACCGTTGGTGATGAAGCACTTGGAGCCGTTCAGTACGTAGTGGTCGCCTTCCAGCACAGCGGTGGTCTGCTGGCCAGATGCGTCGGTGCCGGCGTTGGGCTCGGTCAGGCCGAAAGCGCCGATCTTCTTACCAGACAGCAGGTCGGGCAGATATTTTTTCTTCTGCTCCTCGGTGCCATGCTCAAAGATGGGAGCGCAGCACAGAGAGGTGTGGGCGGATACAATAACAGCAGTGGTGCCGCACACCTTGGCCAGCTCTTCTACGCACATAGCGTAGCTGAGCACGTCGCCGCCGGCGCCGCCGTATTCCTTGGGAAAATAAATGCCCATCATACCCAGCTTGGCCATCTTTTCCACGGTCTCCATGGGGAATCGCTCTTCCTCGTCGATTTCCTCGGCCAAAGGCTTGACCTCAGTCTCGGCGAACTCGCGGTACATCTTGCGGACCATCTCTTGCTCTTTAGACAGGTGAAAATCCATTTTGCAGTCCTCCTACTTTAAATTCCCGACCCTGACCGTCTTTGCTTGTTAGATTTTTAACAATCAAAAACCGAAAAAAGAGCAACACGGGTTCTGACCCGCTGTTGCGGCGCTTATCAAGGCCGGCATATGGGATGCCTTAACCATAAAAATTATATCGGGTTTTCCCCCTTTGTGCAAGTGGGACAGCCCTGGGAAAATAGACAGTTTTTTTGCCTATATTTTGTTCGAAACGACGAAAATACTTGGTGGAGCCGGTTTGACCGCCCCTTGACCTTCTTTGGGCTTAGTTTTTAGAAACGAATGGCCCTGCCAAATCTGAATTGTATTGTAGTTGCTGGTATAATATGGAGATTACGATTGACAAAAAATGTTTTCAGGTCGGCTAATAAATCGTCAGCAATTCCTATCGTAAGGGCGTGATACACAGGGATTCCTCCTTTTTAGATTCGCGTCCCACGGTGGGATTTATTTCGGCAAATTTTCCATGTCAAGGTATAGAAAAGGCAGGACGGATATGAGCCGTCCCGCATTTTCTCTACAGAGTCAACAAGATTCAGAGATTTATGACATCTGCCTTTAACATTCCAGCCGTTCTAACGTACAAGTTTTTGCTATGGAGCTTCTCAACTTTGCCCGGAGAGGCAGTACAGAGGAAGGAGAAACAGACAGTTCATCAATACCAATTGCCAGGAATGTTTCCAGCAGTTCCAGATCAGCCCCCAGTTCGCCACAAATCCCAATCCATATACCGGCTTTGTGGGCAGCGTCGGCAGCCATTTTCAACGCACGGAGAACGGCGGGATGGTGCGGGTCAAAGAATTTTCCCAAGTCATTGGCTTGACGGTCACAGGCCAAAGTATATTGTGTCAGGTCATTGGTTCCTACAGAGAAAAAGTCTACCTCTTTCGCCAATTCTTCTGCCACTAATACGGAAGCTGGGGTTTCAATCATAATACCAATTTCAGTGTCCTGCCGATAGGGGACACCCTCTTTATCCAACTCGGCCATTACTTTCTGGCAAGCCCTTCTACACTCCTTAACCTCCCACACAGAGGTAATCATAGGAAACATTGTATTCAGGTTTTAGCGATTCCCCCAGGCCGCAGATGGCGGGGATTCCCATGGTCCGGGCCAGAATGGCCGTGTGGCTGTTCCCAGAGCCTCCCTGAGTGATAAACCCCAGGATTTTACTCTTGTCCAGCTGAAGTGTCTCGGAGGGAGCTAGGTCATCAGCGGCCAGGATAACAGGGACCTCAGAATTTATGCCTCCCTCGGCGATCCCCATCAAATTATTGAGGATGCGCCGTGTCACATCTTTAATATCAGCAGCTCGGGCCTGCATATAGGGATCATCCATAGCGGCCAGCATAGTGGAGAATTCCTCGCCTGCAATCTCTACAGCACGCTCGGCGGTACAGCCTCGCTCCTCCAGGGCGGTGAGCATACATTCCACGCTTTCACAGTGTTTCCATCCTTTGTGATGGTAATAACAGTATCGCTGTAGCCTTTGGCTAGCTTGGCCAGAAGACCGGCGGGACGGGCGTGGATGCCCAGCGGGTCTTAAACGGTAAATTGGAACTGTTTCATATTAAGCTGGCTCCTTTTCATTTTTGTATGTGATTTACAACATCCATCAGCTGAGAAATCACAATATCTGCCGCCGACTGATCCAGTAGCTCTCCATGGCGGGGCCGTAAGGCTAGAACAGTCAGTTCTGCCCGTTTGGCAGACAGGATGCCTGTGGGGGAATCCTCCACTGCCAGGGTCTCACCGGCGGTCAGTCCCAGAGCATCCAGAGAGCGGAGGTATATCTCCGGGTCGGGCTTATGAGCTTTGCACTGCTCCCCACTGATCTGGGAATCCACCAATTCCCCTACCTCCGCCACCTGTACCAGGGCGGCGATGGCCTTGGGGTCGGAGGATGAGGCGATTCCAATCTTCAGCCCCTGATTCTTCAGGGACTGAAACAACGGCTTCACCTGCGGGTCCAACAGTTCCTGGAAGGGGACGGGGTGGAGTTTGCGGTAGGCCCGGTATCCCAGCTTCAGCTCCTGCCGCAGTTCCGGGTCATGGGGCACCATAATTTCCCACAGGGCTTTTTCGTTAGAACCGGTAAAGTCGGCGTCATCCTGCCATGAATAACCCATCCGTCCTAAGTACTCAAGCCGGCGGGCGGTATAATAGCCCTCTGTATCTGCCAGGACACCGTCCATATCAAAGATAATCCCCTTGTGCATGATAATCTCTGCCTTTCTTTATCAAAACGGGGAGGGGACGCGCCCCTCCCCGTTGGTTATTTCTTAGTACTCGATTTTCCACATGTAGCGGCGCTTAGTCAGGGGGTGCTGCCGGATGTAGGACAGCTCCTCAGCAAAGACGCGGAATACGGCGGTGTGCATCAGGGGGTCAAAGTAGGTGAT
>JAAWIE010000189.1 GCA_022796195.1 Lawsonibacter sp. | reverse complement strand
ATAATACACAAAAATAAAAATAAGTAATTTTACTTATTTTTATTTACTTTTGTATACAGATTGTAAGAGAAATTATTTAACACAATATCGAATTCCCCTAAGTACTCAGTAATAGTAGCATTGAAACCCAATTTTGCTTCATTTAATCCACTATATTCATTTTTCTTTTCGAATTCTCCAACAATGGCATTTAAATTAAGATATTTATATCCTTGATTATTATAATCTGTGATTAATTGCCATTTTAATAAGTAATTGGCATTTAAATAACCATATTCATCATCAATTCCTTCAGTAAATATATAGGCAGCATTGTCATATTTTATAATCATTGCTCCACCTATTTTTAAACCATCTGGGTTGTTTTTTAATAAATCTGTGGCTGTTAATAAATTTTTCTTATAAGTTGTAATTAATTTATCTGATTCCATCTTCTTGTTTAAATAGTTTTCTCTTTCTTTTTCATCTAGTGACATGTCTTGGACTCTTTCAGCTAGACTATCATTGTATTCAACTTCTTTTTCATAGTTTCTTCTGCTGTTTATAATAAATGTTTCAGTATTTAGTATTGCATAGTATATGTCAATATTTTCTTCGAATTTTGTACACATTTCTTTATAAAAAGATAATGGTTTTTTGTCTTTCTTTCCAACAAATTCGTATAATTTATTGACACTATTATTTTCATCTTTAATAACTTCAACACCACTATTTGTGGCTTTTCTAACTTTATTTCTTGTGCGTTTATCTAATTTTGCAAATATTTCTCTTAGGTCTCTTTGAAGAATTACAAGGGCTTCCCATCTGGGTTTTTCTGTTTCGAAGAATAGAGTTTTACCTTTATATGTAAAACCTGCGCTTTTAAGATTTTCTGTGATTGTGTTACCCTTATTATTGAAGTTCATCATGTTACCTTCATAATCTCTTATAGATAAAGGTATATAGGGGTCTATTCTTAGTAACATAAATCCTTGTTTACCTAAGATTTTTTTTAGTTTTACTGCAAGTTCTTTAATATTCTCAGCATTTTCATAATTGAATAATATTCCTCTAGGTGCATAGGCCATTTTGTTTTTCATGAAAACCTCTTTATAAATAATTAATGTTGCGCCGATAAGTTTGTTTTGGTCATTTACAATACCAAGATATTGAGAACGGTATCCGAATTTGGACATAACATTTCCATACATAGATGTTTGGTAGTAATTCCTATATCTATGTGATGATGCATACTTATCAAATTGAGCGGAATTTAATTTTACTATTTTCATTGTTTAGCCCACTTCCTATCATATTTTATATTATATCATAGACGCTTTATTTCTTACAATAAGTATTACTTAAATGTAGACTTAAAATTTGTAAAAATGTAGTATAATATTATTGGTGATAAAATGTTTGAAAATAAGAAAATATTAATATTAGGATTTGCAAGAAGTGGTTATGAAGCAGCGAAATTTTTGATTTCTAGAGGTAATAAGGTAATTCTTAATGATTCAAAGAGTGAAGACAAGCAAGATTTGCAGAAAAAGAAAGAACTTGAAGATTTGGGAGTAAAATTTATTTTTGGTAGTCATCCTGATGATTTATTAGACGATACTTTCGATTATTTAATTAAGAATCCTGGAGTACCAATTGATCATAAATATGTTTTAAAAGCTAGAGAATTAGGCGTTGAGGTTATAAATGAAGTTGAAATGGCTGCTAGGCTTTTGCCCGCAGGTGTAAAACTTGTTGGAATAACTGGTACAAATGGTAAAACTACTACAACTACTTTAACTTATAATATTTTAAGTGAAGCATTTGGAGATAGAGTTTTTTTGGCAGGAAATATTGGTTTTCCATTATGTAGTTTTTTGAAAGACTTAAAAGATGATAGTATTATAGTTATGGAAGTTTCCTGTCAACAATTAGAAAATATATCTAGTTTGAAGCCAGATGTTGCGGTTATTACTAATTTTAGTCCTGCTCATATTGATTTTTTTAAGAATTATGATAATTATAAGAAAGTTAAAACTAAGTTATTAAATAATCAGACTAGTGATGATGTTGCAATATTGAATATAGAAAATGAAGATTTAATGAATATGACTAAGGATATTCATGCTAATGCAAAATATTTTTCTTCAAAGAATGTAATAAATGGAAGCTATTTAGAGGATGGAGCAATTTATTATTATGATGAAAAAGTTATGTTGATTGACGATGTTAAGATTGCTGGTAAACATAATTTGGAAAATGTTATGGCGGCTATTATGGTTGTTAAAGAATTTGATGTTTCTGGTGAAATAATTAATCGTGTTGTTAGTTCTTTTAAAGGAGTTGAACATAGACTTGAGTATGTTGATACCATAGATGGGAGAATGTTTTACAATGATACAGAGGCTACTAATATAAAATGTACTCAAATAGCTTTATCTTCCTTTGAAAAACCAATTATTTTAATTTTAGGTGGTTTAGAAAGGGGACAAGATTTTAACGAGTTAACTCCATATATGAGTAATGTTAAAAGTATTATTGGAATAGGAGAATGTAGAAATCGTGTTTTAGAATATGGTAATTCTTTGAATATTCCAACCTTTATTTATGAATATTTAAAAGATGGATTTGATAAATGTTTTGAAGTATCGGATGTCAATGATATAATATTATTGAGTCCTGCTTCTGCTTCATGGGATCAATATAAAGAATGTGAAGTCAGAGGGGCTGAATTTAAGAAGAAAGTTGAGGATTTGAAAAATGAAAATTAAAGATATAGTTGGTCGTGAAATTTTAGATTCACGTGGAAATCCTACTGTTGAGGTAGATGTAATATTAGAAAATGGAGTTTTAGGTCGTGCAGCTGTTCCTAGTGGAGCTTCAACTGGAGAAAGAGAAGCACTAGAATTACGTGATGGTGGTTCTAGATATATGGGAAAAGGTGTTCTCAAAGCTGTTGAAAATGTTAATGGGCCTTTAAGAGATTTAGTAATTGGAATGGATGTTGAAAATCAAAAGGCTCTTGATTATGCAATGATTGAATTGGATGGAACAGATACTAAATCTAAATTTGGTGCTAATGCGATATTAGGTATTTCAATGGCAGCATTAAGAGCAAGTGCAATTAATGTAGCTAAGCCTTTATATAAATACGTAAATGAGAAATTTGGTAATGGTGAAATGAGTGAACCAAAACCAATGATGAATATTATAAATGGTGGTGCACATGCAGATAATAAACTTGATTTCCAAGAGTTTATGATTATTCCACAAAGAGATACTATCAAAGAAAGAGTTCGTGTTGGAGCAGAAGTTTTTCATAATTTGAAGAAAGTATTAAATGAAAAATGTCTTGCTACTGGAGTTGGAGATGAAGGTGGATTTGCACCAGATTTACAATCAAATACTGAAGGATTCGAACTTATTATAGAGGCAATTAGAAGGGCTGGCTATGAGCCTGGTGTGGATGTATGCTTAGGCATAGATGTTGCAGCAAGCGAGTTTTATGATAAAGAATTAGGAAAATATAAATTTAAATGGTCAACAGGAGAAGAATTCTCAACTGATGAATTGATAAATTATTATGAAGATTTAATCAGTAAATATCCAATTATTTCTATTGAAGATCCTGTTGATGAAAATGATTGGGAAGGATTTAC
>JAAWIE010000143.1 GCA_022796195.1 Lawsonibacter sp. | reverse complement strand
CGCCTTGCTGGTTTTCAGGCCGTTCACCGTGGTTTGCAGACTGCTCACCGACGATGAGGACGCTTTCCCCGCTAGAGCCGCGTCGATTTTCGCGTTGTCTGCGTTGAATTCCGTCCGAAGGACCCGGTCCGACGCCGACCACTGGTTTAAGTTGTAATTGCTGGTGTAATTGCTTGCCATGTTAGTTTCCTCCTTCAATCTTCTTGAGCCGTGACGGATGAGGCCGCTTCTGCACAGTCCCCCTCATCCGCCCCCTCCGGGGGCACCTTCTCCCCCAGAGGGGGAAGGCTTTTGCCCTCTAACCAACGCGGGCAGAGGGCAAAAGTAGGACGTTTCCATACATTTATTGGAAATAAGGGGATTTTGCGCCTATTTAGAACCTGTATTTATAACCGGGGATGCCGGATGGACAAGGAGCCTTCCCGTCCGGTAAGGAGATTTCCCGCCCGCTTAAAACAACAGCCCCGCCAGGCGTCTGCCGGCGGGGCTGTGCTCTTACCTATTTTACGGCTGTCTGCGCAGCGGGCTGGGGTTCCGTCCGGCGGGCGGAGGACTTGGCGGTCTCACAAATGGGGATTGGCGCCATAGCCAAGGCCAGGACGGTACACCACTGGGGTACATTCATCGGTATGACGGAGAACACCCCTTGCAGGGGTGGAACGAGCAATACAGAAAGCTGCATCGCCAGTCCCGCCAGAAAGGCCCGGTTCATAGCCGGGTTTGAAAAAACGCCCTGAGCAAACAGCGAACGGTTTTCACTGCGGACATTAAATGCGTGGAAGAGCTGGCACAGGGTCAGGGTAGCAAAGGCCATGGTGTTGGCCGTCGCGCCCTCCATGCCCGCTTCTGCCAGCCGGGTAAAGCCCAAAAAGTAGGCCGCCAGGGTGAGTCCCCCTACCATCAGGCCCTGCCAGACCAGACGCAGGGAGAATTTTTTGTCGAACAGCCCGGCGGAGGCGTCCCGTGGGGCTTCCTCCATAACCCCCTCTTCCACCGGCTCCACCCCCAGCGCCAGCGCGGGGAGAGAGTCGGTCACCAGATTGAGCCACAGCAGCTGCACCGGCACCAGGGGCATCTGTCCAAACCCCATCAGGGTGGCGGCAAAAATGGTGACAATCTCCCCAATGTTGCAGGACAGCAGGTAGTGGATGGCCTTACGGATGTTGGAATAAATTCCCCGGCCCTCCTCAATGGCGGTTACAATGGTAGAAAAGTTGTCGTCGGTGAGAATCATGTCCGCCGCCCCCTTGGCTACGTCGGTGCCCGTCTTTCCCATCGCACAGCCAATGTCGGCGGCTTTCAGGGCAGGCGCGTCGTTGACGCCGTCGCCCGTCATCGCCACCACCCGTCCCCGCTTCTGCCACGCCTGAACAATGCGCATTTTATGTTCTGGGGACACCCGGGCAAAGACGGCAAACTTTTCAATGTCATTCTCCAGCATCTCCTGGGGCATAAAGTCCAGCTCCGCGCCGGTCACCGTCCAGTCCCCGGCACGGGCAATATCCAGTTCCTGGGCCACCGCCAGCGCGGTAATCCGGTGGTCGCCGGTAATCATCACCGGCCGCACCCCCGCCAGGTGGCATTTTGCCACCGCCGCCCGCACCTCGGGCCGGGGCGGGTCCATCAGGCCGAACAGCCCCAAAAAAGTCAGCCCGCTCTCCACCATGCGGGGCTCCGGGTTGGGTGAAAAACTGCGCAGCTCCCGTTTGGCAACGGCAATCACCCGCAGCGCCTTGCCTGCCATCTCCTCGTTGGCGGCCAGCGCCCGGGCCCGGTCGCTGGGGGAGATGGGCCCTTTGGGCGTGCTGGTACACCGGCCCAGCAGAACGTCGGGCGCACCCTTTACAAACACAACCCAGCCGCCCCCCTCCTGGCTATGTACGGTAGACATAAGCTTGCGGTTGGAGTCAAAGGGAATGTCGGCCACCCGTGGCTGCTGCTCCAGTTCCCGGCGCTGGTCCACGCCGTCCTGGGCTGCGGCTACCACAAGGGCCCCCTCGGTGGGGTCTCCAGAGGCGGTGGGGGCCCCGGCTTTCCACTCCAACCGGGCGTCGGAACACAGGCAGCCCGCCAGCATAACTTCCCGCCGCCGCGCACCGGGGGTGAGCCAGACCTGCTGCACCGTCATCCGGTTCTGTGTAAGGGTTCCCGTCTTATCCGAGCAGATTACCCCAGCGCACCCCAGCGTCTCCACTGCGGGGAGCTTCTTTACAATGGCATGGCCTGCGGCCAGCCGCTGAACCCCCAGGGCCAATACAATGGTCACAATGGCGGGCAGGCCCTCGGGAATGGCGGCCACCGCCAAAGAGACGGCGGTGAGGAACATATCCAGCAGACCTTTTCCCTGGAACAGCCCTACCCCAAACATCACCGCGCACACCGACAGGCATAGGAAGGACAGGGATTTGGAGATCTCCGCCATCCGCCGCTGGAGGGGGGTGTCTCCCTCGCCGCTCTCCAGAATCAGTCCGGCAATCTGCCCCATCTGGGTATCCATTCCGGTGGCCACCACCAGGGCGGTCCCCCGTCCGGCCGTTACCAGTGTGCCGGAAATCAACATATTGATCCGGTCCCCCAGGGGGGTATCCGGCGCCAGGACCTCCCTGGCCTCCTTCTCCACCGGCACCGACTCCCCTGTCAGCGCCGACTCGTCGGCTTGCAGTCGGCTGCACTCCAAAATTCGGGCGTCGGCGGGGACTTGATCCCCCGCTTCCAAGAGGATCACATCCCCAGGCACCAGGGCGGAGGCCGCTACCCGCTTGCGCTCCCCTTCCCGCAGGGTCAGGGCCGTGGGGGAAGACATGCGCCGCAGTTCTTCCAGCGCCTGTTGGGCGTGGTCCTCTTGGGTGATGGAAATGATGCCGTTGACCACAACAATGATCAAAATAATTACGCCGTCCAACCAGTCCTCCCCGCCGCTGGCCGCCAGCGAGAGGACCGCCGCCGCCAGCAGCACCAGAATCATCGGGTCTTTCAGCTGGCCCAAAATGCGAGCAATCAGGCTGGGCGGGTCGGGCTGAGTGAGAAGATTGGGGCCTGCCTTTTCCAGGCGGCGGGCCGCCTCCCGGTCGCTGAGTCCTTGAGGCCCGCTGCCCAGCTCCTTTATCACCTGGCCTGCGGGCCTGCTGTGCCAGTCCCCCATACCATCACTCCCCCTTCCATTTTCTACCAGTATAAGCCGGGCCTGTCCTTTTTTTTGGAGAACCTCGTCGAAGGGCAAAAAAATCTCCCCCCAGCCGGAATGAACCGCCCCAGTAAAAACGGACAATAGACAAAAGTCCCCCTGATGTAGGAAAATAGGTTACATTTACCGCTCTACAGATCAAAGCGTTTCTCTATATTACCTTTAGCCCTTCGGCATGGGAGTTTTTCCAGTCACCGTTCCGGTTTCTGTTCCCTATTCTGTTCCTGCTCCTCCGGCGCGAAACCGGGGATTTTATCCATGTTCTGCTTTGCCGTTCTCGCCCATGATGCGGTTATCCAGTCATTGGAATTGGTGCCGGTATTGCTCCAGTCTGCCAATGGCCTCATCTCGTTCTTTTTTTTCGCAAAAATTAAGAAGCTGTACCAATAGATAAAAAGGTGCTATAATGAGGGTATGATACAGAAAAATGAGAGACGCAGGTATGCGAGTGATTTAAGCGACAGCCAATGGG
>JAAWIE010000177.1 GCA_022796195.1 Lawsonibacter sp. | reverse complement strand
CAAAGCCTGGTAAACTATTTAGTGGTGGTCTTAATTTATTATCTTCTACTTGGAATTTTGTACTATCAGATTTGTATAGGTCTACAGGTAAGAACGAAAATCCTCTTTCATACATTTCTAGAACAATTTCTAAGTCATCATACATATCTAATTCTGCTTTTGTTGCTTCTTTTTTCTGATTTTTTATTTCTATTTCTTTCATTTTGTTTTTTACTTTTTCTTTTCCAAATATCATGTATTTGGCATCAAATGCTTTTGCTCTTATTGAGTAATATGCTGCATAATACGCAAGCGGTATATGTACTTTAAACCACGCTATTCTAAAGGCGTTTGTTACATATGCTGCTGCATGGGCCTTTGGGAACATGTATTTTATTTTTTCACATGATTTAATATACCAATCTGGCACATCGTGTTCCTTCATAATTTCTTTAAATTCATTCCACTTAGCCATATCTTTTAGAGCTTTTCCCTTACGTACTGTTTCCATTATTTTGAATGCCTTATCTGGTGGCACTCCTTTTTTTATTAGATATATCATAATATCATCACGACAACATATTGCTTCTTGAAGTGTTACAATTCCTTCTTGAATTAATGTTTGTGCATTTCCAAGCCACACATCTGTACCATGTGATAATCCAGATAACCTAATTAATTCATCAAATGTTGTTGGTTTTGTATCCAAAAGCATTCCTCTTGCAAATTTTGTTCCATATTCAGGTATTCCATAAGTTCCTACTTGCGAATTTATTTGTTCTGGAGTTACTCCTAAAGCATCTGTTGAATTAAATATTGACATTGTTTCTGGATCATCTAATGGTATTTCTTGTGGAGCAATTCCTGTTATGTCTTGCAACATTCTAATTACTGTAGGATCGTCGTGTCCTAGTATATCAAGTTTTAAAAGGTTTGCATCTATTGAGTGATAGTCAAAATGTGTTGTTATTATGTCTGAATTAGGATCATCTGCAGGATGCTGTACTGGACAAAACTCATATATTTCTCTTCCTTTTGGTACAACTATGATTCCACCTGGATGTTGCCCTGTTGTTCTTTTTACTCCTGTACATCCCATTGATAGTCTTTGCATTTCTGCTCTATTTACAGGAATTCCTCTTTCTTCAAAATATCCTCTTACATAGCCAAATGCTGTTTTTTCCGCAACTGTACCTACTGTTCCTGCTTTAAATGTTGTTCCTTTTCCAAATATTACTTCTGTATATTTGTGAGCTTTTGCTTGATATTCTCCTGAGAAGTTTAAGTCTATATCTGGCTCTTTATCTCCGATTAAATCCTAAGAAAGTTTCAAATGGTATATCCATTCCATCTTTTATCAATTTTTGACCACATTTAGGACACTCCTTATCTGGTAAATCATATCCATTTCCAACTCCATAATCTTCAAATTCTGAGTATTTGCAATTGTCACATCTATAATGAGGCTGTAATGAATTAACCTCTGTAATACCTGTCATAAAAGCTGCTAATGATGAACCAACTGAACCTCTTGAACCTACTATATATCCATCATCATTTGATTTCCATACAAGTTTTTGTGCAATTATATACATTACAGAATAGCCATTACTTATTATTGAATCCAGTTCTTTATCTAACCTTGTTTGAACAATTTCTGGCAATGGGTCTCCATATAATTCATGTGCTTTTTCATAAGCAATATTTTTGATATCTTCTTCACAACCTGGTATATGTGGTGGACATTTTTCTGGTGATATTGGGCTTATTTGTTCACACATATTAGATATTTTATTTGTGTTTGTTACTACAACTTCATATGCTTTTTCTTCTCCTAAATATTTAAATTCTTCTAACATTTCCTCTGTAGTTCTTAAATATAATGGTGCTTGATTATCTGCATCATCATATCCTTGTCCTGCTTCTAATATACGTCTATATACCTCATCTTGTGGGTCCATAAAATGAACATCACAAGTTGCAACAACTGGCTTATTTAATTTTTCACCTAAAGCTACAATTTTTCTATTAATATCCCTTAGTGCCTCTTCATCTTTTACTATTTCTTTTCTAATTAAAAACTGATTATTCCCAATTGGTTGTATTTCTAAATAATCATAATCATTTGCAATTGCTTCTATTTCTTCATCTGGCTTTCCAAGTTCTATTGCTTGATAAAGTTCACCTGCTTCACATGCACTTCCGAAGTATTAATCCTTCTGAATATTTTTTATATAAACTTTTTAATATACGAGGTTTACGATAAAAATAATGAAGATGTGATAAAGATACTAATTTATATAAATTACGTAATCCAACATAGTTTTTAGCTAGAATAATTGCATGATATGTTTTTAACTTCTTATATTCTTCTCTTTTAGCTTCTTCTGTTCTACTAACTTGATCTATATCTTCTAATTTGTTCGCTCCACGTTCTTTTAACATATCAAGCATTACTCTAAATACTTTAACAGTTGTATCAACATCATCTAAAGCTCTATGTGCTACTTCTACTTTTATTCCTAAATTATCAGCTATTTTTCCTAATTTATATTTTTTATATTCTGGAAATAAATCTTTTGCTAAACTTAATGTATCTAAATATGTATAATCAAATTTATATCCTAAAACTTTTGCATTTTGCTTTAAAAATCCAACATCAAAACCTGCATTGTGTGCTACTATTACTGAATCTCCTAAAAACTCTAGCATTTTAGGAAATACTTTATCGATTGTTTCAGCATCTTTTACCATCTCATCTGTTATATTAGTAACTTCAGTTACTCTTGCTGGTATATGTTTTTCTGGATTTACAAAACAACTAAATTCATCAATTACTTCTCCATTTTTATATTTCATTATTCCAATTTCAGTTATTTTTTCAGTTGTTGCTGAAAATCCTGTTGTTTCTAAGTCAAGCACACAATATGTTGTATCTATATCTTGTCCTTTTGGATTAGTTACTACTGCATTTTTATCTGGTGCTAAATATGCTTCTACACCATATATAACTTTCATATCTGGATTATCATATCCAAGCATTTTATGAGCTTCTGGAAATGCTTGAACTACTCCATGGTCTGTTATTGCAATAGACTTCATTCCCCATTTCATTGCTCTTTTTATCAAATCTTTTGCTGATGTCATAGCATCCATTTGACTCATTTTAGTATGCATATGTAATTCTACTCTTTTTACTTGTGCATTATCCTGCCTAATAGTCTTTTTCAATCCTTCTGTTTCTATTATAGTATTTGCCATAACAGTAAGTTCATTTGAAAATGTATCCATTTGTGCATTACCAGAAATTTTAATTCCTTTTGCACTTTTTATTCTTTTCATAACTTTTTTTGCATTCTCTTTATTTAAAAATGATTTACATGTAATTGTGCTTGTTCCGTCATATAAATCAAAACTAAATAATGTTTTACCTGATTTCAATGTTCTATCTTCTGAGAATATTACTTCTCCTTCAAGTGCTACTTTTCCATCATCAACACCTAAGTTTTCTACTTTGACTACGTCTTCTGTAATATTTTGTGATGTTCCGAAGTATTAATGGTGTATTTTCTTCCTCTGTTGGAAGTTCTGGTACTTCTGCCTCTGTTTCAATTATAGTATTAGCAATTACTGTAATATCTCCAGCATAAGTATCTAATCCTGCTTTACCAATTGCTTTAATTGCTTTTGCATTATCTATCTTTTCTATAATTTCTTGTCCTTCTTTTAAATCTTTTGCAAAAGATT
>JAAWIE010000017.1 GCA_022796195.1 Lawsonibacter sp. | reverse complement strand
TCCACCATTTCTATAACCCCTCGCTCATTTTTCCCTCGCTCCAACATATTCCTCACCCCTTACTCCCTATTTTATCATCTTTACATGAAAAAGTCTGCCTCTTGGCAGACTTTTTCGACAAGCTGACAGCCCATGTCAAAGACATGGGCTATGTATGTTCTTTGAAAACCGGGGCATACTGGTTTTGAGGTGATATTATGGACGTCAATCTTCGGTCGGCGGTCAACTTTGGGGAACTTCTGCGAAAAAATCCCCAGGCATCCGCCTTCTATGACAACTGCACACAGGAACAACGCAACGCTATTTTACTCCAAGTTGGGCAGACCAACTCCGCCGCTCAGCTAAAAGCTTTGATCGACAATCTGCCCAGCACGGCGCTTTAAACACAGCGCGCCCGCTCCGGACCGGAGCGGGCGTTTCTTTTCATGATTCCAGCTTTTTCAGCGCCGCAAGGGCGTCCCGGGCCACATGGCAGTCACTCCAGCCGCCGATGCGCAGTCCTTTTTTCTCGGCCTCCGCCAGCTGCTCCATCGCCGGAATGGCCTGCGTACACCCGGCCTTTACCAGCTTCCGGCACAGAACCTCCAGGACATACTCGTCCTCATTCCGGTTGAGGAAGGGAAGCAGCTCCTCCGCGAAGCAGTCGGGCAAAACGGCGCAGATGCAAAACCCCAGATTCTCATACCAGTCTTCCCGCAGGCCCTCCTCCTTCCACAGCGAAATCAGCTCCTGTGCCGCTTTATGAAATCGTTCTACCTCCTCCGGCGTGAGGGGCTGGTTGTCGTTAAAGTCGATGTCCTCCCAGAACTTTTCCTCCCGCGTGGGACTGCCCTCTTCCGGATACTCCCGAAGAATCCGCCGGTAATAGTCCGCAAACCGTCTCAGAGAAAGAAATTTCGGGGAGAGGTCGGTGGGGCCGTGGAGCATGTAGACCGTTCCCTTCAGAGGACCGGTGTAGTAATAACCCACAACGGCGGATATCTCCTCTGTGTCCCAGAAAAAGACCGATTCCCCACCGGGAAATCCACGGAAATTGTCCTCATTGAAGTCCTCATACCCCATGGCCTCCTCAAAAGACATCTGCTTCGGGACGGCATAGCCCCTCCCGACCGGCTCCCACGTATGCCAGAGGTTCAGAATTTCCTGATCTTCGGGAGAAATGTCAATCCCCCGGGCCAGAAAGGGATCTGTATAAGCCAAAGGTCTCACTCCTTCCGGTAGATTTGTGTAAATTTTACCAGAACAGACCAGAAATTGCAAGAGCTTCCCCGAAATCACCATTGACATTTCCAACCTGCCATGATAGGATACACATAATTGAATCAGGGATAGAGGCGCGGTGCTCATGCGTACTGCGGGACAAGGCCAGGCAGCTGTTCCGCAGGAGAGGGTGCGCCGCCGAAGGGCGAACGGTCTGCCTGAACCGTTCGCCCTGGGCCATGGGAGAATATCCTATGGACTGTCACGACTGAGTGGAGCGCTATCCAGAGGTCCTCGGTTTTCTGCCGGGGGCATCCGGTTTACCATGGAGCGCATGCCGCGCGCCATGGTTTTATTTTGCGCAAAAACGGGTCCTTGTGTGGAGCCCCGGACAACTTTAGGAGGGAATACTTATGAGAACCAGAAGAAGATTTGGCTTTCGGACCATCGTTCTTGTGATGATGCTGCTGGCCATGGTCACCACCGTTTTCGCGGATGGCGGTGACCCAACCGAACTAACGGGCACCAAATACATTGAGTGCCCCGACTGCGGAACTATGGGGGTCGTGCTGTCTGACGCAGGTGAGGCCGTCCCCTGTGAAACCTGCGCCGGCAGCGAGTACACAGGCTACATCATCTCCCCCAGCAACTTTTTCAACACCCCTATGTCCCTGCTGCCCCCGGTGATTGCCATTGCTCTTGCCCTGATTACCAAAGAGGTCTACTCCTCCCTGTTCATCGGCATTCTGGTGGGCGGACTGCTCTACTCCAACTTCGACTTTGAGGGCACTGTTCTCCACGCCTTCAGCGACGGCATTGTAGCCTCCCTGTCCGACGGCTACAACGTGGGTATCCTGGTCTTCCTGGTGATTTTGGGCGTGATGGTATGTCTCATGAACAAGGCGGGCGGTTCTGCCGCCTTCGGCCGCTGGGCTAAGGAGAACATCAAGTCCCGGGCAGGCGCTCAGCTGGCTACCGTTCTTCTGGGCTGCCTCATTTTCATTGACGACTACTTCAACTGCCTCACCGTGGGTTCCGTCATGCGGCCCATCACCGACAAGCAGAACGTCTCCCGGGCCAAGCTGGCTTACCTCATCGACGCTACCGCCGCCCCCATCTGCATCATCGCTCCCATCTCCTCCTGGGCCGCCGCCGTGGCCGGTTTCGCCGAGGACGGCCAGGGCTTAAATCTGTTCATCCAGGCCATTCCTTACAACTTCTACGCCCTGCTGACCATTATTATGATGATTGGCATGGTTCTGATGAATCTGGAATTCGGCCCCATGGCCCAGTATGAGCGCAACGCCCTTGAAAAGGGCGACCTGTTCTCCGGTTCCAACCCCTATGCCATACTGGACGAGGAGAGCGACGAGTCCAAGGGGTCCGTTCTGGACCTGGTACTGCCCATCGCCGTGCTGGTGGTGGCCTGCGTGATCGGTATGATCTACTCCGGCGGCTTTTTCTCCGGCGCCAGCTTTGTGGAGGCGTTCTCCAACTCCGATGCCTCCGTGGGCCTGATGCTGGGTTCCGCCTTTGGTCTGCTGTTCGCGTTCCTCTACTACCTCGTCCGCAAGTCCATGTCCTTCAAGGAGATGATGGGCTGTATCCCCGAGGGATTCAAGGCCATGGTGCCGGCGATTCTGATCCTCACCTTCGCTTGGTCCCTCAAGGGCATGACCGACTCCCTGGGCGCCAAGTTCTTTGTCCGCGACTTCGTCCGCTCCGCCTCTGCCCTCCAGATGTTCCTGCCTGTGATCGTTTTCGCGGTGGGCTGTCTGCTTGCCTTTGCCACCGGCACCAGCTGGGGCACCTTCGGCATCCTCATCCCCATTGTCCAGAACGTGTTCGACATGAGCAACCCCATGGCGATTATCTGCATCTCCGCCTGTATGGCCGGGGCCGTCTGCGGCGACCACTGCTCCCCCATTTCCGATACCACCATCATGGCCTCTGCCGGCGCGCAGTGTGACCACGTCAATCACGTCTCTACTCAGCTGCCCTACGCTATCTCCTGCGCCGTGATTTCCGGCATCACCTACCTTATTGCCGGTGTGCTGGTGATGTCCGGGCTGCCTGGCCTCATCTCCCTGCCCATTGGCATCATTCTGATGCTCGGGTTCCTGTTCGTGGCCAGAAACCGCAAAATTCCCGCTTAATTATGTTCCAACCTAAACAGGAGGCCGCCCAATTCGGGCGGCCTCTGCTTCGTTTTATCGCTTGTCTGGTTCGTTCCGCTCCTCCGGGGGCCACCCCTTGATGGCTCCATCCCAAGGCTTGATCCCATGCCGCTCCAGCAGCCAGGCCAGCACTTGAGCCAGCGCCACAGGCTCCCCGCAGGTCTGCACCGCCGCAGCCTTCTCCGAAACCCGCTCCAAATCACAGATCACCACGCAGTCCGCCTGGGGCAGCGGGTCATCTCCGAGGCGGTAAATATCCAATGTCTCGTGTACCGCCGCATAATTATCCGCTTCCACTCCGAACACCACAGAAACCATCTCACTGTCCTTCAGCCCGGCAAAGAGACGCCGCCCCTCCCGGTTCATGCCTAGGATAGCCGCCGTTTTATACCCGTGTGCGGAGAAATATTCCTCCAGCTCTACGCCATTCTGCTCCAGGAGGAGCCAGGTGTAAAACAGATCCCGCTCGCGGCCAGCGGCCTCCAGCTCCGCTTTCTGTCTGCGGTATTTCTCCAACCAGACCTTCTTTACCAGCACTCCGCCGGAAACCGCCCCCAAAACCGCAGTCAAGACCGCCATCCGTTTTTTCACACTTTGCCCCCCTCAATAAAGGATTCAATGCTGAGAATGGGCCCCTGGAAGCCCAGGGCAGGCAAATCCTCGAACCAGTAATAGCCTTTATGAAAGTCAATGATCAGCATTACGTCCGCCATGTCCGGACGGAATTCCTGTTTGGCTACCTTAGGAACCGGCCCATCGCAGTCTTCTTTTGACCATGTAATCTGGAATGCCAGATCAATACCCGCGTCAAGAAGCATCTTTGCCATAGCTTTGGAGAAATCGTTCTTTCCATAATAGCCTACTCGCTTTCCTCCCACGCGGTCCATGCAGGCTCTGAGGAACTCCGCCGGAGTAAGCCCCTGGCTGTTCTGGAAAATCTCCATTAGAAGGCGGTTGTATGTCTTCTCCTGGCTGAGCGGATGGGGCGCGGCATGCCGGATGTTATGACACCCCCAGTCATACACCTTGGGATCCTTCCAGCAGTCATCCGCTAAAATTTTGAGATACCCTTTGTGATAGGGATGCAGAGGATTGAGAATATTTTTAAACCAATAGGTTTCTGGTTCCATTTTAAACCAGTTATAAAGCGGCTTCATTTGAATGCTGTCCACTTCAAATTCCCCAGAAGATGCAAACAACCGTATATACTCCGGAACCTCCCAGCAGTTCACTTCTTGAACCACCATGGTCACAATCAGCCGGTTGATTTTACCCTCCCGACGCAGGCGGCTCAGGAATTTCAAATTTTCTAATTCTCGCTCCAAATAGTCAAACCCGCCGCTCAAATAACGGTATACCTCTTTTTTCAAGCTATTCAGCGTCACCGTAACAGATATATCATAATCACCCAGCTGTGAAAACCGTGCCCAATGGGCCTCATCAAACAAGGTTCCATTTGTTTCAAAAGTAACACTGAATGATTCCTGTTCTGGCCTTAATTTTCCTAGAAAATTTAAAAAGCTGGTATTTGCAAGAAACTCTCCCTGCCCATTCATACTCAGCACACTTGCCTTGTTCGCGAAAGGAAGCAGCCGTTCCAATGCACCGTCAATTTTTTCCCGCTCTTCCTTCTCTACATGTAGCAAACAATCCCGGCAGGATGTACACGCAATATTACATGTACGGTCATTTGCAAGTTGAATGTACATTGGCATCTGTGTCGGCACAGCTCTCTCTCGAATTTCCTCTTCTGTTAAGTCGGGCAGTTCATCCCGCTCGCAAAATGGGCATGATGTCTTTCGGCAAAACGCAAAGGAACCGTCAAGAATACTCTTCCGGGCCTGCTCTGCCGCTTCACTGTGCCAAATTTCATCCAAATTTTGCTCATACAGATTTCCGATTACATAGTGCATCCAGCCACAGGGCCAAACTTCTCCATCCGACGCCAAATAAACATTGTTAAAGGGTTTTACGCAGAACTTCATATGTTACTCACTCCATTTCTATTAACGCTTTCAGCGTCATCCAACCATATTTAACCGGCTGATGACTGCCCGCCACCATTTCAGCCAAATACTTCACACGCGTCCACGACGGCTGCCGGACCAGCTCCTCGACAAACCGGCAAAAACGGTACTCGCTCCGTTTCCCGAAGTGCTTGTCCCGTGGCAGACCCATATTTTTTCTGGCCCAGGTCTCCAGCTTACATGGATACATAAACATGTCATAGTTCCGGTACGGATTACTGTGGTGAATGGAAAACCAATTATGCCCATCGCTCCGGTCCACCCGGCGGTAGGCCGACAGCACCTCCCCGCTGCAATAGATCGGCCCTTTAGACAGCAGAAACAGCACACCGGTTTTATCCCCTACATTGCGGTGGACCTCGCTCAGAGCCGGGTCCACCTGCGTAAACCGCCGGTGCATCATGGTCCCAGCCTGCCCAGGCACGTTCCAGCTCTCAATTAGGTCGTCCAGCGTAAAAACCTTTTTGTTCCAGACAAAGTGAGGAACCTGCGTATAGTCCGCCTGCCCTGCTTCATCCACAATCAAACACTTTCCGCAGCACGCGCTGTACTCAGGGTGTGCCTCCAAAAAATCCCATTGTTTTTGCAGTTTATGCCGGTCCAGCCAGAAGTCGTCCCCCTCCAGTATTGCAAGGTACCTCCCGCGCGCATGCTCCAGCAGTTCTGCACTGTTCCGGCTCGCCCCCAGGTTTTCTTTGCGCAGAGTCGGGAAGATGATATCCGGGTAGCGGGCGGCATACTCCCGGATAATCTCCGGGGTCCGGTCCTGCGAGGCGTCGTCCCCCACAAGAATCTCGTACCGAAGCTCGGTCTCCTGCGCCAGAATACTATCCAAGCATTGGGCAATATAATTTTCGTGGTAATAAGTCAATACTTGAACACTAATATCAACCTTCTCTTGTCGTTCCATCTACTCACTCCAGACTAGGCTAAAATGCCCCGAAACAAAGTTCATTTTAAGCTGATGATTCTTGTCAGCCGCTCATATAGGTTATATCCGTCCCAAATCAAGTCAAAATCCATGGTCTTTCCCACAGGAACCACCCGGTCAATCCCCTTGATTCCAGTATTCAGCAGAGGCATAAACATCTTCTTTTCCCCGATATAGGCAACCGTCTGACAGCGCGGGTCATTGCAGAGTTCCCGCAGCTCTAAAATGTCATCGCAGTCATATTCCAGGAAATAGCCGGAATTGCCCGTCTGGTCAAGCAGTCCGCCCGCCAGCGAAGACACCTGAACCCGATAAATCAGGTTATCCCTCCGGGGCTGGACACGCACGTCCCCGCGTTCTGCGGCCAGCAGACAACTCTGCGTCAGCTTGTCAATCCCCTGCACCGGCTGGAACGCATACCGGGCCTTCACCAATTCATGGAGGGCTTCCCAAAAGACCGCCTTCGCCTCCTCTCTGCGCTCTCCCAGCCAGACAACCAGACGCGGGCTGGTGCAGGCGTTCTGGTCGGTCAAAAAGGTATCGTTGTAAAAATCCAGAGCAAGTTTCCTGCGCTCTCCCTTTTCCAGATACCAGCCGCTGTCAATCACTGCAAGAGAACACCGGTCGGCAAAAGTAATCTCCCCCGCTCTAGGGGCCAAGGGGGATTTTCGCAGTTCTGCAATGGTACGGTCGCCGCCCCACACCAGCCGAGTATCCGCCAAACGGGACAGCAAATCGTTGCTCTCTCTGCTTCGCTCATACCGGACCAAAGCGATGTAGGGCCGCAGGCCCGGATGGTCCTCCAAGGCTGTATGGACTGCCCTGCAAATCAGTTCCGCCTGGGGAAACCGTTCCGTCGGGAGGCGGACCACATTTGCGTTTCCGGTCAGCAGTCCCGCCGCCAGGGAGTAGGCGAAATTCGCCGCCACATTAGACGGCGCAATGTGAAACGCCGTGCCCCGTCCTAACCGCAGGTCTCCGTCCTCTCGGAAAAATCTGTTTCTCAAGCTCTGGAGCGACGCTCTCCGAATCCAAAACGCAAAAGTCATCACATCTGGATACGCCCGCCCGCCGGACCGCAGTATTTGAGATACCGTCTCCAAAAACGCCAAAACCGCCCCGTCAAAGGGGGTTCGTGCAGGCAGAGCGTCCATTCCCGCCACCGTCTCCGGGGTTCCGGCCAGATAGCTCAGCCGCTCCAAAACCGCCTGTTCCGCTTTACTGACCGCCTGCCGCATAAGTATCACTGCACCCCCGTAGCTCCGCATGTTTCAACCGGCCTGTTACTTTAAAATATTTTCCCTTTCGCCCGCAGGGACAATCGTCCTCCCCCAGAAGCACCCCCTCGTCTTCCGTCAACAGAGAATGTCCGGGGTAGGACTCGGGTATGGTGGACAGCACCTGTAAAATCCCTGGTTCTCCCACGCCGCACACGCCAAAGTCCAGGGACCGGCGGACAATCACATCAGAAAAAACGCTTGCGTGGAGGTGTCCGCACTCACATTGCATATAGATACACCCTGTCTGTTCCACCATGCCGTAATAATCGTGGATGCGGCTCAGGCCGCACACCTCCCGCAGCCGGTCATGGAAGTCCCGCTGGCTGACTGCCTCACCTTGCAGTTTCTTCCAGCCTCCGCCGTGAATCAAAATACAGCCGGACAGATCAAAGGTTATACCGCTGGAGCTCAGACGAACCAGCTCCTGATAAAAATGCTTCCAGACCATAAACGTAAATCCAAACAGAAGAATGGTCTTTCCCTGGTGGACTTGTAAAAATTCCCGCAGCGCCTCCACATCCAGCCGCATTTCGTCGTCCAGGGCATAGAGCTTTTTCGCCCCAAAGATGGAAAACCCCAAAATACCCGCTCCCCGTGCGGAAAACATCCGCCGGTCTTTCACCACCGAAGGGCAGTCAATCAGGATCATGGGCATCCGGCCGGAGCCGGTAAAGCTGGAGACAATTTTCACCAAAGCCTTCTGCTGGTTGGACGCGGTGGTCCGGTCCAGATCAATTCTGGACACCGCCTGACCGCTGGTACCGGAAGAGGTCATCGTTTTCACGACCGCTTCCGGCGGCACACTGCGCATGGCCAGCTCTTTGAAGAGGCGGACGGGCAGAAAGGGGAGCTCCTCACAGCAGGAGGGCTCCGCCCATCCGCTGTCCAAAATTCTGGCATAGGCGGAACAGTTCTCCCGATGATGCCACGTCAGCTCCCTCAGCCGCTGGAACAGCAGCTTCTCCTTTTCCCCCTTCGTCAGGGCGTAGGGTTCCATTTGCAGGAATGATTCAAATTCCATCCATGTCCCCTCCCTTCCGCAGGCGATCCAACATCAGCTCCGCCAGCTCCGGAGCGTGCTCCGTGATAAAAAAGTGGTTCCCTTCAAACCCTACAAACTCACACTCGCCGTGAAAATACTGGCTCCAGGCCCGCATTTGCTCCAGGTCCAGGTCCTGTTTTCCATACAGGCCGGTGAGAGGAACTTCGCATGCAAGGGTCAGCTTGTCGAAGTCATAGCCGGTAATCAGAGTATAATCCGCCCGGTACAACGGCAGATAGACCCGCCAGAAAGTCCGGTTTTCCAAGAGCTTCTCTGGAATGCCTCCCAGGGAGATGGTCCGGCGTTTGACCCACTCATCCGCCTCCTCACCCTGAAAGTGCATCAGTTCCCGTTTTGTAAACGGCTCATGGGCGGCCAGGAACACCCGCACAGGCGGGGGAATTTTCCTCTCTTGGAGGATTCGGGACAGAACCTCCACAGCTGCCACGCTCCCCATGCTGAACCCGAAGAGGGCATACTCTGAACCACACAGCCCTTTGACGGCCTCGTATAAATCGTCGGCCAGCTGAGCAAAATCCCGATAAAAGGGCTCCTGACGACGGGTCCCGTGCCCGGCATACTCCAGCTTCACCAGCTCCACGGCGGGGGAGAACTGCGGCTCCAGCTGGCTGAAAAAATCCGCAGTCCCTCCCGCGTGGGGAAAGCAAAACAGTTTCATTCGCCACCCCCAACCGCACGTACATCCAACTCTCGGTACAGCGTTTTGCCGGAGTCGTTTTTGGGGATTTTCTCCAGGGCCGTCACATGGAACGCCGCCGGGTTCAGCTTCGTCCTGTGAACCAAAAACTCTTTTACCGCCGCCTGCCGGCTCTCATCCGTGATGAAAACATACAGATGGTCATCCACTCCGGTACTGGCGCAGTCCAATGCCGGAAACGTTTCCTTTACCAGAGCGTCCACCTCGTCCAAATTTACCCGATTGCCGTAAATTTTTAAAAAGCGTTTTTTTCGTCCGGTGATGTAGTAATAGCCGTCCTCGTCAAATTTCGCCATATCCCCGGTCTGGAGAATACCGCCCCACTCATCCCCTTTGCTCAGGTCTTCACCCCGCTCTGCATAGCCCAGGGTTACATTCTCCCCCTGATAGACCAGTTCCCCAGTCACGCCGGGGGCAGTAATGGGGGCCCCGTTTCCGTCAATCAGATGGAACCTTCCACCTGGAATGGCAATCCCCATCGAACCGCACTTCTCCACCGCCTTCTCCGGAGGGAGATAGGCCATCCGGGCAGTGGCCTCGCATTGGCCGTACATAACCACAAAACGCCGTCCCGTTTCCTGGGCGTATTGGGCAAACTTCTCGTGCAGTGTGTAGGACAGCTTTCCGCCCGCCTGGGTCATGGTCCGCAGGGAGGGCAGGTCCATTTTCGCAAACCGCATCCGGTCCAGCATCTCATAGGTGTAGGGTACGCCGCCGAAGGAGGTAGCCTGCGCCTGTCTGAAGAAGGTCCAGAACTCCCGCTGGGTCAGCGATTTTTCTGTAACCAGCAGAGTCCCGCCGGTTAGAAGGTGGCTGTTGATAATCGACAGACCGTAGGTATAGCTCATAGGCAGGGTGGTAATGGGCCGCTCCGAGGCGTTCAGCTCCAGATAAGACGCAATGGATTCCCCATTGGCTCGGATGTTCCGCTCGCTCTGGCGGACAAATTTGGGGCTTCCGGTGGAGCCGGAGGTGGTCAGCAGAAGGGCCAGTTCCGGATGAAGCAGATACTCGGTCTCATAACCGGTCCGCAGAAGACCGTACCCAAAGGCGCGGTAAACCGGCGTCATGCCCGGAAATGCGTCCAGCATATCCTCCGGCGCCCATAGGAAGGGCGGCTGGTAGGCCCTCAGCAGCCCCGCCAAAGCCTCCCCATCCTGGCGGCTGTTCAGCAAGAGGGGAACCGCTCCGCCATTGAGCAGGCCGGTATAGCCAACCAGAGCGCCGATTTCATTTTGACACAGGATAAAAACCAGACAGCGGCGGCCTGCGGCCTCCATGACGCGCCGGCCCGCATCAGACAGTGCGCTGTAAGTCAGGGACATGCCAAATTCATCCAGAACGGCGGTATTTTCGCTGTATGTTTGAAAATCGAATATCATATGCCTTCTCTCCCTTTTTGGCGGGGGCCGACTTACCGGTAGGGCTTTTGCTTCCAGTAGTCTACAAATTGATCGGAGAATATCCATTCCCCCGGAATCAATGTACATTTGCTCTTCAGCTGCTCAAAACGCTGGCGGTCCCGGAAAAAGAGCCACATACGCGCCTGCACATGGTAGGCACAGCCGGTAAACCCGTACTGTTCAAACAGCAGGCTCATGCTGTTGTTCGTCCACAGCGTACAGTGCCCGCCCAGCAGATAGAACCAATCCGGGTCCCGAGGGACCTCTTCGCAGACCAGCGTGTGCATGCAGAGCGTCCCATTTTCCTTGAGAAGCCCCACAATTTCATCCACATCCGGCCTGCCAAGCAGGTGCTCAAATACGGAACAGGTGACTACCATGTCAAAGCTGCCGGGCGTTACAGCTTCATCCGGCAAATAATCACTTGGGCCCTCCGGATGCAAATATTTTTCATATTTCAAGAGTTTGTGAGAGACAGATGTCCCCCCCCCGCGGACACTCAACTCGTTTTGTACATAGTCCGCCAGCTTGCCGTCGCCGCAGCCGTAATCCACAAACCGCATCTCCGGCTCCCAAATCCCATGTGCCGCCAAATCTGCAAACAGCTCCGCCTGACTATGCAAACGCAGCAGCCAATTAGGATCTACAGGGTTTTCATCAGAACCTTGATAGTCTCGATGTCCCTCATTCATATTTTGCCACTCTTCACCAGACATTTCATACACCGTCTGGCACAGGACAAGCCCGCATCTTCCACAGCGCACATAATTCCACTCCGGCATATCCGGCCGCATCTTTTTCTGAAAATAACCGGTCATCTCTTCGCCGCAAACAAAGCACTTCACCCGGCTCCCCCTCTTTCTCAGAACACAATCCCGTAATTTTGGGTCAAAATCTCTTTGCCCTTCTCATAGGAGCTGAAATCAATGATGTCGTCCGTGTCCATCATAATATCGAACACATCCTCCAGCGCCGCAACCAGTCCCATATGGCCCACAGAGTCCCACTGCTCAATGCCCTGGTACTCCAAACCAGGAAGCTGGGATTGCGAAATCTCCAGCGCCTCGGCAAACGCCTGATTGTATTTTTCCAAATTTGTCATATGAATCACCCTTTACTTAAAATTTACAGTCCGGCGCCGTTTGAACCGGACGTATTACAGCGGCAAACGCTCCGCTGTCCGGGTATTTTGGCCGGTTCCAAACAAGTTTCAGACCGGAGTTCCATAGCTCTCTTCCATCGGCTTTACAATCATCTCTCGGAAGAACGTCTCCCGGTCGATAAACGGCGACTGGTCTTCCATGGGGCGGAAGCCGAATTTTCGCTTTCCGTAGTTCACCAGAGCATTGTGGAGCTCAAACTGCTCCGGGTCACACATAACTTCGCAGATAACCGGCCCCTCAGAACGAAAGATTTCTTCCATTGCCGCGTCGATTCTACCCGTATTTTCCGCTTTGCAGTAGGGGAGCCCAAAAGCGGCGGCAATTTTTTCGTAGTCCGGTAAATCCAAACCGTTGCTGGGGTCCGTTCCAATGGTCTTACCCCGGAAATGCGCTCGTTGTCCATGCCGAACTCCGGAATATCCATTGTTGTTCATAATGATAATCTTGATATTAAATTGATTTCGAACCAGCGTTTGCAGCTCCTGCAAATTCATCATGAAGGAACCATCTCCGGTGTAAGAGATCACAGGACCTTCTGCAATCGTAGCAATCCCGCAGGCCCCTGGCAAAGAATAGCCCATTTCTCCTTGCACAAAGGAGGCGATTACTCGGTCTGACGGCTTGATCCTGCTGGCCGCAGGGACGATTACTCCAGTCATCCCCGCATCCGAAATCAACACGCTGTTTTCCGGCATCCGCAGCGACAGACGTTCCATAAACACCTTTGCGTCAACCAGATGTTCCGGATCATCCCACTCACTGCGATATCGGAAAATTTCCTTCCAGTGCCGGCACTTGTCCAACCACGCCGGAGAAATTTGCTCCAGTTGAACCGCACTGATTTTACTCAGAAAATCCTTTGCATCTCCATGGATAAAGCGGTCAATTTGAACGCCCTTTTTGCTGTGTTCCACCTCGTCAATATCTACCACAATGATTTTTGCTTCTCTGGCAAACTTTTCAAACTCAGTCCCTGTTGTGTCCGAAAAGAGCCGGCAGCCAACACAAAGCACCAAATCCGCATTTTGAATCGTAAAGTTTCCATAGCGAGACGCCCCGCCCGCAGCACTGACAATCCCCATATGCAACGGCTCATCCGAAGGGAAAAAGTCGCAGGAAAGTCTGGTAAATGTTACTGGAATCGAAATTTTCTCTATAAATTGTTTCAAATCCACAATTGCTCCGGCACTTCGGATCCCGTTTCCAGCCAGAAGAACCGGACGCTGTGCATGCTTCAGCGCCTGCGTCACATACTGTATATCCTCTTCGGCCGCCTTTGGCGTTTTTGCAGGTTCCGGAATATATCGCTCCAGCTGATCTTCCACAACCATAGAATTTTGGATATCCATAGGAATGTCAATCCAAACCGGTCCTTTCCGTCCCTCTTTCGCCAAATATATTGCCTTATCCAGGTAAAAAGCGATTTTTTCTTTCTCCTCAACCGTTACAGAAAACTTTGTAATCGGTTTCATAATGTTCTCAATATCCGCCTCCTGTACACCAACGGCCCGAAGCGGCAAGCCTGACGCTTTGATCGTTTGACGGTAAATCTGCTGTCCCGAGATAAAAATGCAGGGAATATTGTCTTGCCAAGCATGCAGAACACCTGTCATTGTATTCGTTCCTGCACAACCTGTGGTAACCAGACAGGCTCCAAAATTGTTATTATAAAGCGCGTAAGAGAGCGCCGCCATAGCCGCCGCCTGTTCATGGTGCATGGCCACACCCTGAATATCATTGCTCCTACGCAGGGCATCCGTTAAGTAGGCACATTGTCCCCCCGAAACATAGAACAAATGTCGAATCCCTTCTTCGCTGATTCGTTTCATAACATAGTCCGCTACTCGAATCATACTTATAGACCCTCCTTCTGATATCAGTGCCAGCAGACTGGCTTTGGTCTGTCCGCTTTTATCTGCTTGCCAAGCCACATTTTTCCGCTTTACGCAGGCGATCCTCCAGCATTTTTAAGCGGTTCGAATCTTCTTTTGCAATTTGGTCATAATAATTAAATTTGTTTTGTAAATACAACATCTCAAATTCCATTGCGTCTGTAATGCCGCCGCGCAAAATATGTTCCTCTGTGCTGGCTGAGAAAACAACCTTTCTTGTTTCAAATCGATCCATCAAAGGATAAACCTCTTGAAGGAATGGAATCGCATCCGTGGAGATCCCTCCTCCAATCCCTACACGAACGCCAAATTTCTTTGCCTTTTTCGCAATATCAATTGACTGCCTGCGCATATTCTCCCCATTGACCGCCGTTCTGTCCAACCCCATTGATGCAGTATAATCCACCCGTCCAATTACGATTGTATTCAAAAAATCCTTTCCCTCTGAAAGAATTTCCTCTAAATTCTGATGGCATGTTATGGTTTCTGCGTTAATAATCCATTCAATATCTTCTCGATTTGCGCACACCCTGCGGCCTGCACCCCTAAACTTTTTCATTGCAAACGGCGTTTCGATCATTGGCGCCATAATTCCACCTGCGCCTAATGTTCTGCATTGTTCCAAATCACGTACCGCCTCACAGCCGCCAATCTTTATGAACAATTCCATATCTGCCCGAAATATAACTTCGTTTAGCATCATGAGTTCGCTGGTCCTTGTACCCTCCGCCTCGAACTCGGCTTTTACCGCCAGTGCGCCATATTCGTTCTTCATTTTTTTCAGCAAATCAAGCATTTTTCGCTCGGTGGCATTCATCGCTATTCCTCCAGAGAATCTAATTTATGGCTGTAAACTTCAGCCGGCACTTTTCTTTGCATTAAAACAGTCCGCCGTCCACTCTAAGCACCTGTCCTGTTATAAACCGAGACATGTCTGAGGCCATAAAAAGGACCGCGTCAGCAACTTCTTCTGGCTGGCCCATACGTTTCATTACGTTGCGGCTCAGGGCGGCGGTCTTAACCTCTTCACTGGCGATATCACCCATACCAGTATCGGTTAAACCAGGTGCAATCGCATTCACCCGAATACCAAAGCTCCCTAATTCTCTCGCCAACCGCCGAACTGCCCCCACTACTGCGGCCTTCCCGGCAGAATATTCAATATTGACTCCGCCATCAAAAGCAGCCACAGAGGATAGAAAAACAATGCTCCCCCGTTTGTCCCGCACCATACTCTTGCAAATGAGCTGTGTAAACAGAAGACCAGAAAAAACATTAACTTGAAAAGACTCCTTGATGATGCGTATTGGGGTCATGGCCAACACAAGCTGTGGGAAGGCAATCCCAATATTGTTGACCAGAATATCAATCCGTCGCTTGGTCTTTAAAATGCTCTTAGCCGCTGCTGTCACCTGATCTTCATTTTCAAAATCTGCACAGACAATCTGTATTTCTACGCTGTGTTCCGCCGAGAGAGCGGCGCAGTACTCCGCAAATTCGTCCGTCTCTTTCCGCACCACCGCAAACACATTTGCGCCGCTGCCTGCCGTCCGCTCCAAAATCGCCTTGCCGATTCCTCGGTTACATCCTGTAATGACAGCCGTTTTTCCCTTCAATAGCATCTCATTCACCCTCATCCGTCAACATACCGGCTCATGCTCTCCACCATCTGGAAGCCGTCCCAAATCAGGGACAGTTCCATCGTCCCGCCCAAGGGGACGATGCGGTCCACCCCCCGAACGCCCCTGGAAAACACCAGCTCTTTCACCCGTTCCCGGTCCACTCCCAGTACTGCCACCGTCTGACAGCGTTTGGTCAGCACCGGGACAATTTCCTCCAGGCCCTTTGCCGTATACTCAAAGAAACAGCCGCTTCCGCACTTATAGTCCATCACATCTGCCGTCAGCCTATCCAGTTCCGCCCGCACCACCAGGGTATCTCCAGGTATATACCGCACTCCGCCGCGGCTCATGCCCAACGCGCAGACCGCAGAATACTTATCCACCACCTGGATGGGCCGCAGGTCATAATTCCGCCGCGCCACCCTCTCCAGGGCCGTCCAAAACTGTTCCCGGGCTGCTTGGACATCCTCGCCCAGCCAGACCACCAGCCTGGGGGAACTGCACGCATTCTGATCCGTGTAATAGGTATCGGCGTAAAACTTTTTCGCAATTTCTTCCGGTTCACTGCTTCGATACGCCTCCGCGTCAATCACCGCAATCGAGTACCGGTCCGCGAAAGCCAGTTCCACCGCCCGGGGCGGCAGAACCGCCCGCCGGATGGTCTCGATCGTGCGGTCTCCGCCCCAAATTACCCGGACATCGCACAGCTGGGAGAGCTCCTGTGTAATTTCCTCACTATGCTCATGGCGCAGAATGCACAAATAGGGCCGCATCTCTTGGCACTCCCCATCCAACAGAAGGTTTACAGCCTCACAGATCAGGTCCACCTGCGGAAAAGGCTTGTTGGAGACTCGAACTACGGTACCATTTCCTGCGAGGAGCGAGGAGGTCATAGACACCGCAAAATTTACCGGAACATTAGATGGGGCAATATGCAGGGCCACGCCCCGGCCCAGCCGGTTCCGGCCTCCGCCCTCTCGGGCGGCCGTTTCCAAGGACGACCGGCGAATCCAGTAGGCATAGGACTTCACGTCCACACCGCTTCGCTTATCCCGAAGCAGCAGACGGGATAACTGTGCTAAAAAGTTCACCATCCGCTCGGAAAAGGCCGGAAGCACCGGGATCTCAGGCATTTGATACAGCCGCTCCAGGTCCCCGACCAAAAACGTCAAATCATCCGAACTCAGCCGCATAGGTATCACTGCACCCCCTCAGTTCCGCGCTCTTCATGCGCCCTAAAATCTGTATATACTTGCCCTTCCGTCCACAGGGACAGTCGTCCTCGCCCAAAACCACCCCTTCATCCTCAGTCAGGAGGGCATGTCCAGGGTAAGAACGGGGCAGGACGGAGAGCACCTGAACGATTCCCCTCTGTCCCATAGGGCAGGGCAACCAGTTCTGCGGGTTGCGGATGATAACGTCCGAATAAATACTGGCATGGAGGTGCCCGCACTCACATTCGGCATAAATGGCGCCGGTCTGCTCTACCATACCGTAGTGGTCCAGAAAATGGCAGATGCCGCAGCTCTCCTCAAGCCGCCTTTTAAATTCCTCCTGCGAAACCGCCTCTGACTCCAGTTTTTTCCAACCTCCGCCCGTCATCAGAAAGCCATCCGACAGATCGCACGCTTCCCCCAGGCGAACCAGCGCTTGATAAAAGTGCTGCCATACCAGAAATGTAAACCCGAAAATGACAAACCGTTTGCCCCGATACTGCTCTATAAAGGCCCGCAGCCGCTCAACATTCAGCGTCATATCGTCGTTGAGAACAAATACCATCTCCCGGGCGGCAAATTGAAGACCCATAATCGCCGCGCCCCGGGCGGTGAAGGACTTCCGGTCTTTCAGTACGGCGGGGGTATCCACCACCAGCATAGGCAGGCGGCCTTTTCCCCAGAAATCCCCTAAAATCCGGAGCATCACCTTCTGTTGGAGCATGGCGGTTTCCCTGTCCACAAAGATTTTGGAAACCTGCTGGCCTGTAGTGCCCGATGAGGTCATGGTCTTAAAAACATCTCTGCGGTCGATGCTCAGAAGGTCAAACTGCTTAAACAGCCTGACCGGAAAAAAGGGGATATCCGCCGGGACGTGGACCTTGTTCGCATCATAGCCCACCATGCCCAGAAAATTTGCATATTCCGGACAGTGTTCCTGGTGAAACCGGGTCAGCTCCTTCAATTCTTCGGTAAGCATCCGACCCTTCTCCATCCGGTCCAGACCATAGGGATTTTGCTGGTGAAACGCCTCTATCATGCTTCTCGCTCCCATTCTGCCTCAATTCGCTCCGCAAGCTGAACCTCTGTCAGCCCAGCTTGCTCCCAGACATATCGCTGGGTACCAGCCTCCAGAAACGCGTCCTGAAATCCAAGAAACACCTGCCGGGGCGCATTGGCCTGTTCTGCCTTATATTCCGCCACCGCACTGCCCATACCACCAGTGACCATATGCTCTTCCACCGTAACAATCAGACTGTGCCGGACGAAAATTTCCCCCAAGCCCTCCCGGTCGATGGGCTTAATTGTGTGCATATTGTAGACGGCGCAGGAAATCCCTTTTTCTTCCAAAATCGCCGCCGCTTTCATTGCCTCAACGACCATCAGCCCGGTTGCAATCACGGCAGGACCACTCCCCTCCTTCAGCCGGACCAGCTTTCCAGGAGTAAAGCCCCAGTCCTCCTCATAGACCGGCGGACAGTTCAACCCGCCGCTCAGCCGGAGGTACACAGGGCCGTCCACATCCGCCGCCCACTCCGTCATCTGAACCGCCTCCAGGCTGTCCGCCGGAGAAAGCACCGTCAGATTAGGCAAGGCCCGCATAAAGGCCAAATCCTCGGTGGCCCAGTGGGAAATTCCCGACTTTGCCGCCGCCGTTCCCGCACTGGAGCCAATCAGCTTGACATTACAGCCCATATGAGCCAGATTCTGCCGGACCTGTTCCAGGCTCCGCACCGCCAGAAAGGAGGCATAGGTGGAGGCAAACACACAGCAGCCGTCCATGGCCAGCCCTGCGGCAATTCCGACCATATTCTGCTCCGCGATTCCCACGTTCAGAAATTTGTTCGGATATTTTTTTGCATATCGCTCCATACCGGAGAGCAGGGCCAGATCTGCCGTCAGCAGTTTGACCCGGTCCTTTCGTTCCGCAATATCTGGAAGAGCCACGCCGAAAACTGCCCCCCGCTGGCCCAATTTGGCCCACATTTTAATCTTCGCCGGTGTGTATTTCATAGCGTTTCTCCCAAAACTTCTTTTCTGGCCCGGTCATACTCCTCCTGAGACAGCCTGTGATGGTGCCACTCCGGACGGTGCTCCGCAAAGGATACGCCCTTCCCCTTCACCGTTTCAGCAAGAATAGCATGGGGCCGGCCCGCCTTGGTATCCTGGAACGCCTCCAGAAGGGCCCAGATATCGTGTCCATCGCACTGAGACACATGCCAGCCAAAGCTGCTTAGCTTCGCATTTAAACATTCCAGCCCCATTACCGTTTCGGTGTCTCCATCATAAGATAGGCGGTTTCGGTCAATGACGGCGGTCAGATTCTCCAAGCCGTAGTGGGCGGCGGACATAAATGCCTCCCACACACTGCCCTCGTTCAGTTCTCCGTCCCCCAGCAGGACATAAATCTGGGAGGGACGCTTCTCTTCTTGCGCAGCCAGCGCCATACCGATACCTACAGAGAGGGCCATGCCCAAGCTCCCGCCGGAGTACTCCAGACCGATTTCCGGACGCCTAGGGTACCCCGTCAGCCGCCCGCCGTCCTTTTGAAACTGCAAAATCTCCTCCCGAGGGAAAAAGCCCGCCGCCGCTAACGCAGGGATATGGGCCAGAACACAATGGTTTTTACTGGGAAGGAACCGGTCCCGGTTTGGGTCCAAGGGATTTTTTACATCAAAATGCAGAACCTCTCCATACAGCACCGCCAAAATCTCTACACAGGACAGGCTCCCACCCACATGAGAGCCTCCGCTCCCCGCCGCCAGAGCCATGTCCAGCGCATCCAGCCGGAGCTGTTTTGCCAGTTCCGCCAGCCGAAGCACCTTTTCTGCCCGTTCACTCATACTCTGCCACCATCCAACACCATAATCTGTCCCGTCATAAACGCCGCCTCGTCCGAAGCCAAATAAAGCGCCGCCGCCGCGATCTCCTCCGGCCGGCCCAGACGCCCCAAACTAGTACGCTCCAGCACCTTTTCCCGCTCCTTGTCTGTCTTGAAGCCGCCCATATCGGTATCAATCAGCCCAGGCGCAATCCCGTTTACCCGAATATTGTACGCCCCCAGTTCCCGGGAAGCGCACCGGGTCACCCAAATCATCGCCGCCTTGCTGGAACCGTAGGCCAAGTATCCGGGCTGGGCCTCAATACCGCCCACAGAGCATAGATTGATGATACAGCCGCGTTTTTGACGGATCATCCGCCGGGCCACCAACTGCATCATCTGCACTTGAGCAAAGACGTTGACCTGATAGACTTTCCGCATCGTTTCCAAAGACGTCATGGTGAGCAGTCCACCGTGGGGAATCCCGGCGCAGTTCAGTAAAACATCCACATCCCGCTTCTCGCTCAAAATCTCCTTGACGCCCCGTTGAATCTCTGCCTCGTTCAACAGGTCGAAATAGACCGGCGTAATGGCGGCTCCGGTTCTGGCCGCTTCCTCTGCCATGTCCGCTTCAAACGCGCCGCTGGGTGTTCGGGCGCAGGCCCATAGATCAAATCCATGCTCTGCAAAAGCCTTGACCGACGCCCGTCCAATCCCCCGGTTGGCACCGGTTATAATGACCGTCCGTTTCATTTAAACACCTGCCGGTCCTTATTTTCCGCAATCTCCCGGGCGGGATTTCCCATAACCACCCGGTTGGGGCGCACATTCTTCATAACCACCGCCCCCATGGAGATGATGGCATTTTCACCAATTTCGATGTGGTCCCGGACACAGGCGGAAATTCCAATGTAAACCCCTGGGCCGACCTTTGTGTTCCCGGCAATAACCGCATGGCTGGAAATCTGGCAGTGTTCGCCAATCTCCACATCATGGCCGATCATGGAGATGCCGTTTATGTAGGCGTTATCCTTGATGACCGCTCCCGCCGAAATGGATACGCTGTCCTTTACGATCACCCCCCGGCCAAATACTGCACTGGGACTCAGGGCGCAGGTAGGATGAATGATGGTCGCCAGCTCATAGCCTGCGCCGGTCACCCGCTCATAGATGGTCTTCCGGGCCGCTGGTTCCCCAACCGCAATGGCAACCTCAATCCCTTCTGTCGGGTATAACTGACAAAAGGACGCAAAGGTGACCATCCGGCAGGAGAGAAATTCACCGTCCGGTTTGGTATCGTCGATGAATACAAACTCCTCCCATTTTTCGTCCCACTCGCGGGTGATCATGATAATCTCATACAGCTCTCTGCCAGAACCGCCCGTTCCATAAATGGCAAGTTTCATTTTTGGATATCCTCCTTGTACGCCTTTGTCGCTCTGCACTCTAAATTCATCCCTACTTGACCGTTCGAACACACATATCAAAGCGGTGCCCCTGCATACATGGAACAATGATTCTGCCCCATCCAGTCTTGTCCATTCAACAAATCAATTTCTGGAATACATTCTATTACACATAAGCATAAAGCACCGTCTCCAAAATATCGCAGTAATGCTGCCGGACCGCAAATTTGTAATCAGGACAGTACAACCGTATCTTTAGTGCAAGACGGTACATATCAAAGGGGGTATGGTAAATACAAATTGCCAGCTTAGGTCTATCCCGCCGAATTACTTGCTCTGCTCCATGGAGCATATTCCACTCATACCCTTCTATATCCGCTTTCAGGAATGAAATTTTCTGCTCCGCAAAATAGTTGTCGAGGGTAATCACGGGGATATCCCCGTGAGCCCTTTCTCCGGAAAGGGCTTGGCCATCGGCCGGCTTGTAAATTTTCAATTTCGTTTTATACGCTTTTTCGCCAACCCCTGCCTGTACCAGCTCGATTTGATTTTCCTCCAGTCCCCACTCTTGTACCAGCCGGGCCGTGCGGGTGCTCATGGCCCTAAAACTTCTTTCAAACGGTTCAAATGCAACAATCTTTTCAAACACTCCAGCTTTTATATTCAAATACTGCTCGATTGTGTCGCCCACATATCCTCCACAATCTACAAATACTTCATCAATATCTCTCTTTGCAAATTCAGCAACTGCAAAATATGGATCTTTACAGCAGTAATCTAGATTTTGAACTGTCTTTCCCATCCTGGTCAAAATCATATTCGCATAGGTTCTCTTTGAGCATTCATCTTCCAGCATATCAAAAACCGCTTTACAAAATACCGTTTTGATACCCAAGCTGAAATCTCAGTTCTTTGCCCAAACCAGGATCATAAAAAAAATGTCTTTGATTCATTTCTCTTTGAAGCATGGCTATCACGTCCTGTGCGTGTTCAATTGCAACAACAATCCCAATATTTTCGTCCAACTCCTGCTTTATCTCATCAAAAATATAGATTGGACACCCACAAAACTCATATTTCCCCGGTTTACGTCTTGTACTGCAAAAGCCGTCATATGCAATTCCACGCTGTTCAAAATACTCCGCATATGCCCTGCCCCAAAACGCGGCGCCATATATGATAACTCTGCCGTGCGACCGGCAAAACCTCTCCAGGCG
This sequence comes from Lawsonibacter sp., assembly GCA_022796195.1. Classification (GTDB taxonomy): domain Bacteria; phylum Bacillota; class Clostridia; order Oscillospirales; family Oscillospiraceae; genus Lawsonibacter. Next base: position 8,593 of record JAAWIE010000017.1, on the reverse strand, counting down.
TGTTTTCATCGGAATCTTTACTACATCCAGGCAGAGCCTTGGAACCCATGACAACAGACACAATTTCCATCGGGGTACACAGGTAACTTTTTTCCATACATGCCAATATTTCATTACCGAACGGAATGAATAGAATCCTTGCCTTCTATATACAAGAAATTGCTTTGCATTCTTCATATAGCAAAGCTCTCCCATTTTTAATATTGCGTTCTGTTTGTCCTCCTCCGAATAGCCTGGGAGACATTCAATCGTCTCAACCCAGATTTCACACCACAGCCGAAAAAAATAATATTGATACCATACAGAAGATTTTTTCAATGGGGACCAGTCTTCTTGGCCCTTCTCAAGCGCCAAATTCAGCGCACAAAAATGACTCAGTTCCCGGGCACGTGTCCAATACAACACACTGTGGTGCAAAACATTCGACTGCATCTTTCGGTACTTCTCGTCATAATAATTCCAATCCACATCCTTGAGCATCGTATGCCAGTTTATAAAGGTTGCACCCAAGTAGTCTACACGCCATGCACACTCACGCATAAACTCCCGAGGTTCGGAAAACGTTCTCGTCCCCGTCTTACTTAGCCCTGAACCGTCTATACATACCATGTCATATTCAAGTTTCAGATTGGATACAATCGTTTCAACCGCCTCCTTGGTATACCGCACTGCGTCGCCAAAAAGACAGATGAAGTCATATTCTCTTTGAAATCCAAACCCCTGCAAAATCATGTAAATGTTGTATTCAGCCGGTCTTTTAATATAAAAAATCCGGCGGCCTTCTTGATATTTATGAACGATTTCCTCTGTCTTAGTATCGCCGCTTCCGTCGTAAAAATATATATCCATGCCGGCCTCCAGATAGTATCCGGACGATTCCACCAAAAACTCTTCTACCATGTCGCTTCTTTCGGATGTTGGAATGCACAGCGCCGCGCTCACCTTTTCCATGCTCTTTCCCTCCAAAAATTAGGCCGGCAATTTATCTGCCTCCATACATCTTCTCATAGTAGTCCCGGTACTCCCCAGAGACAATGTTTTCCCACCAGCTTCGATGCTCCAGGTACCAGCGAATGGTCTGCCGGAGTCCCTCGTCAAAGCTGACTGCGGGCCGCCACCCCAGTTCCTGACGGAGCTTTCCCGCGTCAATCCCATAGCGCAGGTCGTGTCCTTTCCGGTCGGTCACATAGGCAATCCTGCTTTCTGGTCTTCCCAGTTCCTGGCAGATTCGCCTTACTAGAGCAATATTTTCCATCTCATGGTCTCCGCCAATGTTATAGACCTCCCCCAACCTGCCCTTTTCCAAAATTACATCGATTGCCCGGCAGTGGTCCTCCACATACAGCCAGTCTCGAACATTCCGGCCTGTGCCGTAAACGGGAAGGGTTTTGTCCTGAAGCGCGTTGGCAATCATCAGGGGGATCAGCTTTTCAGGAAACTGGAACGGCCCATAGTTGTTGGAACAACGGGAAACGGTCACCGGTTGGCCGTAGGTGCGCCAGCAAGCCAAGGTCAGCAGGTCCGCCGAAGCTTTGGAGGCGCTGTAGGGCGAGCTAGCCCGCAGGGGAGTCTCTTCTGTAAACCGCAAGTCCGTCCGGTCCAGAGGCAAGTCCCCATAGACCTCGTCGGTGGACACCTGATGGAACCGGGACGTTTTGTACTTCCGGCAGAGGTCCAGCAGGACCGCAGTGCCCATCACATTGGTCCGGAGAAAGATCTCCGGGTCCTCTATGGAGCGGTCCACATGGCTCTCCGCCGCAAAATTCACCACCACATCGGGGTGCTCCTCGCCGAAGAGCCGGTCCATCGCCTCTCGATCCTGAATATCCGCCCGGACAAAGCGAAACTCCGGACGCTCCAGCACCTCCGTCAAGGTAGAGAGATTTCCCGCATAAGTCAGCCGGTCCACACAGACCACCCGGTCCCCCGGGTGTGTCCTCAGCCAGTAAAATATAAAGTTCGCGCCTATAAATCCGGCGCCTCCTGTGACTAAAACCGTCATAAACAGCCCTCAGCTCAATAAGAAAATTTATTTTCCGCCACTCGCAGCAGATGTTCGCCGTAGGGGGACTTTCCATACAGCGCGGCGGCCTCCAGTAGCTCCTGCCGCCCAATCCACTTGGCCTGATAGGAAATCTCCTCCGGCGCGGAGATAACCACACCCTGCCGGTTTTGCACCGCCTCTACGAACACAGCGGCCTGCATCAGACTTTCCACTGTGCCGGTGTCCATCCAGGCAAAGCCCCGGCCCAAAACCTGAACCCGCAGCCGGTTTTCTTCCAGGTACAGCCGGTTCAGGTCGGTAATCTCCAGCTCCCCCCGCGGAGAGGGTTTCAGTCCTTTGGCCAGTTCCGGAGCCCGGCCATCGTAAAAGTAGAGGCCGGTCACACAGTAGTTCGACTTGGGCCGCTCCGGTTTCTCCTCCAGCGAGAGGATCCGGTAGTTTTGATCAAATTCTACCACGCCAAACCGCTCCGGGTCCCGGACGTAATAACCAAAAATGGTGGCTGTTCCGTTGTAGGCGTTTCGCACCGCCGCCCGCAGGCTCCTGCGGAACCAGCCCCCGTAAAAGATGTTGTCCCCCAGCACCATGGCACTGGGTTCGCCGCCCAGAAATTTCTCCCCAATGAGAAGAGCCTGCGCCAATCCTTCCGGCCGGGGCTGTTCCGCATAGGAGAGACGGATACCAAAATGGCTCCCATTCCCCAGCAGCTCCCGAAAGCGGGGCAGATCCTCCGGGGTGGAAATCAGCAAAATATCCCGGATACCCGCCAACATCAGGGTAGACAGCGGATAGTAAATCATGGGCTTATCATAGACAGGCAGCAGCTGTTTTGACACCACCGCTGTCAATGGATAGAGCCGTGTGCCGGAACCGCCGGCCAAAATGATGCCTTTCACGGCGGTCCTCCCCTTACGTTCGGCAATTCAAGAGTATGCCGCATATGCGGTCCACAATCTCTTCGGACAGCTCTCCATACACCGGCAGACACAGCACCTGACGGCTGGCCTCCAGCGCCACCGGGGTATTTCCCGGGTCAAACTTCCCCTGATAACAGGGGAAGGAGCTGGTCAGAGGATAGAAGTATTTCCTTGCCATAATGTCCTGTTCCTTTAACGCCTTCCAAACCTGGTCCCGGCTTGCACCGAAGGCCCTCTCTTCAAACAGAACGGGAAAGTAGGCGTGGTTCGGCTGGACCTCCGGGCGAAGGGACATCAGCCGCAATCCGGGAGTCCCTTCCAGCCTTTTCCGATAGTACGCCTCCACCTCGCCCCGCCTTTCTATCTCTCCCGCTACATACCGCAGGTTGCACAGGCCCATGGCGGCGCGAAACTCATCCATTTTGGCGTTTCCCCCCCAAACTGCTGCTGTCTCCGGGTCGCTGAGGCCGAAGTTTTTCAGGCTGGCCAGCCTCCGGCCAAAGTCCTCATCCTGAAAGCAGACCCCGCCGCCCTCCAAAGTGTGGAACACCTTCGTGGCATGGAAGCTGAAACAGGAGACATCCCCCCAAGCCCCCGCGCCCAGCCCCTTATACCGTGCACCAAAGGCGTGGGCCGCGTCGTACAGCACCTTCAGACCATACTGCCGGCCAATTGCGCCGATGGCCTCCACGTCACAGAAGTTTCCATACACATGGACCGGCAAGATGGCGCAGGTTTTTTCCGTGATGAGCACCTCAATTTTTGCCGGGTCCATGGTCAATGTGACGGGGTCCACATCGCAAAACACCGGCGTCAGTCCGGTGCGGGCAATGGCTTGGGTGGTGGAGGCAAAGGTAAAGGGCGTGGTAATCACCTCTCCCTCAAGCTCCAGTGCCTGGAGCGAAAGCTCAAGGGACAGGTGTCCATTGGTTAAAATATCCATATGGGCCGCATCCAAAAATCCGGTCAGCCTCTCCGCAAGCTGCTGGTGCTTAGCGCCCATGTTGGTCAGCCAACGGCTGTCCCACAGCTGCTTAATTTCCTCACAATATTCCTCAAACGGGGGCATGGACGAGCGGGTCACATTGATGATCTCCATTCTTTTTCCCTCCTTTCTGCATGGATTCTGTCCTGCCGGCTCTCCCGCAGAATCGCCACAGTCTCTTGGATACCATCTTCCGTCTGCGGACGCCAGCCTAACGCCTCCAGTCGGGATGCGTCCAGCACCGCACGGCTGACCTTGGAATACCCGGACTGTTCCAGCCGTTCCGGCGTTCTGTAGACTACCCGGCAGCCGCCTGCCTGGGCCGCCCGGTTCGCAAAATCACAGATCCGCATTTGGCTGCGCCGGTCTGCGATGTTGTATGCTCCGCCGCACTCCCCTTTTCTCAGCACAGCCAGCAGCGCCTGTGCCGCGTCCACAACATAGCAGTGGGAACGCTCCATCAAGCCCTCGCTTTTCATCACAATGTCCTGTCCATCAACCGCGTTCCAGAGAAATTCGGAGACCGCCCGGCTGTCTCTTCGGGTCATGGTGGGACCATACAGGTGACAGGGCCGCACCACCACCCCATCGGCGCCAAACTGACTGATGCAGCTCTGACACAGAACTTCTGCCGCCCGCTTTCCCTCGGGATAACTGCTTCTTGGACGGGACAAATCCAGCGGGCCGCAGTAATCCTCGGTAAAATCGTCCAGCGCGGCGTTCGGCTGGCCATACACCTCCCCGGAGGATACAAACAGGAACCGTTTCATTTTGTGGGTTAAGCCGTAGTCCAGCAGATTTCTCGTCCCCAGCACGTTGGCCATCAGCGTCCCCACAGGGTCTTCCGCCATGCGAACCGGGTCCGCGTTGCTGGCGGCGTGGATGATATAATCCACATCCTCACAGAATCCGGCCACCGGCGCCGACACGTCCTGCCGGTAAAATGAATAGGTATCATCTGCGGGGCCAAATCGCGCTTCCATCGCCGCCGCGTTCCTGCCCATGGCAATCACCCGGCACTGCCCGTACCTTCTCAACAGGTCAACCACACAGCTGCCCAGCATCCCGGCAGCTCCGGCAACCAGAACACACCTCCCCCGCAGAAAGGACAGGTCTATGCCTGACTGTGCCCGATCTAAGGATGCGATATATCGTTCCTGCTCTGTAATCTGCATAGTTTTCTCCTGTCACAGCCGGGTATTGGCGTCTTTGAGGGTCAAAAGGGCCTTAAAAATCTTCAAATCATCCTGTGTGGTCAATTTAATATTCGTCTCTGCACCGATGGAGAAAAAAATCTCCTCGCCCAATTCCACCATCAGGGTACAGCTGGCAATGGAATTGGTGATACCCAATTCCAACGCTTTCCGGTGGGCATCGGCCAGACGTTTGATCGGAAATGCCTGGGGCGTCTGCGTTACGGCCAGCTGATCGCGCAGTACCACCTCTTTCGAACTTTCGCTGGTGGTACGTCTGAGAACAACCGTGTTACAGGGGGTGACCACAATGGCGGAACCATGCCGCTTGCACTGCACAATGCAGTCGGAGATGATCTCTTGGGACACCATTGGGCGAATCGCGTCATGCACCAAAACAATGTCGCTGGCCGCATACCGCCGTTCCGCCTCAAACACGCCGTTTCGAATGGACGCCTGTCCGTTTTCGCCGCCGGAGACGATCCAATCCAGCTTATCAATTCTATACTGCCGGGCGTAGGCCCGCAGGATATCGTACCAGCCGTCCAGACAGACGACGCCGATTTTGTCAATATCCGGATGGGACTGGAATGCCTCCAGGGTATAGATGATGACCGGCTTGTCGTTCACGTTGAGGAACTGCTTGGGGATTTCCTGCTGCATCCGCTGTCCACTGCCGCCGGCGATAATCAGGGCAATATTCATGGTCCGCTCCTTTATCGTCCAAACCGTTCTCTCAGCCGGGCGACGATCTCTTCTGGGGTCTCCTGGCCGTCATTTTGCACCACAACGTCGGCATCCTGGGGCTCGTCATAGGGCAGGTCCACCCCGACCACTTCTTTCCGCCCGGAGGAATACAGCTGCTTCTGGTCCCGGCGGTAGAGGGTCTCCCGGGTCACTTTGATGTAGATTTCCTTATAATTCTCGATATTTTCCCGGTTCCACTGGCGAATCTCGTTGTACATGGCAATGCTGCAAACCACAACGTCAATTCCCTGTTCGGCCAGCTCCCGCCAAAGGCGGAAGCCGCGCCGGGCGGCGTCCAGCCGCGCCTGGGTGGAGTAGCCGGAGCGGCCGAAAATGCTCCGAGTCTGGTCGCCGTCGGCCAGGAAAACGCATGGGTTTTCGGCTTTCAGCCGCTGGTAAAACAGCCCGCCGATGGTGGTCTTTCCCGCCCCGGCCAGGCCGGTGAAGAAATAGACCGTTCCTTTTTCGCTCATATGTCAATGTCCCTTCTTTTAGTGATACAGCGGCTGTTCCAGTAGTTCCGGGTCCAGCTGGAGCAGGGGCATCATTTGCAGAGGCTGGCCGCGTTTGCTGACAAACTGCAGCCCCCGCATGAGGTTTTCCGCATTTTTGAGCCGGCTGTCCACGATGGTCTTGAGGTACGCCTCCCGCATTTGGAGTTTGCGCTCCTCCTCGTCCTCGGGGAGAGCGTTGTCACCGACGATGTTGACTTTCAGCACTTCAAACAGCAGATCCCAGCTCCGGCGCATGTAGCTGTTCAGGGTGTCAAAGTGCAAAATCAGGTCTTTCACCTGTTCCAGGTCCATGGGCTTACCGTCGTAGAACTGGAAGTCGTAGCCGTAGAAGGCATATGCGTCTTGAAGAAAATACTCCAAAAACCGCCGCTCGCTGTCGTTGGCGAACTCGTCGTAGGTGCGGTAGACCGAAACGGGGTCGAAGCCGGGCGCATTGCCGGGAATAATGGCCTGGCCGCCCCGCTGGTCCCCGAATTCCGAGCAATAAGTCATGCTTTCGGTATAGGGCAGGTCCAAAAAGGCCGCAAGGGCGGTGAAGGTGGCTCTAGAATTCAGCTTGCCGTCCTCAAAGCGGACGATGGTGCTGTCTTTATACAGCCGCTCCTCTGGGTCCACCATAAAGGTGCGGTTGAGAATACGTTCAAAGATGAGGTCGCTCATCACGCTGGGGTGTTCCCGTTCGCCCCGGATGTAGCTGTCAATTTCCCCGGGGGTTCTCACATCCACAAAGCGGACGGTAGCGGCATAGCTGGTGGTAAAGCGGCGCAGGGGGACGAAGGTCTTGATGTAGGGAAAACCCCGAAGCGCGGGAGAATCCAACGCCTCATCGTGGCCGCTGCCCTGGAGGATGGTTCTGCCGGTGCTCTCCTCCCGTTCCAGGGTACAGATAACGTTGCCGAAGTGGGGCTGGAAGAATATGGCGGGGGAAATGCGGGCATTCGGGTCCAGGCCGGAGGTAACGTCGCGGTCTTTGAGGTGGAGGAAGACGAGCAAATCCTTGTCGGTGGGATTTTTCATGCGGTAGAGCTCCTCCACCAGACGGTGTGGAGCGTCCACCGCCTGGAACATTTGCAGGGCGTGGTTCAGATTTTGCGCCAGTTCTAGGCCCTTGCGGGTTGTGGCGATATCCTTTTCGATGTCGCTCATCATAACGGAGGACATCGCCATCAGGTTGGGATGAAAATCCATAACCTCATTAAAAAAGTCGCCGCCGTTGTGGCTGGAGAGCTGGACGTGCCAGATCAGGCGTTTGATCTCTCGAATGGTAAAGGGTTTGGGGGGAGCGGCGGAGTAATCTATGTGGAACCGCGCCTGAAAGTCGATAGGATAGAGGTCCAACTCATCCTCAAAGAGAAACACCAGCTTTTTCTCCTCCAGGAGGGGTTTCAGGTTGAGGCAGGAGAGCCAGGCGCAGAACTGGGCAAAGCTGGAATAGTGGAGGTAGACGTGGTTTTCCCGGCCTGCGTCCTCGCTGCGGCGGACGTTGTCCCGGAGGTACTCCAGCTCATACTGGGAGAAAATATCCTGAGCCAGGACCGGTTTTTCCAAATCTTTGAAAAAATTATGCCGGATGACCGGCTCTTTCGGGTTTATATAGTCACCAAACCGCTCTTCCTCCGGGTAATAGGGGGTGTAGCTGTTGTCGTCGAAGGGGTAAAAGCGGATGGGCAGAGCTTCAAATTTTAAAAAGTCCTTGCGGAAGATGTAAGGGTACTTTTCCAAAAGGGCGCAGTTTTTTCGATAGCGGCTTTGCGCCTGTTTCACGTTGGGGGCGTAGAACGCCTCATCCATAATCTGTAAAATATCCTCTTTGCAGAACCCGCTGTTGTACAGCCTGCAAAAAACCGTATATGAAACTTTGTAGTCCGTTCCGCCGCCGAACTGCAAGAGATACAGCGCGGCTTCCAGCTCTTCGCTGGGATTGGTTTCGCCGCTCTCGTTCAGGGCGAGGTAGTAGGCCCGGCTGGCCTGTTTGGTCTCGCCCAGCTGGGCGAACCGCCGCGCAATTTCCAATGATCTCATGGAGAATTTCTCCTTTTTGTCAAAAAGCGGGGACGGGAAAACCCGCCCCCGCTCGAGTATTTTTGCGAATTGTCCGGTTCAGGACTTTGTTCAAGCCGCTTGGTAAGTTCGGATTAGCCCAGCAGCTGGAGAACGCCCTGGGGAACCTGGTTGGCCTGGGCCGCGTCGTCGCAAGCTTTGTATCGCTCGCTTCCGGCCAAGGCCGAAAG
>JAAWIE010000142.1 GCA_022796195.1 Lawsonibacter sp. | reverse complement strand
CCCTCCGCCATCTCCATGGTGCAGATGCCGCCGGTCATTTTGGCAATGCCTCGGAAGGGCATATTGTAGTTGAACATCAGGTTCAGGTTGGGGGTACCCCTCTCTATGCTCTTGTTCAGCATATTGGTGAGGCGTTTGCAGACAAACCGGGCCAGGCCGCTCTTTGCGTAGTACATCTGGCAGATGGCGTCGTTCATGGTAAGGGTCCCGCTCCAGCTGCTGTCGGGAATGGGGCGGCCCAGCAGAGCCTCAAAGACCTGGTCAGAGACCTGCCTGATATCCCCGCTGTAGTAGGGGGACAGCTTTTGGGCGTCATAGGGATTTTCCGCGCCGGTGCCCTTCACGGTGATGGAGCCGGACAGCTTGATATCCGCCGCAGAGGAGCCGATTAAAATTTGATACTCGCCGCCCTCCACCTCGAACCGGTTCGTTTTCACGTTGAAATAGCGGAAGGACTTGTCGTCCAGGGAAATGGTGACGGTTTTGCTCTCACCGGCCTTGAGGAAAACCTTCTGGAAGCCTTTCAGCTCCTTGATGGGCCGAAAGATTTGGCCGTTCGCCTTGGAGATATACAGCTGGGCCACCTCAGCGCCGTCCATGGAACCGGTATTTTTCAGTGTAAAGGTCACTTCCTTGTCACTGATGTGCAGACCGTCGTAGGTGAAGGTGGTGTAGCTCAGGCCGTAGCCGAAGGGGAAGAGAACGTGGATATGGGCGGTTTCGAAATGGCGATAGCCCACATAGAGGCCCTCGCGGTACTCGGCATTGCGCTGCTTGGCGGGGAAGTAGGGCGCAGAGGATACATCCTCATAGTTCAGCGGATAGCTCTCCGCCAGCTTGCCGGAGGGGTTGATCTCCCCTAAAATAGCCTGGAGCATGGCCCCCGCCCCCGCCTGGCCGCAGAGGTAGCCGTGGATCACCGCTTTGCATTTGTCCAGCCAGGGCATCTCCACTGCGGAACCGGCGGACAGGACCGCCACCACGTTGGCATTGACGGCGGCCACCGCCTCCAGCAGGTCCACCTGGCTCTTAGGCAGCCTCATGTGGGGCCGGTCCAGGCCCTCGGACTCGCTGATCTCATCCAGCCCGATATAGAGCAGGACCACATCCGCTCTCTTGGCCAGCTCCACCGCCTTGGCCTGCATGGCGGGGTCTCCCTTGCCGCTGCGGGGGTAACCGGCCTCAAAACCCGCCACCTCCAGGGGGTAATTTCCAATAAAGTCCATGGTGTTGTCCACCTTGGTGGGGTTGACCACTGAGGAGCCCGCCCCCTGATACCGGGCCTTCTGGGCAAATTCCCCGATGACCGCCACCTTCGCCCCCTTCTTCAGAGGCAGAATATTTCCCTGGTTTTTCAGCAGGACGATGGACTCCCCGGCGGCTTTCGCGGCCATCCTGTGGTGGGCGTCGATATCAAAAGGCTTGCCCTCCAGCGGGGCGATTGCTTTGGTGACCGAGAGAATCACATCTACCAGCTCATCGACCCGCTGATTGATGACTTCTTCGCTGATTTTCCCGTCCCTGACCGCCTGGACCAGCTCCAGGTCGGAGTCGCCGCCGGTGGTGGGCATCTCCAGGTGTGAGCCCGCCTGGACGCCCTCAATGTGCTCATTGGAGCCGCCCCAGTCGGAGACCACGAAGCCGTCAAAGCCGAACTCGTCCCGCAGAATTTCCTGGAGCAGGTGGTAATTCTCGTTGGCGTAGACGCCGTTGACCCGGTTGTAGGAGGACATCACTGCCTTGGGATGGGACTCCTTCACAGCAATCTCAAAGCCGGTGAGGTAGATCTCCCGCAGAGTCCGCTCGTCCACCACCGAGTCGGAGGCCATCCGCCTCAGCTCCTGGGAGTTGCAGGCGAAATGCTTGGGGCATGCGGCCACGCCGTTTTTCTGAATGCCCCGCACGTAGCCTGCGGCCATCTTGCCCGCCAGATAGGGGTCCTCGGAAAAGTACTCAAAATTCCGTCCGCACAGGGGACTGCGCTTGATGTTCAGGCCGGGGCCCAGCAGTACCCCAACCCCCTGGGAGGCGGCCTCTTCCCCCAGACACAGGCCGATCTCCTCGCCCAGAGCCGGGTCCCAGGAGTTGGCGATGGTGGCGGCGGTGGGGAAACAGGTGGCGGGAAGGGAGGGATTCAAACCCAGCTGGTCTCCCGCTCCCGCCTGCTTGCGGACGCCGTGGGGGCCGTCGGACAGGGTCATATTGCGGACACCCAGCCGCTCCACACTGCGGGTCTGCCAAAAATCCTTGCCGGAGAGGAGAAAGCACTTCTCCTCCAGCGTCATTTTCTTGATGATATCCTCATGCTTCATCAGATTTTGCTCCTTCCTTCACAGGAAGCGCCCGCCGGTCGGCGGGCGCTCTCCCCGGCAGTTGTGGTTTACTGGACTTTGCGCTTGCGGTAGTTCAGCAGAAGCAGAGCCTCGGCAGCTGCCAGGACCACAGCGATGCCGATATCGGCCATCAGGAAGGTCTTGGTCATGTTGTCCATGCCGCCGGTGGGATCGCCGTTGGCGTAGTAGCCGCTGTTGCCGATGGTGTACAGAATATTTTTGCAGGACTGGCGCATAGCCAGCGTGGCGGTGGCGCTCTGGTCGGTGAACTTGTTGGACTCTGCCTGACCGAAGGCCAGCATCAGGTCGTTGCCGGTGCGCACGCAGTGGTCGGAGATCATATAGCCATAGGAGCCGTTGTAATCGCTTTCCACCATGCCCACAAAGCCCCACTCGTCCCGAAGGACGGTGTTCAGCAGGTCGGGGTTGGAGCAGGAGGGCTGGGTTCCGATGAAGTTGAAGGAGGACATGGCGGCGATACAATTGCCGGTGTAGTCCTTCACGCAGCGCTCAAAGGGCTTGAGGTAGATTTCCCGGATGGTCTGCTCAGAGGCGTAGGTGAGCAGGACGGCGCAGCGGTTGGTCTCCTGGTCGTTGAGGGCAAAGTGCTTGATGTAGGGGTAGATGCCCTTGGTGGCCGCGCCGTTGATCTCGGCGGCAGCCAGATAGCCGGCCAGCACGCCGTCCTCAGAGAAGTACTCGAAGTTGCGCCCGGCAAAGGCGGAGCGGTGGGTGTTCATAGCGGGACCATACCAGCCGTAGTTGCTGGCTTCGGCGTATTCCTGCCCCATAGCCACGCCCATGTCATAGATGAGTTCTTTGTTCCAGGTCTGGGCCATCAGGACCTCGGAGGGGTAGGCGGTGCCGTAGGCCCCGGTGATGAAGTTGGACAGGCCGGCGGGGCCGTCGCAGTCGGAGGTGGCGATCTTGCCCACGGAGTCCACCGCCACAGTCTGCCAGCCGCCGATGTTGATCATGGTGACCATATCCTCAAAGGAGAGCTGGTCCAGCAGCTGTTCCCATTGGGGGTCATTGTAGTCCTTGCCCACCAGGTCGATGAGCTTTAGGCCGTTGTTGGCTCCCAGGGTGGGCATCTGGTCGTTGGGGTCGTCCAGGGCGGTGGGGTCGTAGTAGCCGAACAGATTCTTTTCCACAGCGGCCCGGGTCTCAGCGCTCATGGCAAAAGCGGAGGCGGCGGGAGCGGCAGTGGCCTGGGCGTAGTTGGCGAAGCCATTGGCCCGGGAGAGCTGAACAAAGTCGCCCCGGGAGTAGTCCTGGAACTGATTGACTGCGGGGGTCAGGTCGCTGGGCCGGCCGGAGCTGTAGTCCACGTCGGCGTCCACGGTGAAGGTGGCGGCATCCAGAACGGTGTGGGAGTTGGAGCGGAGGGTCAGGGTGTAGTCCCCGGCCTCCAGAATATAGCCGCCGCCGGA
>JAAWIE010000141.1 GCA_022796195.1 Lawsonibacter sp. | reverse complement strand
CAGTGTCCCTCCTGCCGGGCGTGGAACACCATCGTGGAACAGCCGGCGGAAAAAACACCTAAGCGGTCCGGGCCTGTTAAGGGGGGGACGGCCCTTGGAGTGGCGGCCAGCCGGCCGAAACCCATGGGCGAGGTAGAGGTCACAGATGAGCTGCGCTTCGCCACAGGCATGGGGGAGCTGGACCGGGTACTGGGAGGAGGAGCTGTAAAGGGCTCTCTGGTACTGGTAGGGGGAGCGCCTGGCATCGGCAAGTCCACACTGATGCTGCAAATATGCGACAGCCTTTGCCGCTTCGCCAAGGTGCTGTATGTATCCGGCGAGGAGTCAGAGCGGCAGATAAAGCTGCGGGCAGAGCGGCTGCGAGTGCGGGGAGAGGGCCTGTACCTGCTGGCGGAAACCAATCTGGAAAACATGGTGGATGCGGTCCGCCAGCTGCAGCCCGATATTTTGATTGTGGACTCCATCCAAACCCTCTACCATGGAGATGTGACCTCCGCTCCTGGCAGTGTCAGCCAGGTAAAGGAATGTACCTTAACACTGATGCAGCTGGCAAAGGGGGAGGGGATAACCGTTTTTGTTATTGGCCATGTGAATAAGGAGGGCTCCATCGCCGGACCCAAGGTGCTGGAACACATGGTGGACTGTGTGCTGTATTTCGAAGGGGAGCGGCACATGGCTTACCGAATTCTCCGGGCAGCTAAAAACAGATTTGGAGCTACCAACGAGATTGGCGTCTTTGAGATGGAGGAGGGCGGCCTCACTGAAGTACCCAACCCCTCTGAAGCCATGCTGGCCGGGCGGCCGGCCAACGCTCCCGGGACCTGCGTCACCTGCGTGATGGAGGGGGTGCGGCCAGTGCTGGCGGAAATTCAAGCACTGGTGGTTCCCTCCAGCTTGGGCAACCCCCGGCGGGTCAGCAACGGCTTCGACTACAGCCGTTCCATGCTGCTGCTAGCCGTGCTGGAAAAGCGGGGTGGCCTGATGGTGGGGAGCTGTGACGCCTATCTCAACGTGATTGGAGGACTATATTTGGAGGAGCCGGCTGCTGATCTAGCCGCTATCCTGGCCCTGGCCTCCAGTTTTCGGGACAAGCCTGTACCCAACGACCTTGCCGCTATTGGAGAGGTCGGTCTCACTGGAGAGCTGCGGGCGGCCAGCGCCTTGGGACAGCGTCTGGCTGAAGTAAAGCGATTGGGCTTTACAAAGTGTATCATTCCAAAGCGTGTCCAGGGGAAACTAGCCGTCCCCGGAGGACTGGAGCTGATCCGGGTTGCCAACATCCGTGAGGCCATGGCAGCCCTGCTTTGAGTTTCGCATTGGAACAAAATTGACACAGCCTGAATGTCCCGGCTCTCCCGCAGAAGCAGCCCGAGACAGGGAACAGTATCCGTCCTTCTGGTACACACAGGGGTCAGTGCAGGCAATTACGCTCACATTCGTTCCTCCTCCACAAAACGGAGATAGTATCCCCCGAGAGGGGAAAAACATGCAAACGGTGCCAGCAATTTGCTGGCACCGTTCTGGTTCCATCAAAACCCACCCAGCTCCCGCACAACCGCGGAGGCCAGTAAAAGACCGGCGGCGGCAGGGACAAACGGCATAGAGCCGGGTGTATCCCGCCGGGCCAGGGAACCTGGACGGGTGTCCGTGGTCTCTGGCGTTTCCAGCTCCGCCGGATGCAGAGGGGGTGTGGGCGCTTCAGTGGAATAGACTACTTTGAGATGATTGATCCCTCGTTTCCGCAGCTCCTTACGCATCGTGCGTGCCAGAGGGCAGCCCTGGGTCTTGGAGATATCGGTAATCTGAAAGGCAGCAGGGTCAAATTTGTTTCCGGTCCCCATTGCAGAGATGATTTTTATCTGTAAAGCAGAACACCTTGCCACTAATTCCAGCTTGGCGGTGACGGTATCAATGCAGTCCACCACATAGTCATATTGAGTCAGGTCCACTTGGCCGGCATTGGATGGGAGGTAAAATATCCGAAAGGCTGACACCTGGCAGTCCGGATTGATGTCCCGCACCCGCTGGGCGAGTACTTCAGCCTTTGGCTGGCCAATGGTGGAGTGGAGGGCGGCAATCTGGCGGTTCAGGTTGCTTTCGGACACAGTATCGTCGTCAAAGAGGTGTAAAGTACCTATGCCTGACCGTGCCAGGGATTCCACGACGTACCCCCCAACACCCCCCACACCGAAGACGGCCACCCTGGCGTTTTTCAGCCGCTCCAGCGGCTCATCGCCGATAAGCAGGCGGGTACGGATGAATTGGTCTGACATGGTGCGTCCCCCTCAGATAGTTTGTTGAAACAGCCCGTGCTGAGTACAGTACCACAGCAGAATTCCGTGGCCAAAACAAGGAATGCGGGTTTGTAAATCCCACTCAGGGTAGATGCGCCGGAAAAACAAGGTGTCTCCGTTGAGCAGAGCCACAAAGGACACATAGTGCTCCTTGGTCATGGGATGAGAGGAGGAGATAAACCAGCTGTCGTCAATCTTTTCAGCGGACAGCCTCTCCTCACCTTCCACCTTTTTTGCCTCCAATGGAAGCAGCGTCCTGCCGCAGCAGGATACGCCCGCCTCAGCAGCGGCGGTAATCAGGTTGCCGCAGGCGGGACAGACGTAAAATTTTAGTCTTTTCATATTTCCTCTTTCCTGGTCGTTGGCGTCCAGCTGGCCGGAGAGCAGGGCCTCCAGCCCGACACCTAAAACCCTTGATAGCTCCGGAAGGAGGGACACGTCTGGGCACCCCAGGCCCCGCTCCCACTTGCTGACCGCCTTGTCACCGACCCCAACAGCCCCGGCCAGCTCCTTTTGAGTCAGTCCCTTCTGGGTGCGCAGGGTTCGGATGAGAGCTCCGATTTTTACCTGGTCCATATGTCCCACCTCCCGAGATCAGGGTAACAGGTCTTTGAGGAAAAAGCAATCGCCGCTCCGTAGAGTTTATGATCTCTGAATTTTGTTACTCCATTGTGTTTATGAATGCTCAATCCATTGAAAAAAATTCTCAAGAGTACACGCTTCTGCTGTTTCCACGCCGTCAATACCATCGAAATGCGTGATTGTCCCGTTTGGTTTGAGCAAATATGGGTTTCCGGTCCCATCACTGGAAAATACAATGCCCTCCATTTGATATTCCGTCCGATAAAAAGCGGTGTCGTTCACCATCATCTCATAAGGGTAAATAATCCATTCAATTATTATTTTTTCACCGGACTGGGGGTGGACCATCGTCTCGCTGATCCCGTTGCTGATGCGAAGAATGAACAGGAGCTCTTCCGGGATACCCTCGGTGTTTTCTTCCAGATACGGCGGCTGGAGCAAAATATTACCCTGATATAGTTTCCTGATTTTTTTGATTATGTCCATAAAAGACTCCCGTCAGTGCTGCATGTATGGCCCCATGGATGTAGTGGCAGCCGATGGTGATGACATCAAAGTGGTAACAGTTCTCCTGCAGGTACTGCTTCAGCTCCTGAATAGTTTTCATTGATCTGCTCGCCTTAAAAAACCGCCCTTTGTCGTCAAACAGAGGGCGGTTTTACTTATTTTACCAGATGGCTCATATCGTACAACCCTGGCGTCTCCACACTGGCGATGAATTTGGCGGCCTCAACCGCCCCCTGGGCGAAAATTTCCCGGGAGAGGGCAGTGTGTTTGATCTCCATGATCTCGTCGTGCCCGGCGAAGATGATCTCGTGTTCGCCTACGATGGTGCCGCCTCGAACGGCAGAGATGCCAATCTCCTTTTTGTCCCGGGGCTGGCGGGTGGAGTGGCGTTCGTAGACGTACTGTGTCTCATGTCCGCAGGACTG
>JAAWIE010000140.1 GCA_022796195.1 Lawsonibacter sp. | reverse complement strand
CATTTTTTCACCCTGCATACCCTCCTGTTCCGGTTTCGTCATTTCTTACCGTATCCGTTCGGATACTATAGCCAAGCAAAAACGGCAGGGCCATGAACACTGTCCTCCCGGGCATATCCGGCAGCGCGGGCCGCAGCCAGGCGGGAGACCGTGAGGATAGTGCCCTCGGCAGGCTTCATAACCGCCTTATAGGCGGCAGCTACACCAAAGTCCAGGGCAATGGCGAGATCGCGGCCGTCCATAGTCTCCTTATCCTTGATCGCCTTGGAAAACCCCCGGAACAGAAGGGACAGGATTACCCCCGAGTTGCCACGAGCCCCTCGGAGCAAAGCAGAGGCAGTGCCGCCGGCGGCCTGTCCCACTGTGTCGTAGTGCTTCTTACGCATCTCTGCGGCAGCGGCTCCGATGGTGAGCGACATGTTGGTGCCGGTGTCTCCGTCGGGGACAGGGAACACATTCAGATCGTTGATCGGCTGTTTCTGGGCGTTGATGGCGGCGTGAGCGTGAATCATCATCCGCTGAAAGACCGCCGCGTCAATAGATTGTACCATATCGGCAAATTCCTTTCTGCGAATCATCAGAAGCGCATGGAGTCCACGCAAACATCCACCGAAGCCACTTCCACCCCGGTGGTCTTGCTGACTACATAGCGCACCTCGCTCATAATGGAACGGCATACGGCCATGAGATTGACTCCGTTCTCCACAATAATGTGCAGTTCAATGGAGACGGTGCCCTCTGCGTTGTAGTATACCTTAACGCCCTTGGACATGGACTCCCGCTTGAGCAGATGGACCAGCCCGTCGGTCGTGGAGCGTACCGCCATGCCCTTCACTCCGTAACAGTTGGTGGCGGCGCTGCCTGTGATCGTGGTGAATACGTCGCTGCTGACGCGGATTTCACCCAGCTCAGTTTCCAGTTTCATCGGAAAATACCTTCCTTTCCATGAGGATCGGGGATCATGCTCTTGTTTTATATTGTATTCTATTTTCCTGAAAAATACAAGCCCAAAGTTCATCTGGAAGCGGCCCGCCAGGAAAATAATTGTACTGTAGTGTGTCCCTGTTTCGACGCATAATTTCCAGAAACTGGAATATAATGGGAGCCACATTCACAGTCAGGAGGACACCGGCATGACAGCCAAAACCATCTACTCCAAATTGAACAAGCTGCGCCACCCATCCAAGCAGAAGGAAAAACCCCCTGCTTCCACACTGGTACTGGCAGCAGAAGCGGGAATCCACCTGCTTTTGGCGGCAGTTCTGGCTGGAGCCGCCATCTTTGAGGACTCCGCTCCCTTTGGCGCTGCCTTTGTGGGGGCCTCCGGCTCCGGATTGTACGGCGGGGCCGCGCTGGTGGGAGCCTGCTTCGGCTCACTGGCTACACTGGATTTCTCTTCCGGACTGCGCTACTCCTCCGCAGCTATTCTCACCTTCGCGATTGCCTTCGCCTTCTACGACTGGAAACCCCTGCGCCGGCCCTGGACCATGCCCGCAATTGCGGGTATGCTGGTGGCCTTTACTGGGATCATCACCCAGGGTTCAGGGGGCCGGGATTGGACTGCGGCAGGCCGTCTGCTGGTAGAGTCCGCCCTCACCACCGCCTCATGCTGGGCGTTTCGCGGGGCGCTGGCCCCTATGATCCGGCGGAAAGCGGACAGGCCCCCTGCCGCTGCCCGGCGGGTCGGGCCGCTGGCCCTGCTCTGCGTCTGCCTGACCACCATAGCCCCCATAAAAATTTTTGGCATCCCCATGCTGGGCATAACTGCGGTAGGGGCCTGTGCGCTGACTCTGCTCGCTCCGGAACGGCTGCTGAGCTGGCTTGGTATGTGGGGAAGAACCGCCTCGGCTGATCCGCAGGGCCAGCGGCTGGTCCAACAGAAACTGGAACAGACTGCCCAGGCTTTCCGCACCCTGTACGATTCCCTGCGTTCCGCGTTCCGCAGTCCAGAGAACGATAACGATGTCGCCACCGTCTTCGACCGGGCGGCAGGGCGTCAGTGCCGGACCTGCACACTGCGGGACCGGTGTTGGAAAACCGATTACAACACCACATTCAATGCCCTCAACGACGCTACTCCCGCCATGGTGGAGCGGGGCCGGGCGGAGAGCGTCGACTTCCCCCGGCACTTTTCCGACCGGTGCATCCATTTTCCGGAATTTGTGGCGGCGGTTAATGAGGAGCTCACCGCCCTATTCTACCGCCGGCAATACAACGCCCGAATCCGGGAGAGCCGGGCGGCAGTATGCCGGCAGTACGCCCAGCTCTCCGAACTGTTAGGCGAGGCTGCAGCGGAACTGAGCCGTGAGCTGACCCCCGACCCGGCCGCCGGCCGCCGGCTGCGTCAACGGCTGGCGGAGATGAAGCTGGAGGTGCGCACCTGTGTATACCGGGATGGCCGCGGACTGCTCCGGGTCGAAGCAGAGGGTCCCGGCTGCTTTTCCCTCACCAGACCCAGCCGCCTTGACGATTTGTCCTCGGCCCTGGGTGTTCCTATGCGGGTTGAGCTGGAGGGGGAGGAGGCAGTTTCTCTGATTCAACTGGAGCCGCTGATGGCAGTAGCAGGCGTAGCCGCCCGGAAAAAATCGGGCGAGACTGTAAGCGGCGACGCAGGCACTTATTTCAAGCGTCACGACGGCAAACTGTACCTTTTATTGTGCGATGGTATGGGCAGCGGCCCAGAGGCCAACCGGGAAAGCACTCTGGCAGTGCGTCTGCTGGAACAGCTGCTCCAGGCCGGAGTGGACGCTCGCCGGGCGTTAACCACACTTTCCTCCGCGTTGGCGCTTCGCGGAGAGGAGACCGGCGGCTTTACCACCGTGGACCTGCTTCAGCTGGACCTGTTTTCTGGAGAGGGCGAGCTGTTTAAACTGGGGGCTGCCCCCACCTATATTAAGAAAGGGGACAGCGTCCAGCGGCTCAGCGGCAAATCTCTGCCCGCCGGATTGGCCGAGGGCGAGGTCTCTGCCTTGGACCAGTTCTCCCTGCGGCTGGCCCCGGGGGACTGCGTCCTGATGGCCAGCGACGGGGTATGCTCCGGGCCGGAGGACGGCTGGCTAAGAGAACGCTTCGCCCACTTCGATGGAGAGAGCCCTAAGGATTTGGCCCGAGAACTGGTTACCCACGACCTAAAAGATGCCACCGACGACCGCACCGCCCTAGTGGTCCGCATCGATACCCGAACCTAAATCTTCCCACCACCCCGCCCTTTGTCAAAAATTTCTTGCTTTTTCTGCCGGTATCAGGTATTCTACTCTTAGCATACACCAGCAATCTTAGAGCAGTTTTCAGGAAAAAAGGAGGAACTTTAAAATGGAACAGAAATTTTACATCTGCCAGCACTGCGGCAATATTGTCGCCATGGTCAAAAACGCTGGCGTGCCGGTCATGTGCTGCGGCCAGAAAATGACTGAGCTGATCCCTGGCACCACCGATGCCGCCGTGGAAAAGCACGTCCCTGTATATGAGGTGGAAGGCAATCTGGTCAAGGTGCGTGTCGGCTCTGTGGAACATCCCATGCTGCCGGAGCACTACATTGAGTGGGTCTCCCTCCAGACCAAGCAGGGCAATCAGCGCAAACTGCTGTCCCCCAATGCCAAGCCAGAGATCTGCTTTGCCCTCTGTGAGGGCGATGAAGTGGAGGCCGTCTACGCCTACTGCAATCTCCATGGCCTCTGGAAAGCATAACCTAGTCTACCAAATGTCTACCAAAAAAGCCTGGGAATCCCTGCGGCGCAGGGGTTCCCAGGCTTTTCCCATTTCAGGCTGTCTACCGGATGTCTACCAGCTTCACTTTTTGACGTAAAAACAGAGTGTTCTTACGGATTTCCTCCCTATTTTTGCACTTTCCAACCGTCTGCTAGGGGCGTAACACGGCGGTGGCGGGGCGGGAATGTTCCAAAACCTCAAGAATTTTGGGC
>JAAWIE010000139.1 GCA_022796195.1 Lawsonibacter sp. | reverse complement strand
CCTCGTCGTTCAACACTTCCACGCCGCTTTTGCTGCCGTATTTCAGATATAGACGGCGGGACAAATTCCGCAGTCCGATGGAGGGGGAGTTGCGGTCGTGGGAGGCCAGCTGTGCCTGTAGCTCCAGCGCCTGTTCCTCCTCCATCCCGCCTCCGTCGTCGGCCACACGAAACAGGAGCGTCCCGCCCTCCAGCCGGCCCTCCACACGGACGTGGAGATCCATGGTATTGCGAAAGCCGTACTTAATGCTGTTTTCCAACAGGGGCTGAAGCAGGAGCTTTGGTACCATACAGGTCAAACACTCGGGCGCAATGTCCAGCTGGCAGTGGAAGCGGTCGCCAAAACGGACCTTTTGAATATTGAGATAATTTTGGATGTAAAAAATGTCGTCGCGGAGCGGCACCTCATCCCGGGAAAAATCCACGCTGTAACGCAGCACCTGGGTCAGCTCTGTAATGACCTGCTCGGCCTTGACCCCGTCAAAGAGCGCCAGAGCCCGAATGACCTCCAGCGTATTGTAGAGAAAGTGGGGGTTCATCTGAGCGGTAAGCTGTTCAATCTCAATGCGGTTGTTCCGACGCAGAAGCTCGGTATTGCGCTCGTTCAGTTCCTTGAGCGCGTCCAGCATATAGTTTGTCTGATGCGCCACCTCGCTGAACTCGTCGTCGCTGTCCATCACAATGCGGTGCCCGGAATCTGTTGTGCGGATGTACCGGAGCTCCTGCACTAAATACTCCACACTGGCGGCGTTGCTGTCCGCCATGACCGAGAATACGTTCCTTGCTGTAATGTACCAGGCTGCAGCGGCCAGGGCCAGGGCAATCAGACCGGTGGTCAGGGCGTCATTGCGGGGATAGTAGACCAGAGAATAAATGATGGCACGGCCGTCGGCGGTGGTCTCGCCGAGAATCCAGTAGCGCAGCCCATTGAGCTCCACAGAGCCATGCCTGTTGCAGCTGAATTTGTTGTCTACCGAGGCGAAGGCCTGCTTGCTGCTGTACATGATGTTGCCCCGGAGGTCGGTAATTACACCGTCGAAATTGGTCTCAGACAGGTCGTAGTTCCACCCGGCGCCGGAGAGATAGAGGGTCAAAAAGCCCAGGAGGGTGGAGTCCCGATAGACCGGTTTCACAAACATGCGGTCGGAATAGGTGCTGTTGTCGTAGTAGACGGAGCGGTAAATCTCGTCCTCCTCACAGCTGCGGGCATGGTAGCAGATGGCGGCGTTGTAGTTCCATAAATAGGATGAGAGGGTGCTTCCGGGGAAGGACGCCGCCAGAACATTGCCGTGGAGGTCGCTCAGGATAAACTCGCTGGAGACCGGACTTTGCAGATTCAGCCTGCGTACCAGCTGCTGGAGCCGCGCGGCCCCCTGCTCTCCGCTCAACACCGCCTGGGCCGCCTGCATGGTCGCTTCGTCCTGCAGAAAGGCGGCGTCAATATGGTCAAGCTGCTGGTAGGACGCCTCCAGCTCCCGGAGATGGCTGCGGGCGTTCGTCTCATTGCCGATCAGGATCACAGCATACTGCCCCATGGTGAAAATCAGCGCCGAGATGAGCAGCAGAAGAACCATTTTTCGAGAGACTGATTTCAAAAGCTTTTGCTTGAACTTCCCAGTACCTTTGTTCAGCAATTGAGACACCCCTTTTCATTGTATCACATATTTCCAGAAATGCCACTATATTTTGCAGTGCAGATCAGGGGCCGCCCCATTTTAAATAATCGGAAAATATGATAAACTACAACCCAGGAATTGATCGCATTCAGGAAAGGCCAGAGGATTTACAGCGGACGTTTCTCCAAGCATGCTGCTGCCCTGGGGCGGACGCCAGCGCTATTGACGAAACCGTCGCCTTTTGCTACAATTTACTCGACGCTTTTCCGGGATTTTACAGTCCTAATGAGGTGGGATCGCTATGAATTTTTATGAACAGGCGCTGGAGCTGCGCGAGGAGACGGTTGCCCACCGCCGATGGCTGCACAGCCACGCAGAGGTGGGCCTGAATATGCCCAAAGCCCAGGCCTACGTGATGGAGCAATTGAGAAATTATGGTCTGGAGCCGCGCCCCTGCGGCCATGGTGTGACGGCGGAGCTGGGCCGGGAGGGAGGCAGGACTCTTCTGCTCCGGGCGGATATGGACGCGCTGCCCATGCCAGAGGAGAGCGGTGAGAGCTTTGCCTGTCCCACCGGCACCGAGGCCCACACCTGCGGCCACGATTTCCATGCCGCTATGCTGCTGACGGCGGCCAAGCTGCTGAAGGAACAGGAATCTAAGCTGTCCGGCCGGATCCGGTTTATGTTCCAGACTGCAGAGGAGACCTTCGAGGGCGCGCGTGACATGATGGCTCATGGTATTCTGGATGGTGTGGACGGGGCGCTGGCCTACCATGTGGGCTCCGGCAGGATGCCGGTTGGCCTGTTCATGTACAACAGCGGCGGGACCATGATGTACTCTGTGGACGGCTTTCGGATCACCGTCCACGGCCAGGGAGCCCACGGCGCCTATCCCCACAGTTCCATTGATCCCATCAATATTGGAGTCCATATCTATCTGGCTCTGGAGGCGCTGATTGCCCGGGAGGCGGCCCCCAGCAAGGCCTGTGTGCTGACCATTGGCAGTTTCTCTGCGGGTTCCGCCCCTAACATCATTCCCGACACCGCCGTTCTTCAGGGGACTCTGCGCACCGACGACAGCGCCAGCCGGGAGAAGCTGGTGCGGCGGCTGAAGGAGGCCGTCCAGGGGACCACAGCGGTATTTGGAGGGTCGGCTGAAATTGAGATGATTTCCCAGGTGCCGCCGCTGGTCTGCGATGCCGCCATGACAGAGGAAATGGTGGGCTATATGCAGGAGCTGCCGGTCCCCGGTCTGACCCCCGTCCCCGATATGTCGGCCAGTGCATCTGAGGACTTTGCGGTCATTGCAGAAAAGGTCCCCAGCGTATTTATGTACCTCTCAGCCGGCTATCTGGACGAGCGGGGAGACGCGCCCGCCCACAATCCCAGGGTCCGGTTCAATGAGGAGGTCTGTCCCATCGGTTCCGCCTGTCTGGCCCACTGTGCAGTTCGCTGGTTGGAGAAGAACCCATAAATTGGGGACACTGTTTGTTCTTACAGAGTGAGCGGATTAGGTGGATGGTGTGGCGCATTGACAGGATATAGACCGGCGCACAGAGCTTGTAGACCTTTGAGATTCCGCTCCAATTTGTCCCAGGACTGCCGGCCTTTGCCGGGTTTTCCAGAGGATTTCCGCTTCTCCCGTCTGACTATAAAAACGCCCCCTTATGCGGAGCTGTGCATCCGCGTAAGGGGGATTTTTGTCCGGCAGCAGTGGAGTTTCCGTCCCTGTTCAAAGTCACTCTGCCAGATACTCGATGGAGATCACCTTGTCCTCACTGAGCACAAAGTTCAGGACGGTGCCGTTCTTGGTGTAGGTGAGCAGAGTTGCAAAGCCGGCGGGGCTCTGGCCGTAGGCGGCAATCACGTCGTCGCCGGAGGAGCCGATGAAGATCCCCTCCGGGGTTGTCACGCTGTCGTCGGTGAGGAGGATGGAGTTGACATAATCTTTCTCCCCCTCGGGCCGGGTGGTGATGACAAAGCCGGAGTAGGTGTAGGTCTTGTCCAGACCCTCAAAGGCGCAGGACTCCGCCTCAAAGTAGCTCTGGGGTTCTCCCAGAGCGGCCAGCACGCCGGCCATATCATCGTTGATGGACACGTTGACTCCGTTGGCGCGGAAGACATACTCCCCCACGTCGGCGCCGCCGGGCTGGCGGGACTGGTCCCCGGAGCTGGCTTGGCCGCCCTGGCTGGTTTGGCCCGTCTGACTGTCTCCTGAACCGGCGCTTCCGGGTTTTCCGCCGCAGGCCGCCAGCGACAGGACAGCCGCCAGGGCCAGCAGGGCGCATAGCAATGTTCGTTTCATGATGATCCTCCTTCATTCAACTCATTCCACTCCGCCTCCAGCCGCTCC
>JAAWIE010000138.1 GCA_022796195.1 Lawsonibacter sp. | reverse complement strand
TTTGAGGGAAAATAGGTGGAAAAAGAATAAGGACAAATCCGAATCCCCTTGAGCCACAAGGGTTTCCGTCTTTGTCCTTATTATACTATATGGGCACACTTGTGCCTCGTTACTGCTAAAAAACGGGGTATCCATGAAGGAAATCCAAGAGTGGCTGGGTCACAGCAATTTCTCTACAACAGCCAACATTTATGCGCACTTGGATACGGCGGCAAAGAATACTTCTGCCGCAAAAATGACCAGGGCATTCAGCATCTCTCCGGGAATCCAGGCTACCATATAGGAGGAGAGAACTCAGGAGAGAACTGGCCGAAAGCAAAGAAAAAACCGGGCCTCTCAAATCCGAGAAACCCAGTCATTCCAAGTGGTGCAGTTAAGCAATCCATATCCGAACCGGATTTTTCCGCAGCAGGGGAGGATTTGAGGTCATCAAATGTAATCGTGTCTGTCCCCTCCTTGTAGTTGAAGGTAATCACCATCTTGTCATCGTAGAGGAAAATCGCGTTGACGAACGTGTCAATCAACATTTTCCGATGGGACTTCTGCCGCGCGTCCAGCTTGCGGAAACGATGAAGCCAGAAGGTCATAAACTCAGCGCTGACCTTGGGCTTCGCCAGCTTCTCGCAGGCGATCTTTGTTTCCAGTTCTTCCTTCGTGGCCTCCAGTTCCTCCAGACGACCCTTCGTGGACTTGGTAAGGATACCCTGTTGGATGGCGTTGAGCAAATTCTGGATACCCTAGTCTGCCTCCCGCAGCTGCTGCTCGTACAGTGGCAGATTGACATTCTCCTGCTCCTGCAATTCCATGAGCATAGCGACAATGGCTTCGATGGCGCTATCGTCCATCACCATCTTCATGGTTTCGCTGACCACCAAATCCTCGATCCAGTCTTTCTTGACGGACTTTTTGTGGCAGTTCGTCCGCTTCTTTTTAACAGACACGCACTTGTAATAGCGGTGGGTAGTCCCGGTATGACTGGTGCCGCTTTCGCCGCAGAGGTAGGCCCCACAGTAGCCACAGAACAGCTTCGTTGTCAGAAGATAATCTTCCTCTGCCTTATGCCGGGCAGGGGCTTTTTTGTTCTTTGCCAAACGCTCCTGCACTCGCTCAAAGAGGTCTTGGGGAACAATGGCGGGGATGCCATCCGGCACAACAATGTCCCGGTAGGTATACTCCCCGATGTAACGGCGGTTGTTCAGAAGGTGCTGGACGCTGTTGTAGGTCAGCGGCTGGCCCCTTGTATTCTTCACACCCTGCTCGTTCAGATAGTCCCGAATTTCCTTCATAGTCGCACCCTCAGCGTACTGCTTGAAAGCCTCCAAAACAAAGGGAGCGGTCAGCGGGTCAAGCTGGAAATACTGCTCGCTGTCAATCATGTATCCGATGGGCAACGTCCCGCCGTTGTACTTAGATTTCAGAGCATTCTCGGTCATGCCCCGGACTACCTTTTCGGAGAGATCAGCAGAGTAATATTCGGCATACCCTTCCAGAACACTTTCCAGAATGATGCCCTCGGCTCCATCGGAGATCACCTCAGTGGCGGATACCACCTTGACCCCGTTCTTTTTCAGTGTGGCCTTGTATCGGGCGCTGTCATAGCGGTTCCGGGCAAACCTGTCTAGTTTCCAGACAATCACCATGTCAAAGAGCCGCTTGCCGCTGTCCCTTATCATATTCTGAAACTCCGGGCGGTTGTCGGTCTTGGCGGAGAAAGCCCGGTCAATGTAATGACGCAGGACGGTGATGCCGTTCTTCTCGGCAAAGGCGGTACACTCTCTGATCTGCCCTTCGATGCTTTCTTCACGCTGATTGTCGCTGGAGTACCGGGCGTAAATGACGGCTTTCATCCTCTCGCCTCCCCCAGCATTTCAAAGACTGTTTGCTTCAATTTTTCGTTCATGGCCGACCCAGGTTCGAAGCACATCTCCACAAATTTTTGCATTTCCGGGTCACTGGTAAGATCAGGTCTGTATTTGTATAGCTTACCCTGTGGTTCATCGCACCGCCCGAAAATGTAGTCCAACGATACATCGAAATAATCTGCGTAGCCTCGTAAAACCGAGAATGGTGCCGCCGTCTGCCCATGCTCATAACGATTGATTGCAGGTTGGCTTGCTCCCAACAGTTCTGCCATTTTTGCCTGTGTCAAATGAGCTTTCTCCCGTAAAAATTTAAGCCGCTGTCCAACTAAGACCATCTTTACCCTCCCCTTAAAGTTGATAAACATATCATAATTCAGAAAAGGGATTTTGTCAACTCTGTATTTGAATTTCATTGTTAAAAAGCGTCCCGCCAAGGGGACGCGCAGCCGCACAATTTATTGTGCGTTCCGGGGTTTGGGGCTGGCCCCAACAAGCGGCAAGCAGGCGTGTGGTCACACACGCCCTGCTTGCCAGTTTGCAAAGTGGGTACCACTTTGCCCTGCTTGCCGGTTTTGTTCACAGACAGTCAGAAATCATTTTTAGCGCAATCGGTTTTGCGTATTTGATCTGCATATCACTTATAAAAATTGTTCCGCCAGTTTTGTGCCTTGCCCACATCGCAGGATAGATATTGAGTTTCTTTTTTACTGATGAGCCTTTAACCCAGATGTTATCATTATCCATAAATAATTGTATACCAGATAGACGAAGGATTTGCGCCATAGGCATAATCAATCGGCTTTGCTCCTGGACAGAAAAGGTTTGAGTCCGAATATTTTCTTCTCCCCAATCCAATAGACTTAGGGCTGCATTCCTATCCAAAACACTATGAACATACTGATTGCGATAGTGTTTCAGACATTTATAGCAAGCATTGTCACAAGAGCAATTTGTTAATAATTCTCGCGCTTTTTTTAGTAGTTGAGGAATAGAGTTCTCCATACTGACCGCATAACCAGCTCCGCTAGAAAGGCTGTCATACAGATAAATATCTATAAAATCGCCGGTATCACTCTCACGAATACGATAGCCAGTGACTAGCTCTGTAAATTCGATATCCATCTCTTGACAGGCCAACAAGCGTAAGGCTTCAGCCAAAGACTGCCCTGCACGATTGATCCACGACCCGCCTTGTGTATCTACATCAACCAGATTGCGATCCAGTCGAAATTCCAAGACCAACATGTCAGTTACAAAATCATATCCTAAATTCACATTGAGTGCATCCGTATGTTTGCACCGCGCTTTATTGAAGCGTGAGCGGTAGGGACGCATTAGATTTTTAAGTACACTCTCATCATCTCCGGGCATTGCCGCTCCACAGTCACAGCATACCATAAAGCCTTTGCCGCCAATTCCTTTATTGAGCATAATGATCCTCTGGTTAGGCCGGACAGCCATTCGTATATTGGCGCATCCATCTACACTGGATACATCATCGGCTTCTGGTAATGTTGAGTAAAGCGGTTGCTGTGCAGCGGTATACTCTTCATCTAATTGAGCAGTTTCTATAGATGTGGCATTCCTAGGCGCAAACCCCCATGGCCGAAGCATAGGAAGCATAGCACGTAAAGAAGAATTTCCGCAGAAGGGACAAGAATTATAGTTATCTTCACTCAGTCCAAACCAACCGCATCGATCACATGCCAGGATGCTTTTTCGATAATTTGCATCTTGAATAAACGCTCTTGCTGGTGAGGCAGCTGTCCGTTCGCTGCGCTCCGTACCAGGATAGAAAAGACCTCCAATCTGATAGGTTGTCTTATCAACAACAATAGACCGACCAGGAGCATATTCACCAATCGCAACATCCAATCCTCGTTCGACTTGATATCTGATCTTTCCGTTTGTTCCTGAAATGTATGTACTTACAACATTTTTGGGGAATGAGTATGTTGGAATAATCCCCTCCTCATAGAGGGCGTCTAAAAGTGTTTTTTGTCCAGAACTGTTGCTGTTATCTGCATCGAAAAGTTCAGGATGGTCATCCCGTTTTTTCTTTAATTCTCCAAGCGCTTTTTGCAGAGCAGGTTTATATGTTTTCAAAGTTGCTGTTGCATGTG
>JAAWIE010000137.1 GCA_022796195.1 Lawsonibacter sp. | reverse complement strand
CCGGAAGGTGGGGCCGAAGGTGTACACATTGCCGAAGGCCATAGCGAAGTTCTCGGCGTTGAGCTGGCCGGAGACGGTGAGGCTGGTCTGCTTGCCGAAGAAGTCCTTGGAGTAGTCGATCTGGCCGTCGGGGGTGTGGGGGGGATTGTTCAGGTCCAGGGTGGTCACCTGGAACATCTCGCCGGCCCCCTCGCAGTCGCTGCCGGTGATAATAGGGGTGTGGACGTAGACAAAGCCCCGGTCCTGGAAGAAGCAGTGGACTGCGTGGGCGGCCACGGAGCGCACCCGGAAAGCGGCGGAGAACAGGTTGGTCCGGGGGCGCAGGTGCTGGATGGAGCGCAGATACTCCACGCTGTGGCGCTTTTTTTGCAGGGGGTAGTCGGGGGTGGAGGGTCCCTCCACGTCGATGGAGGCGGCCTTGATCTCCAGGGGCTGCTTGGCCTGGGGGGTGAGCACCACCTCGCCCCGAACGGCGAGGGCGGCCCCCACATTCTGACCGGCGATCTCCTTGTAATTGGCCAGAGTATTGGCGTCCATGACCACCTGAAGGTTTTTAAAGCAGGAGCCGTCGTTGAGCTCGATAAAACCGAAGGTTTTCATGTCGCGGATGGTCCGGGCCCAGCCCATTACGGTGACGGTCTGGCCGCCCAGCTTTTCCTGATCGGCAAAGATGGCGGCGATGGTGGTGCGTTCCATAGATATCCTCTCCAAATCGTGCAGAATTGTTGGCCCTCCCCGGTGTTAGGTAAGGCTTTCCTATTATAATGCCTTTTATCCCGCTTGGCAAGTGGAGGCTCCGAATTTTAGCAAAGTATCTTTACACCAGGGGCGAAATATGCTATACTATATCTTGAAAAACTATCTGCCCATTCAGCAGAAGAGGGATGGGTTTGCCAGACGGGAGCTTGACCAGGCAAGGAGTGAGCAATATGCAACACAAGAAGGTAAGAGGATCGCCCCGTCAGTGGAGCAGCTGGCGGATACTGGTAATTCTAGCCTTGTTTGTGGCGATAGGCGCAGCTGGTATGCTTATGAGCCAGCAGCTGTTGCTGGATAACGCCAGAATCATGGGAAAAAACCTGGTGACCAGCTACGCCAACGACGAGAACAGCCAGATGGACGAATACGACCGCATCCTGACCATGGCCATGTTTTATCTGGAGGATATGGACAGACAGGGGACTGACGCGGACCAGTTTGAGGCGTGGCTGGTGGACTACTTCAACAAGAGCACAACCCTGATTGACACCAACAGCCTGGATATCTGCGCCGTGCTGAACGGGCAGGTTATCTCCGCCAGCGCCATACGGGACCGGGACTACGATTACGCCAGCCAGTTCTGGTATCATCGGGCCATGGAGGCGGAGGGAGAGGTGATCTTTACTGACGCCTACGACAGTGATGTCTATAACGGACGCATGGTGGTCACCGCCGCAATCTCCGCCGCCGGAAGTGACAATGCCATCGCCTTTGATGTGCCCCTGGAGCACTTCCGAGCCGACCACACCATACAGGACCTGCCGGTGGGGGGGGCTTACTATGTGCTGGACGGCCAGGGGACCCTGCTGTACTACAACATCCCCTTCGAGGCGACGGAGGAGGAGCTCCAAGTTTACACCAGGGATTTGTTCGACCGGGTCAACCGGGGCGAGCTGGATGGCAAAGACAACGAGATCATGGGGATGCAGGGGCTGACCCGTGGCCTGTACTACCAGCACACCGAGAATGGCTGGCTGTGCATCCTCACCGTCCCCTACGAGACCCTGCTGGCCGGGGTCCAGAGCATTCTGGTGTATTACGCCATTGGTCTGGTGCTGTTCCTGGGCGTTGCTCTCGGTATGTGGCTGCGGGACCGGAAGCTGAGCCGGGCGGCCAAACGGGTCAACGAGACGGTTCAGGTGATGGGGGATATCTACTACGCATTCTACCGCGTCAATATTGTGACAGGCACCTTTGAGATGACCAAGCCCTCCCCCCATGTTCGGGAACAAA
Organism: Lawsonibacter sp.; assembly: GCA_022796195.1. GTDB lineage: Bacteria > Bacillota > Clostridia > Oscillospirales > Oscillospiraceae > Lawsonibacter. Next base: position 2,014 of record JAAWIE010000137.1, on the reverse strand, counting down.
TGACCGGGACGACCGGCGACTATGGAGAGTTGCTGAAGGTGATTGCCGCCGCCTTGGACGAGTGGACCTCAGAAGAGTTTTTGCAAAACTTCAGCCTGGAGAATATCCGGTTGCTGGTGGAGCAGGATGTTCGGGACTTCGGCGGCGAGTTTTTGCGGAAGTTCGGAGAGGAGGATCACTGGATCAGCGTACGTATGCTGGCCAATCCGGAGAGGATACCCAACGAGGTGGTCATCTGCTTCCGGGATGTGGAGGACGAGAAGGAGGAGCAGCAGCGGCAGGTGCAGCTGCTGAAGGGGGCTCTGTCTGCGGCGGCGCAGAGCGAGCGGTCGCAGAAGCAGTTCTTCTCGGTAATGAGCCACGATATGCGTACCCCCCTGAACATTATTATCGGTATGGCCAACCTGGCCCTTCAGGAAGGCTGCGATAAGGAGAGTATGGTGGGCTACCTGAATAAGATCGGAGCCGCCAGCCAGCAGCTTCTGGCGCTTATCAATGATATCCTGGAGATCTCCCGGCTGGAGCAGGGGAATGTCTCCATGGAGATCAAGCCCTTTGACCTGCGCGAGATTATTGAAACCTGCCTGTCTCCCTTCCAGGCCCAGGCGCTGGACCAGGGCAAGGACTTCCAGCTTTCCATCGACGTGAAAAACCGGTTGATTAAGGGCGACCCCGTCCGGCTGGGGCAGATCATCAACAATCTGGTGTCCAACTCCATGAAGTTTACCAAGCAGGGGGACCGGATCTCTGTGACCCTGCGGCAGATGGACGAGGGCAAGCGGAACAACTATCTGCTGATGGTGTCAGACACTGGTACAGGTATGTCCAAGGAGTTCCTGCCCAAGCTCTTCGACCCCTACGAGCGGGAGGTGCGCTTTGGCGCCAAGGAGGTTATGGGCACCGGACTGGGGATGCCCATTGTGAAGAATCTGATCAACCGCATGGGCGGGCAGATCGTGGTGGACAGCACTCTGGGGGTGGGGACCACCTTCTCAGTGACCATCCCCTTCGACGCCAGCGAAGCCCTGCCGCCTGTGCAGGAGCAGAAGCCGAAGGACGTTGTTCAGCTGGCCGGCCGGCGGATTTTGCTGGCGGAGGACAATCTGCTGAACATGGAGATCGCCACCGAGCTGCTGAAGATGCGGGGAGCCGATGTGACGCCGGCAGAGAATGGTCTGGAGGCGCTGGAGGCCTTCCGGAATTCGGAGCTCCAGTATTTTGACGCCATTCTGATGGATATGCAGATGCCGGAGATGGACGGCTGTCAATCGGCAGAGGCTATCCGCGCCCTGGACCGGCCCGATGCCGGCACTGTTCCCATTATTGCGCTGACCGCCAACGCCTTTGCGGAGGATATCAGCCGTACGGCCCAGGCCGGCATGAACGCCCACCTGGCCAAGCCCATTAATATTGAGCTGCTGTGCAGCACATTGACCAAACTGATGTCCGAGCGCAGCGATGCTCAGGACTGAGATACAGCAGAGGAGGACTGAGTAACCATGCCCACAAGCAGGGAGCAGCGATTTACGATTTTGGTTGCCGATGACTCGGATATGAATCGGAATATCCTGCGCGCTATGCTGGAAGAATCCTATGATATTATCGAGGTGGAGGATGGAGAACAGGCGGTGGCCGTTCTTCAGCAGAAAGAGCAGGAGATATCTTTGCTTTTGCTGGACCTTCTGATGCCCAATCTGGATGGATTTGGCGTACTTACTGCGATGAACCAGTACAGCTGGATTGAAAGCATTCCTGTTATAATGATTACAGCGGAGAACACAAACTCCTCCATGCGGCGGGCTTACAACATGGGGGTCTCCGACTTTATCAGCCGCCCCTACGACATGATGGTGGTGCGCCGCCGGGTCAAGAACGCCATTATGCTGCAAGCCAAGCAGCGCCGCCTTCAGGCCATGGTGAACGAGCAGATCTATCAGAAGGAGAAGACCAATAACCTGATGATCTCCATCCTCAGCCACATTGTGGAGTTCCGCAATGAGGAGAGCGGCCTGCA
>JAAWIE010000136.1 GCA_022796195.1 Lawsonibacter sp. | reverse complement strand
TAAGCGGGCGCAGGTTATCCCCCTCTGTGAAGCCCTCTGCGGCATTCTGCGGGAGTATATGAGGGTACGCGGCGGCGGTGGGGATGAATACCTGTTTCCTAATGAGAGCAGAGGGGTTCCAGAAAGAACCCGCCAGCTAGCAGACATATAACTGTTTCGAGGACCGCGCTAGTAAGGAGCGTTTCCTGCTGTTGTACCGGCGCATTCCTGGCATGCGCCCTCATTCAGAAAGGAGATTGTTTTTTCTCTCTGCCCACCTTTCCCAACATTGACCTGCCTATCCAGCGGGAAAACGCAGTCAACCAGATTCTCTCCTCCATGACGATGGAGGAACTCGACCTGAGTCACATCCGCAACGCTGAGGGCGAGAAGCTGCAATATATCCTCGGCACCCTGCCCGGCCTCAGCGGTCCTGCCGCTACCGTGGAAGATGTGCTGTTCGCTAACGAGAGCGTCCGAAATCTGCTGATGACCGCTGTGCAAAACCAGCTCTTCCAGAAGTCCAAGATACGGGGGGCGCTGGAGGCATCTCCTCTGCGGGGGCCTGCCAGTCCCACTGGGCCGCTTATTTATGAACAACAGTAACTTTTGCTTGGTGATGGGGCGTTAGCCCCGCAACATCGCGGGCTTTCGCGCTATCACCGTAAGTATGTTGTGATTGTTCTCGATGTAATCAATTATACGCTGATACTCGTCGGCAAAATTGAAGTCCACCGTTATCTCCCCGTTCTCATGCACCCAAACCGTATCTACCAATTTAACCACGATACCGCGATTAAGGGTTTGAATGTTCCTGTGCTTTTAGAAAAGCAGTAAGATAGGGGTCATCGGTGTCGATACCGTCAGCCATCACTTGCATTTCTTCTTTTAGATACGATAGGTGAAGCCCCTGCAATGGCGGTTGAACGCTGGTTGATTTTGTGCTATACTTTTCTCATATCAATTCGGCAAAAAGAAAGGTTGGATAATTAAAGATGGAACAATTCTTCGTAGACCTGCAACCCGCTATTGAGAAAGCGGTACGGCACGCAATGGAGAAGATTCGTCGGGAAATTGGGAAGGAGCACATTTACAGTGCGGCTTTGGTTACTGACAGCGACTGCGTTACTCTTTTTCTGGCAGTGAATACCGAAGAGGCACTGGCGAGGCGGGATGAAGAGGACCGGACGCCAGAGCGTCTGGCAGAATTGCGGGAATACTGGCCTGAGGAACTGGTGGACCGGGTGGCGGATGGATCGTTCAGTCTGAACCGCTATCTCCCTGATGAGTGGGGCTACTCCGATGGGAGCGACAGTGAACTCAATCAGGTCAGCCGACAGCTCTACGATCAGGAAGCAACCCTCGCCAATACGGACGCTGACACCTATGACGAGATCCAAGAACCGTTCCAGGAACAGTTTCTGGAGACAGTGGCATTGGCTTTTGAGACGCTGCGGGCGGAGGGTATCTTTGCCTCAGAGACACTCTGCTTCATCTCAATGTCCGATGACGACCGGACACCGGACATTGAGGATGGTTCCGCCCAGCGGCTCAACACCCCGGAACAGTATGAGCAGTTCCGGACATGGGTAAGATTTTTCAACGGATAAACATATAACGAAAGAACAGGAACACTTCTGAGAATAATTTCCAGCTTGTAGTGGGATTTCATCTTTTGGGTGAAATCCCACTTAACAAATGCTCTCGCTGCCGTCCTCTTTGGATAGGAGAATATAAAGCCCGATTTTCCAAAACGGCTCTGCGTTGGCGCGTGCCGTTCTGTTTTTGTGCGTGCGGGGCATGATACCCCCTTTCCCCCTATAATTACAGGTCTATTATACCATTTTCTTCCCATAATCACAAGGATTTTGTCTAAAATGGCAACAGGAAAGTGTAGGAGTACAATAGATATTGGATAGCGAGAGAAAAAGGTAGAAGGATGAGGCCGAATCGGTTAAAGTTGAGTTACCACACTTAACACAACCGAGACGAGGCCACATCCTTCATGAGTACAAGTATAACCAAGACATAGCCTACAGACAATCCCTAATGAAGTATGCAGAGAAATATGAAGTCAGCCGGGCCAGCCGAAAGTACAATAAGGGCCAGTCATATATCTGCTTCTGGCGGACCCGCTGGAATGGAAGTGTGGAGGAGTCCTTGGTCTGTCGGTTCCGCCGCCCCGAGAGCCTGTTCCGTGTCAGGCGCAGGCTGGGCAGTTTCCTGGGAGAAGAAGAAAAAAGCATATGTCCCCAAGCCTTACCAGCAAATGACCTATCCTGGCCAGCGCGTCCAGATGGATGTGAAAGTAGGTCCTCGCTGCTGCATCACCGATCCGGAGCTGCGGCTGTTCCAATATACTGCGATCGATGAGTTCGCCAGGCTCCGCTTCCTGGCTGCCTACCCTGAGCAGTCCTCTTACTCCTCGGCGGATTTCTTAAAGCGTTTGGTCAGGAGGTATGCCAGCAGGGACATTCGCATTGAATGTGTCCAGATCGACAACGGCTTTGAATTTACCAACCGTTTTTCCAACAGCAAATGGGATCTCCAGGCTTTTTTTGAGAAAACTGCCGCTGAGCCGGGCATCCGCCACAAGCTCATTCGTCCATACACGCCCAGACATAATGGCAAGGTGGAACGCAGCCACCGGGAGGACCAGAAACGTTTCGATTCCTGTCACTCCTTTTTCTCTTTACTCGATTTTGATAAGCAGCTCACTGTCCACAATCGCCGCTCCAACAACCCGCCGATGAAACCCCTCTCCTGGGCTTCCCCTTCTGACTTCATTGTCCAATCCGTTTGACAAACCTACAACTCTGCCTCCCCAAATCTCGTATCTCTTACGGTGCAATGGTTAGGCCCATTCTAAAAATTTGCAACAGCGACACCCGAAAAGGGCCGAAAACACCGCAAAATGTGGCAGATGCAGAAGCTGTGAACGCCCGGAAAATGGAAAAATTCCCTCAAAGCCTTGCGGCTCTAAGGGAATTTTTTGGTCCGAGTGGCGAGACTTGAACTCACGACCCCTTGACCCCCAGTCAAGTGCGCTACCAACTGCGCTACACCCGGTTCTCTTTTCATGTGGCTTTCACAAACCACTTTGTTACTATAACACACTCCATTTCAAATTGCAAGACTTAATTTTGCATTTTACAAAAAATAATGGAAGGGGATGCACCCGATCTATCAGAACCGCAGAGAAAGACCAAGATTTTTCGAAAAGGGACTTGACAAACATGAAAGCTTTTGTATAATGAACATATGAGCAGTTGTTCAATTATTGATTGAAAGGAGGGAATGCTTATGGAGGACCGCTATTCGGTGGAGTGCTGTGATTTCATTCACGCCCACGAAGATGTTGTGGAACGGGTACGGAAAGAGATGCCGGGAGAAGATACGCTCTATGATTTGGCGGAGCTGTTTCGTATTTTTGGAGACTCGACACGAATACGAATTTTGTATGTGTTGTTTGAGTCAGAGATGTGTGTTTGTGACATCGCGCAGTTATTGGGGATGACGCAGTCAGCGATTTCGCATCAGCTTCGGGCGTTGAAGAATGCGCGTTTGGTGAAGTCGCGGCGGGATGGAAAGACGGTGTTTTACTCACTGGCTGACGACCATGTTAAGACGATGATCAATCAAGGGTTAGAGCACGTTTGCGAATAATATTAGAGGAGGCAGAACCGATGAAAAAGCGTTTTAAGCTCACGGATTTGGATTGTGCGAATTGTGCGGCAAAAATGGAAGCTGCGATCAAGAAAATTGACGGCGTACAGGATGCCACGGTTAGTTTTATGGCTCAGAAGATGACAATTGAGGCCGACGACGCCCGTTTTGACGATATCATGAAAGAAATTGTAGCAGTTTGCAAAAAAGTCGAACCAGACTGCGTAATCAATTTGTGAGCTGGCGCACCACACTGCGGTGCTCGCAGCTTGCGCTGCGGGGGTAGTCAGCCATTCGCAATGGCTGGTCCAAAATCGAACCCCCCATTTTCTTTTCTCTGGCGAGAGAAAAGAAAACGGGCCG
>JAAWIE010000135.1 GCA_022796195.1 Lawsonibacter sp. | reverse complement strand
AAATGGAAAGAACATTTTTGTGTGGAGGAGATTCAGTTTTTCTGCTGAGTCCCATCCGAACCTACGAATCGAAGCGGTACGCTGTGCCGCTTCGATTCTTTTCAATTTTGGGAGGTTTTTTTGTGTATGAGCAGTTGACGCTATTCCCGCCTCTGCCCCCGCCTGTCCGTACCGTCTATGGCGAAGGTATTGGTCAGGCTCCGGTGCTGCCGGGCCGAAAAGACTCAGCGCACATGGAGGAAATCTATCTGGACCGCCTTCTGCCCCTGGAGGACTATGATAAGATCATCGTCCTGTTCTCCGGCGGCAAGGACAGCCTTGCCTGTGTCCTGGACCTGCTGGAGCGGGGTGTGCCCCGCGAAAAAATGGAGCTGTGGCACCACGATATCGACGGCGGCCACCCTACCCGGAAAATGGACTGGCCTGTCACACAGAACTATGTCCGGGCCGTGGCCGAATACCTGGGGATCAGCCTGCGGATATCCTGGCGCGTCAATGGATTTTGGGGCGAGGTGTACCGGTTGGGCGCGAGTTGGCCCATCCAGTATACAGACCCGGTCAGCGGTAAAACGGTTGAATGTCCGCTGTCAGAAAAACAAGTCCGCTCCGCTCATCTCCGGGAGAATATTCTGAGCGATTTGGAGCGGAAAGAGCTGGAAAGCATGGGATGCCGTATGAAATTCCCGGCGAAGAGCGGCAGTCTCGCCACACGCTGGTGCAGCTCCATCCTAAAAATCATGGTGGCGGATACGGTGATCCGCAATCTGGAACTGCTGAAGCAGGACGGCCAGCGCATGAAGTTTCCCGCAAAATCCAGCTGCCACCAGGGACGCTGGTGCTCCGGCTCCCTCAAGGCCCAGGTGGAGAGCAAGCTCTATTCCGATATTGACGCGCTTGCGAGGGACGTGAAAATCCTGGTTGTCTCCGGCGAACGCCGTCAGGAGAGCGCCGGTCGGGCGAAATACAATGAGATGGAGATTCACCGCACCAATGCCACTGCCAAGGCCCACCGTCTGGTACACCAATGGCGCAGCGTCATCGACTGGGATGAGGCCCGGGTCTGGGAGATTATCAAGCGGTGGCACGTTGCGCCACACCCCTGTTATGCCGCCGGTTGGAACCGCTGTTCCTGTATGATGTGTATTTTCAGCCTACCCACCCACTGGGCAGGAATCCGGGAGCTGTTCCCGGAGCGGTTTGTGGAGGTGGAGGAAGATGAACGTGTCCTGGGTTTTACTCTGGACAACAAGCAGCCGCTGGTGGAGTATGTGGGCAGCGCGAAGAGCTGTGTCTGCCACAGCGACCCGCGGGCGCTGTACCAGTTGACCAGCGGCGAGTTTTCTGTGTCCGATGTGGAACAACGGGAATGGATCATGCCAGCCGGAGCCTTTCATGGCGCCGCCGGCGGGCCGTGCTGAAATTGAAAGGAGAGCCAATGAAGAAAACCTATCGAAAAATTGGCGATGTGCTCCAGTCCGAACTGGTGGCCATCGCTCCACCGCCCGCCCAGGATACTACCGACCGGGTACTGCGCTCCACCAAATTGGAGGACAGCATTTATACCGACCTCCGGACTGACGACAGCGGGTTGGATCAGATCGAGCGGGATGCCGGGAAGAAGCTGGCTTCGTTCCCGGCCCTGTCCCGGGATGTGTTCCAGTCCTTCTACTCCCTGCTGCCTAGGCGCTATGGGGAAGAATCCTTGTCTGTGGCGGCCCGGAAATTCAATGTGCCGATCCTGGACCACATCACCCAGAGTGAGGATTTTCCCACACTGAAAAGTATCTGCGAGGGCCGGGAACTGCCCGCCTATGAGGCGGCATCGGAGTTTATTGCCCGGGCCGCCGGAGAGCTGGACGACCTTCTCTCTGACCTGGGCGGCGGCAAAAATGAACTGAACACGTTGGAGAAGCTGGAAAAGGCAGAAGAACAGGCGCAGCAGGACCTGGCTGACCTGCTGGATCGAATGCAGCGGTGCAAGGAGCGTGACGTCCAGCTGGAGCAGTCCGTGGTGGATGCCGCCAACCGTTTGGACAGCAAACGCCGCCAGGTGGAGGCCGTAGGCAAGATGATCGACACCAGCGCTGCCCAGCATAAGGAAGACATGACCGCCCTGGTATCTCAGGCGGTCAGTGCCGCGGTTGAGAAGGCGGAGGAGGTACAGAATATCATTGGAGCCTGGAGCGATGAGCCGGGCAAACTGGAGAAGAACGAGGTCAACACCGGCTTGCTGGACCTGGTACGCAAGAGCCAGGTATTGAAGGACATCTCCAGGTATCTGGGACGCTTCCGTGAGATATTTGCTCAGGGCAAGCGCAATGGTTACGCCTATGGCCGGGGCGAAAAATATTCCCTGGAACTGGGCAATAACCTTTCCCGGGCGCTTACATCGGAACTGGCCATGCTGGCCTCCCCCAAGACAATACCGCTGTTCCTGCAAAAATATCAGCGGAAGCAGATCAAGCAGTACCAGCGCCGGGAGCCCATATACAAAGGTATGGGGGATATCATCTGCTGCCTGGATGAATCCATCTCCACAAGAGGCGACCCTGCCGCGTGGGGGAAGGCTGTGGCATTGACTCTGCTGGAGATCGCCGCAGACAGCGGCCGCAGTTTTGCTCTGATTCACTTCGCTGGAGATAGGGATTTCAAGACCGACCTGTTCCGACCTGGGGAGTACACCATGCGGGACAAACTGTCCGCCGCCGAGACCTTTCTGAATGGCGGTACCGATTTCCAGACGCCTATGGAAGAGGCTCTTCGGCTCATGAAAAATGAGGGCTTTGAAAATGCCGATATTGTTTTCATTACCGATGGTAAGTGCGCATTGTCCCAGGAATATCTGGAGCAGCTCCACCAGGAGCAGGCGGCCCACCGCTTCACGGTCACCGGCGTGCTGCTGGACAAGGGAAAACCCAGTATGGACTTTAGCTTAAAAGCGTTCTGCCAGGACATCTACCACACCAGCCAGCTGCTGGGAGATGATATTGTGCGGGAACTGGTGGCAAAACGGGTCTGAATCTGTCAAACAACTTGCATGAGAGCAAAAAATATGCTAAAGTTTTCTGTGAGGTGATTTTGGATGGATTATCAGGATATTGTCTCCGTCTGGCAGAGCAGACAGATTAGAACCGCCGCCGACATTGCCTGTGAGATGAACGGCAACGGCGTGGCGTTCATCTACCACTCCGCCAAGATTGAGAACGACCGGATCACCTACCACGACACTCGGGAGATCTTTGACCATGGAGGGGTGACGGGCTATACTGGAGATGTGCGCTCCCTGTTTGAGATTCAAAACTCTGTGGCGGCCTACTATCGGATGCTGGACGCTTTCGAGAAGCAGGAACCGCTGAGTGAGGCGCTGATCTGCGAGTTTCAAGGGCTTCTGACCCAGGGAACCTACGACACCTTGCGCTATCAGAAAGGGGAGCGGCCCGGCGCGTACAAGAAGAATGACTATGTGACCGGGGCTCAGGAGGTCGGTGCCCTGCCGGAGGATGTACCGGAGGAACTGGGCGAGCTTGTGAAGGAGCTGGAGGATATCCAGCCAAAGCAGGCCCTGAACGCGGCGGCCTATTTCCACGCAAAATTTGAGAACATCCACCCCTTTGCCGACGGCAACGGGCGGACTGGCCGGCTGCTGATGAATTATCTGCTGCTCCTGCTGGATCATCCACCCATCATCATCCATGAGGAGGATCGGCGGGCATACTATGACGCACTGGAACAGTTTGACAGCGCCCAAGAGCTGGACGCCCTGGTGGACTTTCTAAAAGCGCAAACCGTAAAAACATGGCAGGCACGCTTCGAGCGGGGAAAAGATAAAACGTAAAACATCCTTACGGCGGCGGTCTACGGACTGCCGCTGTTTTTTCGTATAGGTGACAAAACCTCACCTATACAGGGCCGTTTTCAAATGGTAAAATGGGATTGTATTTTAGGGCGGAGTAAGTTAGGGCGGAGTAAGTTAGGGAGGAATGGAAAGCGGCCAGGGGCGCAGTATGCCCCAACGC
>JAAWIE010000134.1 GCA_022796195.1 Lawsonibacter sp. | reverse complement strand
CCATAGCCCATTAGCAAACGCTCATGCCCCACGGCGGGGCGGGGAGGCAGTCCAAAAACTCGACGATTTGATGCGGCATGCCATTTTAATGCCACAAAAGGAAGCCTTGCAACCATTGTAGTACAATAGTTGCAAGGCTTTTGATATGTCGTGGGGCAATGACGGTCATTCCCACTCGATGGTAGCAGGCGGTTTACTTGTGATATCATATACAATACGGTTAATCCCCTTCACCTCATTCACAATGCGAGTAGAAACCCGCTCCAACAAGTCGTAAGGGATACGAGCCCAACTAGCCGTCATAAAATCAGAGGTAGTCACCGCCCGAAGGGCCAGCGTATAGTCGTAGGTACGTCCGTCACCCATGACGCCCACAGACCGGGTATTGGTGAGGACGGCAAAAAACTGGTTCAGGTTCTGGTCTTCCCCATACCGAGCAACTTCATCCCGGAAGATAAAGTCCGCCAAACGGAGGACATCTGCTTTCTCCTTTGTAACATCTCCGATGATGCGAACAGCCAACCCAGGGCCTGGGAAAGGCTGACGGGACACGAGATATTCCGGCAGACCCAATTCACGGCCCAACTGCCGCACTTCGTCTTTAAACAGCATACGCAGAGGCTCCACAATCTCCTTAAACTCCACACAGTCGGGCAAACCGCCCACATTATGGTGGCTTTTAATTACAGCAGCCGCACCTGTACCAGACTCAATTACATCCGGATAAATTGTTCCTTGGGCTAAATAGTCTACCGCGCCTATTTTCTTTGCCTCTTCCTCAAAAACCCGCACAAATTCCTCTCCAATAATTTTTCGCTTGCGTTCCGGTTCACTCACCCCAGCCAGCTTCAACAGGAACCGGTTCTCAGCGTCTACGCGGACAAAATTCATCGCCCATTTTGAGAACGCCTCTTCCACCTCGTCCCCCTCCTTGAGGCGCATCAAGCCATGATCCACAAAGACGCAGGTGAGCTGACTGCCCACCGCCTCCGCCAGCAGGGCCGCGGCCACAGAGGAATCTACCCCGCCAGACAAAGCAAGCAGCACTTTTCCGGCGCCAATTTTCTCTCGAAGGCTGGCAATGGCCGTATTTTTGTAATCTTCCATCGTCCAGCCGCCATGGGCGTGACAAATATGATATAAAAAACTGCGAATCATCTCTGTGCCATACTCTGTGTGGTTGACCTCCGGATGAAACTGTACACCGTAAAATCGCCGGTGTTCATCTGCAATCGCCACGTTCGGGCAGGCATCACTGTGGGCTGCGAGGGCAAAGCCCTCAGGAACTCGAGCCATATAGTCCCCATGGCTCATCCAGGACACCCCTTCTTGGGGCAGACCCTGAAACAGCTCACAAGAGGTGTTGTAATATGTGACCGTTTTGCCATACTCTCGGGCAGAATCCTCCTGCGCTGGCGTAACCTCTCCTCCCAAAAGGTGGGCCATCAGCTGACAGCCATAGCAAATACCAAGGATGGGTACACCCCAGGTGAATATTTCCGCGTCAACCTTGGGGGCGTCCGCCAAATACACGGAGTCAGGGCCGCCGGTGAAGATCATACCAATGGGCTCCATGGCTTTCAGTTCCGCCGCAGGGGCAGTCCAAGGTTTGACCTCACAGTATACGCCGCACTCCCTGACCCGGCGGGCGATCAGCTGGTTGTACTGGCCCCCAAAGTCAATAATTAAAATTTTTTCCATCGTAATTCCTCCATCCGGCCTCGCCCGCCATTTTTCCAAACATTCTGCTAAAATATCAATTTATCATAGCAGAAACACGGTCTTTTTGCAATATAATTCTTTACGGTATGGTCAATAGATAAAATGCAGCTGCATCGTATCACATCGTTTCAGCTTTTCTTGCACCAGATGCCCGGTCGTACTCTTGCAGAAACGTTTTGCAGCGGTCATAAGTCTCTTGCTGAAAGCAAGACATTGTCACCGTGATGGGATAGTCCCGATGTTCTTCCAGCCAGCTCAAAACCGTTTTCATCGCAATGGGGACGGCCTTATCCAGCGGATATCCATATACGCCAGTGGAGATTGCAGGAAACGCGATGCTGTGAATTTCGTGCTCTAAGGCCAGAGCCAGACTGTTCCGGTAACAGCTGGCTAGCAGCTGCGCATCCTGCGCGGCGCCGGAATAGACCGGTCCCACAGTGTGAATGACATACTTGGCTTTCAAGTGATAGCCCTTTGTAATTTTTGCCTGACCGGTCTCACAGCCATGGAGCGTCCGGCATTCCGCCAGCAGGCCCGGCCCAGCCGCGCGGTGTATTGCGCCGTCAACGCCTCCCCCGCCCAGCAGGCTTTTGTTGGCCGCGTTTACCACACACTCCACATTCAATCTGGTAATATCACCTTGATCGAGTAAAATTTGTTCCATACAAACACCTCCTATTGATTCTTGACATCGAGTATATTCCAGCCTTGCCGCAAATGCAAGGGGTATCCCCTCATATTTAAGATTGTCGAAACGCCGTTGAAGGATTATAATGGAACAGAACGGAGAACACCTGCCCCTAAATTTGGAACCAAAGAGGTGGAGGGATACACCATGGAATGGATTTGGAGTATTTTGGAATTGGAACCCACAACAGACCGTTCTGCCATCCGGCAGGCTTATGCCAGAAAGGCCAACGGCTGCCATCCGGACGAGGACTCCGAGGAATTGCTGCGGTTAAAACAGGCTCTTCAGGCGGCGTTGGACTATGCAAAGGCGAATGGCCGTTCCTCAGGCCCTGCGTTTGGGAACGAAGCGGAGCCCAACGGAACCAGGTGGCCCGCCATTGCCGAACCGCCCGAGATGGGAGAAAACCCCTTTCGGGGCGGGGAGGCCATCCGGCAGTTTGAGGCACTCTATACCGGCCGCCAGCGAAAAAACTCCAAACTTTGGATGGAATACGTCACCAGCGGCGCGTTTTTAGACGCAGCCTGGGACCGGCGTTTTACCGCTCTTCTCTTAGAAACGGTAACCGCGGCGGAACAGCCGCCCAGCAAGGAATTCATTCAGTGGCTTTGTGCCGCCTACCAGCTGACGGTCCGCTGGGATGAGCGGCCGGCCCCGGATGGGAGCCGTCAGATGGAGCCGAGCCTTCAAATTGCCTGGCCTTTTGACGGACAGGAGTCCATTTTCGGGATTGCTTTCCAAGGTCCCATTCCAAAACCACCGAAGCACAACGAGCTGGCAATCCTTCACAGTTTCTTAGACTACCGCCATCTAGTGGGCTTGGCAGAACAGGGCACCTGGGACGAGCAAGCTGTAAATGAGTTTAAATGGATTGCGGGCCGTTATTCCTCCGCCTATATCAAGGAGCGGTGCGAACAGCGGACCAGCCCGGACTGCGAACGCCACCCCGCCGGTCTGCGGGTGTTCCTCCATTTTTTTCAGCGTGAGGATCTGCCCGAGGAGTTGTACCGGATTGTCTGGGACCGCTTCGACTTGAAAAATGCCATCATGGGCCGAAGCAAGGTGCTTTATGGCCGCCTGCGGGAACTGGTGGTAGAGCGGGTACCCGGCATTTCAGAGGAGAAGCCAGAAAACTTTTTCCAAATCAATCTGGACCGCGACGCCTGTTACGCGCGCATCAAGGCCCATCCGGAGAGCGAAGCTCAGGAAACAGCCGCCTATTTTGCCGGAGAGGCCATCCAAACGGCGCTGCACAGCCGCCGCTTTATCGAGGAACAGCTGCTCTCCTACGGCAATTGGCTGAATATGCTGGCCCCAGAGGGGGTTGTCCGCTGGCTTAGGGAATATTACCGGACACATCCGGAAATCCCCGGCTGGGACCGGGTGGTCGAACGGGCGGAGGATGAGCTGCAGCATCGGGAGGAGAAACGGCGGGCGGCGGAGCGCCAGGGTTGGAAGGAGGTCTCTTCAGAGGACCTGGAGCTGACCCTTCTCACGCCGGAGTCGGTCTATGTTCAGCCTCTGGCCGGTCCGGAGCGGGCCTACAGGCCAAAGGGGTGGGATAGTTCGGAGGAGGAATCCGAAGGGGAGTGGGCCGCCCTGGAGGAAAAGAGCGATTCG
>JAAWIE010000133.1 GCA_022796195.1 Lawsonibacter sp. | reverse complement strand
GCTGAGGAGATCAAGCCCATTATGCCCAAGGGCAAGTGGTGCAACGTGGTGCTGTGTGTGCCCGCCGTGAACATCCAGGCCGCTGTCCGTCTGTTTAAGGACTGTCATATTGCCATCGGCGCCGAGACCTGCCACGAGCTGGACCACGGCGCTTACACCGGCGAAATTACCGCTGAGATGATTAAGGAGGCCGGCGCCAAGTATGTCATCATCGGCCACTCCGAGCGCCGCCAGTACTATAACGAGACCGACTTCACGGTGAACAAGAAGGTACACGCCGCCATCTCTGCCGGCCTGATTCCCATCGTCTGTGTGGGCGAGAGCCTGGAGCAGCGGGAGCTGGGCGTGACCATGGAGCTGATCGCCTATCAGGTGAAGTGCGCTCTGGCCGGTGTGGCCCCCGAGCACGTGCGCCATGTTGTCATCGCCTATGAGCCCCTGTGGGCGATTGGCACCGGCAAAACCGCCACTGCGGAGCAGGCCGGCGAGGTGTGCCAGGCCATCCGCACCGTCATCCGCAAGCAGTACGGCGCCCATGTGGCCCGCTCCGTCACCATCCAGTACGGCGGCTCTATGAACGCCAAGAACGCTCAGGAGCTGTTGGCCCAGCCCGACGTGGATGGCGGCCTGATTGGCGGCGCAGCTCTGAAGCCCGCTGATTTCGTCAAGATCATTGAGGCGGCCAACCAGGAGTAATACTTCCGGAGTAAATTCGGGGCGTGCTGTGGGCGCGCCCCGAAGAAAAACGTCCGGTATAAGAAGGAAAGGTTTTAATGAAAACACCTACTACTTTGATTATTATGGATGGATTTGGCGTGGAGGGGCCCTCTGCGGGTAACGCTGTGGTCAACGCACCCACCCCCAATCTGGACAAGATTTTTTCCCAGTGCCCCGGCAGTAAGCTGTCCGCCTCCGGGCTGGACGTGGGCCTGCCCGACGGACAGATGGGCAACAGCGAGGTGGGCCACACCAATATCGGCGCGGGCCGGGTCGTCTTCCAGGACCTGCCCCACATCAGCCGGGATATCGAGTCCGGGGCCTTTTTTGAGAATCCCGTCTATCTGGAGGCCATGGACAACTGCCGGGAGTGGGGCTCCGCCCTTCACCTGATGGGCCTGCTGTCCGACGGCGGCGTCCACAGCCACATCACTCACCTCTTTGCCCTGCTGAAAATGGCCCAGGACCAGGGCCTGAAGAAGGTCTATGTCCACTGCTTCCTGGATGGTCGCGATGTGCCTCCCTCCTCCGGCAAGGGATATGTGGAACAGCTCCAGGCCAAGATGCAGCAGCTGGGCATTGGCCAGATTGCCACCATGATGGGCCGGTACTATGCCATGGACCGGGACAAACGCTGGGATCGGGTTCAGAAGGCCTATGACGCCATTGTCTGCGGTCAGGCTCCCTTTGTGGCCGACGGCGCGGACGCGGTGCAGGCCTCCTATGACGCCGGGGTCACCGATGAGTTCATGGTCCCCGTGGTGTGTACCAAAGACGCCCAGATTCGGGATAACGACTCGGTGATTTTCTTCAACTTCCGCCCCGACCGGGCCCGGGAGATTACCCGCTGCCTAGTGGACGAGGATTTCAACGACGTAGAGCGGAAGACCGGCTTTATTCCTGTGGATTTCGTGTGTACCACCGAGTACGATGCCACCATGCCCAACGTCTCGGTGGCCTATCCCCGGCAGAAGCTGGACAACATCTTTGGTGAATACATCTCCAACCTGGGCCTGACCCAGCTGCGTATTGCCGAAACAGAGAAGTACGCCCATGTGACCTTCTTTTTCAACGGCGGCGTGGAGCAGGTGTTCCCTGGGGAGGACCGGTGTCTGATTAAGTCACCCTCGGTGGCCACTTACGACCTCCAGCCCGAGATGTCCGCCTACGAGGTCACCGAGGAGGCGGTGAAGCGCATTCTCAGCGGGACCTATGACGTCATTATCCTCAACTTTGCCAACTGCGACATGGTGGGTCACACCGGCGTGTACCAGGCCGCCTGTAAGGCGGTGTCCACCGTGGACGAGTGCGTGGGCAAGGTGGTGGAGGCCACCTCCAAAATGGGGGGCGTGTCTCTGATCACCGCCGACCACGGCAACGCGGAGCGGATGATTGATACTGATGGCTCCCCCTTTACCGCCCACACCACCAACCTGGTGCCTTTCTACATTGTGGGCGCCAACGTGAAGCTGCGGGACGGCCGCCTGTGTGATATTGCGCCCACTATGCTGGACCTGATGGGCTTGGCGAAGCCCGCAGAGATGGACGGGGAGACCCTGATTGCCCAGTAAAATTATTGACCCGGCGGGGGATCCCGCTTTCCAACGATAATCCCATCACAATTTGAAAGGAGATCAAATTCCATGAAGCAGATGATCGAAATTGTTGACGTAGTCGGACGTGAGATCCTGGACTCCCGCGGCAACCCCACCGTTGAGGTGGAGGTCTATCTGGAAGACGGCACCATGGGCCGCGCTGCTGTTCCCTCCGGCGCTTCCACCGGCATTTATGAGGCCTGCGAGCTCCGGGACGGCGACAAGAGCCGCTACCTGGGCAAGGGCGTGCTGAAGGCCGTGGAGAGCGTCAACACCGAGATCGCCGAGGCCCTGGTGGGCACCAATGTGCTGGACCAGACCGCCATTGACAAGATGCTTATCGACCTGGACGGCACTGCCAACAAGGACCGCCTGGGGGCCAACGCCATCCTCGGCGCCTCCCTGGCCTGCGCCAAGGCTGCCGCCAACGCTCTGGGCACCTCTCTGTACAACTATATTGGCGGCGTCAACGCCAAGCAGCTGCCCGTTCCCATGATGAACATCCTCAACGGCGGCGCTCATGCCACCAACAATGTGGAGATTCAGGAGTTTATGATTATGCCTGTCTCCGCTCCCTCCTTCCGCGAGGCTCTGCGCCGCTGCGCCGAGGTCTTCCATCAGCTGAAGAAGACCCTGAAGGAGAACGGCACTCCCGCCGCCGGCGTGGGTGACGAGGGCGGCTATGCTCCCAACCTGAAGAAGGATGAGGACGCTCTGAAGGTGATCGTTCAGGCCATTGAGGAGGCCGGCTACAAGCCCGGCGAGGACTTTATGATTGCCATCGACGCTGCCTCCTCCGAGTGGTGGAATGAGGAGGAGAAGTGCTATATCCAGCCCAAGAGCAATAAGAAGCTGACCCAGCAGCAGCTGGTGAATATGTGGAAGAAGTTCGCCGACACCTACCCCATCATTTCCCTGGAGGACGGCATGGCCGAGACCGACTGGGAGGGCTGGGCTATGCTGACCAAGGCCATTGGCGACAAGGTCCAGCTGGTTGGCGACGACCTGTTTGTCACCAACGTGTCCCGTCTGGCTACCGGCATTGAGAAGAAGGTGGGCAACGCCATCCTCATCAAGGTCAACCAGATTGGAACCCTGACCGAGACCCTGGACGCAATCCAGATGGCCAACCGGGCCGGCTACACCGCCATCGTGTCCCACCGCTCCGGCGAGACCGAGGATGCTACCATTGCCGATATCGCTGTGGCGCTCAACGCTGGCCAAATCAAGACCGGCGCTCCCAGCCGCACCGACCGGGTGGCCAAGTACAACCAGCTGCTGCGCATTGAGGAGGAGCTGGGCGAGGTGGCTCAGTATCCCGGCATGAAGGCTTTCTTCAACCTGCGCTAAATTGTTCCGTTACCGTACCAGCGCCGCCCAATCAGGGCGGCGCTGTTTTGTACCTATATCAGGGCGGAGATGGGGGTTTTCCTTCAGGGAAACCCGGCGGCGCAGTGGGGAAAGCGGGCATAGGGACGTGCTGGAGAGGAATAAGGTAGGGCGGAGGTGTTAAAATTATGCTGTCACCCGTAGTTTACCTGATGATGAACGGACTGTTTTTCACCCTTCGCCTGTCCGGGGGAGGGGGGTCTTTCCCCCGTCCGCTGAAGGCTGCGGAGGAGAAGGAGTATCTGGAGCGCTGCGCCCAGGGCGATCTGGAGGCCCGGAATATTCTGGTGGCCGGGACATACTCTGCGTCATCCCAGCCGCGGCCAGCTTGTCGTGAAACACCCTGGTCGTATATTGAAAGCCCCTGTCGCTGTGAAACAGAGGATGTGC
>JAAWIE010000195.1 GCA_022796195.1 Lawsonibacter sp. | reverse complement strand
GCGCGCTCGGGGATCAGGTCACAAACCCCATAAAGTCCGACCAACGCAGGGTTGGCAAGAATAGCCCGGGCATGGAGGTTGCCGATCGTCCCGCAGCCGAGGATAGCGGCCTGGAGCTTGCCGTTTTTCATTTTTTAAAACCTGCCTTTCACAAGATTCGCCCCGCCCGGCCGGGCGGGGCGAAAACATCCGGAATCTGAATCAGTTAAATTTTCCAATGGTCTGGTTGGCAAAGCTCTCGAGGCTGTTCATCATCTCTTCCGGGGTGGATTGGCCATACATCACAGCTTCCTGCAGGCGTTCAAACTCGCTGTGCACATCTAAATACCCGGGAGGGAAGGGCATGGGTACGCCATCGCCCGTAAATTCGGCGGCCCCATCGACAAGTTCCAGTTCCTTCTTTTCAATCTCGCTCTTACCCTCAACGGAGGCAGCACGGATATCCTCATTCACAGGAATACCGCGCTCATAGGCAAGAATCTTGCCGGCCGCTTCATCATTGAGCATATAATCGATCACTTTTGCAGCGGCCTCGGGATTCGCCGACTGCTTGGTGATGACAAATATCTGGGAAGCCTGATACCAGGTCACCTTTTTATTATTCCCAAAGGGGGCAAGCTCCATGCCAAGGGTGAAGTCAGCCGTCTCGGCCAGGCCCGCGGCGGAAGTGGCATTGTCAATAAACATCCCTACGCGCCCAAGTGCAAAATCGGTCACACCCGCCGGGTTGGAAGCGCTGATTTCCGGAGGAGGGCAAAAGCCTTCATCCAGCGGCTTTTTGACATATTCTATTGCCTGGATCCCTTCCGGAGAGTTGAATGCAGCGGCAGTCAGGTCATCATTCCAGAGCTGGCCGCCGAAATCGATCAGCACTCGCTGGAAGTTCACATCAAGCGCATTGGTATAGGCTGACATTCCCCAGATATCCTCGCGCCCAGCGGCACGGGCGGCATCATTGAGCTCCTTGGCCTTAGCATAATACTCATCAAAGGTCATGCCGGAAGTGGGATAGGAGATACCAAATTCATCAAACATCGTCTGATTATAATAGAGCAGCTGCACGTTGACGCCGGAAGGAACGGCATAGTAGCTGCCGTCGATCTTATAGGTATCGAGCAGCGTTTGGTTGAGCTTGTCGGTGCGCAGCAGGCCGCTCTCGATATAGGAGTCAAGCGGGGCGAGCTGGTCGCGCACAACATATTCACTGGCATTGGTGTAGGAGAGCTGAACGATGTCCGGTGCATTGTTGCCGGCCAGCTGTGTGAGCAGCTTGTCAAAATAGCCGTCCCAGCCGCCATATTCGTATTCGATGCGTACGCCGGGATTCTGCTCCGTATAGAGGTCGAGCGCCTCTACCGTTGCTTTGTGGCGGGTCTCGCCGCCCCACCACATGAAGCGCAGGCTGATGTTTTCACCGCTTTCAGCCGGCGCCGAGGATACCGCTGAGGAAGCGGCTGCCGATGAGGCCGGTGCGGAGGATGCGCTCTGCCCGGAGCTGCAGCCCGCCAGGGCCGAAAGCGCCAGGGCACCGCACAGCGCAGTGGACAGGAACTTCTTATTCATTCTTTTACCTCGCTTTTCTCAAATATTTGCATCATACACCGGGGTGTTGAGCTCGCCTCGGCGATGCTTACGACATTTTCCCTGTTCTTTTATCCTTTTAAACCCGAGGTAGCAATGCCCTCTACAAAATACTTCTGCATCAGGAAATAGAGCAGCACGCAGGGCAGGATGCTAATCAGTGTCAGCGCCATCAGTGAACCCCAGCTGGATTTGGAGGTCGCATCCACTAGGCTGTTCAGAATCAGCGAAACGGTGTAGGTACGCACCTCGCTGAGATAGATCAGCTGAGAAAGGAAGTCGTTCCAGGTCCAGATGAAGGAGAAGATCGCCACCGAACACAGGCTCGGCTTGGAGAGCGGGAGAATGATGCTCGCATAGATACGAAAGCTCGAGCAGCCGTCTATGCGGGCGGATTCATCCAGCTCTCCCGGGATGCCGCGCATGAACTGCACCATCATATAGATAAAGAAAGCCTGTGTCCCCATAAAGGCAGGGACGATGAAAGGCAGATAGGTGCTTAGCCACCCGAGGTTTGAAAAAATCAGATATTTCGGAATCAGCGTCACCTGGCCGGGCAGCATCAGGGTTAGGATAATGATGGAAAAAACCAGCTTTTTTCCTGGAAAATTGAGCCGGGAAATGGCAAAGGCAGTCAGTGAGCAGGAGACGATGTTTCCAACAGCCACGCCTCCGACCAGGCATAACGTATTGCAAAAGAAGTGAAAAAACGAGTATTGAGGATTTGAGTTCCACCCTTTGCGGAAATTATCGAACGTGAAAGTGCGGGGGATGAACGAAAAATCCCTGGAAAAAATTTCATTATCGAGCTTAAAGGAGCTGCTGATAAGCCAAAGCAGCGGGAAAATCATCAGCAGTGCTCCTGCGATGAGCAGCAGATGGCTCAGTGCAAAACGTATGCCCCTTTTCACATCCTGCTTTCGTTTGCGCTTGCGGCGCGCCTCGGCAAGCTGTCCGGAAACATTCGGCATTGACTGCATAGTCCTGATCCTTCCTCTCTTTCTTGGCATGGATGCTGTTTACAGGCGGCGGGAATCAATTTTCGTAGTAAACATAGTGGTCGGAAATCTTAAAGGTGATGGCTGTTACGATGACAATAATGATTGTCAGCAGCCAGGCAAGGGCAGAAGCATAGCCCATGCGGAAGTTTTCAAAGGCCGTCCGATAGAGATGCAGAACATAGAAATAAGTGGAATCGACCGGACCGCCGCGCGTCATGACAAACGCCTCGGTGAAGACCTGAAAAGAACCTATCATATTCATAATAAAGTTGAAAAGGATAGTGGGGCTGAGCATCGGCAGCGTAATATGGATGAAGCGTTTCCACCAGCGTGCGCCATCCACCTCCGCAGCCTCATAGAGCTCCTGCGGCACATTTTTAAGCCCGGAGAGAAAGATGAGCATGGCCGAGCCGAACTGCCAGGCGGAGATCATCGCCAGTGTTGGCAGTGAGAGGCTGGGATTGGCCAAAAAGTTCACCGGTCCCAGCCCGAACAGGCCCAGAAAATAGTTCACAAACCCATCATATCCCAGCACCATTTTCCAGGTAACTGACATGGCCACGCTCGCACCCAGAATAGAAGGAAGATAATAGATCGTGCGGTAAATCCCAATCCCGCGCAGTTTCTGGCTGAGGATCATCGCGATGAACAGCGCCATGCACAGCTTGAGCGGTACCGACATAAGCACATATTTCAGTGTTACCCAGAGCGCTTTTTTAAAGATGCGGTCGGATGTGAACATTTCCACGAAGTTCTGAAGGCCGATAAATTTTGGGGGGGTGAAAATATCATAGGAGGTGAAAGAAAGCAGGAAAGACTGGATAATTGGCCAGATGGTGAACAGCAAAAAGCCGCATAGCCACGGAAGGAGGAAAAGGTACCCTTCAATATAGGATTTCATCTTGCCCCGCGAGGGCTTCTGCGCTTGCATGCGATCCACTCCTTCTTTTTGGTTTTCCGGCTTTTCAGCGGGAAAGACTGTATGAAATATATAAAACCGATAATTAGATTATAAAATCTCTGTTATCTTCTTACAATACACCTCTTTTAAGAAAATTAGGTACCAATTTTAAGATTTCCCCCTTAAACAGGTGAATTTTTGTCGAAATCGCCTATCCCGTAACCTTCTGGATCTTATCCGGAAATCCGGTTCCTTTCCGGGCGGCTATGAATGGCCTGATTTTCTTGATTATACTAACGGCGCGCTGCAGCTCTCCATTCTGCAACGCGCCCACTTGATAGAAGGGCAAAGCCCATCGATGCTGGCCGTGTTGATACGGCCTTCCAATTGCCAGACACTATCATATTTTTCCATTAAATAGGATAAAGGCCTGCTATCCGTAAACGGGCTTAAAGGTTATTGCCCGATATCCATCTGCCGGGGGATACGATGTCAGGCACCGCATTCTGTGTCGGGCCGGTTCTTTTCTGTGCACTTTGAAGTCAACTCGGCTGGCACTGTAGTTGGTTGAATGGTTTTTCTACAGCTTTGGGTTGCCTTTTGATATACTCCTGTATCTT
>JAAWIE010000132.1 GCA_022796195.1 Lawsonibacter sp. | reverse complement strand
CCGCTGGTACGATTTTGGATTATACAACAACCGCTTTTATCGGTGACTCCCTAATTGTTGGGTTGGACAGTACCCAAAAACTCAAGGACAAGGGAGCGACTGTGGTGGCAGAGGTAGGCGCTGGGCTTGATCGCATGGCTCAATTGGTGAATAGCTCTTCTTTAAACAGTTCAATTAGGTCCGTCTATCTTCTGTGCGGTACGAATAGCTGTTTGGACAGTGATGACTCTTTTCAGAGCAAATACCAAAATGTACTGTCCGCTATCGGGGTAAAGGCGCCCGGCGCAAAAATTATTATGATATCCATTTTCCCCATGATTGAAAACAGGCCCGGATACCACTGGAACGCCTCTAATGCCGCGCTTTCCGGGAAGAATGAAATTGTGAAAGAGCTGGCCGCTTCCGGTGGATTTTCGTTTTTGGACGTGCGGCCGCTATTGGAACAGGGAGGGCAGCTCAATGCAGAGTACGATAGCGGCGATGGCCTTCACTTGAACGCGAAGGGCTATAGTGTTTGGCATAACTATATTCTCAATGGTAGCGCGGCGGCCACTGGTTCGTCTGAGTTTACCGGGTCTGGAATCAATGTGGATGACATCGCGTCTAATTATACGCTCTATTCTATTTCAGCTTTCAAAACAATTGACGCAGTTAATATGCAGGCCCGTGTCAGTGCAGCGGATGATACCGCAAAGGGTTGGCTGGCAACTTTAGTGGGCGGGCTCAATCATGTTTTGAGTGATGCCCTTGATTTTATTGGACAGTTCTGGAGCAGCATTTCTAATCTCTGGGCAGATATTGGAGGCGTTGCATTGAATCAGAATGTTGATGAATGTTTTCAAATCGGATCTCGGTACAATTCCGATGATATTCGTGGGGTTGTTTATCACACGCTTACATTCTCTAACCAGGAATGGTATAGCACGGTTGCGGCTGATACGGAAGAAAAATTAGAAGCCGGGGAGCTGGCGTTTCTGTTTGTAGGTGATGACGCCGGAATGGGAAACTCTTCTTTGGACAATTCTTTTATGAACATGATTCCTGGTACAAATACTACGGTTGAAGGACTCATCTCTCCTACTGATACCTACTATTCTCCTCTTTCTCAATACTCTGGAAGTAGTATGGAAATCAGCACTCCGGAAGGCACACCTATCCTGGCGGTAGGCAAAGGTAAAGTTATCAAAGTCGGTACGGACCCTGCGGATGCCAAAGGTCAATATGTAACTATCTCTGTCCCTATCAATGGAGATACCTACGAAATCACTTATGGGTATTTGGGCAATATCAATGTTGCAGAAGGCGCCGATGTTGCCCAGAAGGATATCATTGGTTGGTCTGGAACCCGCTCGGACGGGACGCCTGCTCTGTATTTGTCGGTATTCAAAAACGGGATCAATGTTAATCCATCCAGTATCTTCTATCAGCCTGTTGTAGTTGGCGGAACTGGCTTGGGCGGTGATCTATATAACGAAGACGGGTCCATCAGCGCTGAAAAAATTGCCGCGCTGGAAGCCCAATTAAAAGAGCTCGCTAATCCTGGTGGATCAACTGGAAAGACCAGCTATTACCAAAAGCCCTTGAACACCTTACAGCATTTGCAGTGTACATGGTGGGCATTTGGGCGAGGTTGGGAATATTTACAAACCATTCGTCACACCAATATGACCATTGAGCAGTATCGGAAAGCAATTCGTGGCAATGGCGGTGATTACGCTGCAAATAATAATGCTGCGGGTCTGTTTAAGTCTGGTTCTTCTCCAAAGCCAAATTCCCTTGCTTGTTATGTTGACCCTGGTCATGCCGGCCATGTTACCTATGTGGAAGCGGTAGATTTTAAGAACAATTGCTACTATGAGAGTGAATGCGGCAGCGGTACAGCTTGGTTAGGTCTTAATAAACGGGCGTTTGGTTATGCACCCCATTGGCATGGCCGTCAATACAGGCAGGCTGTTTTTATCTATCTGGATGAACCCATCGACGCTTCGTTGCATCCAACGCTTGCCGCCGGCACCGCAGGGAAGAATGGTGCTGCGATCCTAAAGGAAGCAGAAAAGTACATTGGAAAGCCATACGTCTGGGGTGGCAGTTCTCCAGAAGAAAGCTTTGATTGTTCTGGTTTCGTTTGCTGGGTTTACAACCATAGCGGTTGGAATATCGGCCGGTTGACTGCCACAGAAATCTATAACCGCTGTACTCAAATTTCTGCATCTGAAGCACAGGCAGGAGACCTGGTTTTCTTTACCAAAACATTTACATCTGATAAGCCGATTACCCACATTGGAATTTACATGGGCAACTCCAGAATGATTCATTCGGGACCATCAACGAATGGGGTTGGCTATGTGAATTTAAATACTAACTACTGGAGAGAGCATACCTACGCTTATGCCCGTTTGCCATGATTTAGGAGGTGTTACTAAGTGAGAAACTTCAAAGAGAATCCGTTTTTTACATTGACGGCTTGCTGTTTTGCTTTTGCAGCTCTGTTGACGCTCGCCATCGGAGCACTGTCTATTTGGCCGTACAGCCCCAGACAGCCTTCTCAGCCGCAAGAAACGGCCTCCATGTTAGAAGAGCCAGCGGTATCCCCCCAGCCCTCATTCCGACTACCGCCGGTTGTTATTAACACTGGAGATGATCCCAAGTCTGTGGGCCTTATGGCTTCATCCAGCGCAACAACTTCTCCTGCTCCACCGCTTGGGTTTAACCAGGCTCAGTTTACTCCATTTTTTAGGCTCGTCCCAAGTGGAAAGCTGTCCAAGAGCTGTCTACTGCGGGGGGCTGATTTGACAGTTCGGGTATCGACATCGACTCCAACCCCCAGTCCGTCCCAAGTCCAGAAAGCGACTTCTGCACCAAATTCTGATTCTGTCCCTATGCCAAAACCTACGCCTACACAAACTACTGCACCCACGCCGACGCCAAGCGTTCGACCCGCATCCACACCTACGCCTGCATTGAGCGCAAACTCGGACAAAGGAAATCGATCCGATGTCTCCCCATCGCCTATACCTACGCCGGCCCACACACCACTCCCTACCCAGCCGAATCAAAGTAGCCGGCCTTCCACTTCACCAATACCTACACCGGTTCATACTTCACAGGTTACGCCTACACCGAGGGCAGAGATCCGTCCATATGTTTCTTCTTCGCCAGCACCTACCCCGACCCACATGTCACAAGCTACACCAAGCCTTAGCCCAGATCGCGGAAACAGACCCTCAGCAACATCAACACCAAGTCCGATGGACGTTGAAATTCCTGACCTGGAGGCTGTCAAGCCAACTATTCCCCTGGAAAATCTGACTCGCCCGACACGTTAAAAGAAAGGTCCCGATGCTTATCGTTAAGCATTGGGGCCTTTTCAGTTTTCCACCGAACTTTGCACCGGCTTCTTTGTGCCCGCCTTGTTCCGTATAACCGCACAAGGAAAAGAAGTCTGACAAGTTTTCTGACGGTCTGATGGTTTTCACCAGTCTCCAGGCTTTTTCTTTTTGTTCGGTTTTGGGGATCATATTGGGATAGCAAGCCCACAGTTTTATCCCTGGTTTCCAGAATTGTATTCGATATTTTTGCATATTATAAATGCAGATTTTAATTTGGGAGGCGCCAAGAAATGGAAGATACTAACAAAACAATTGATGGTATTCGTTGTGGGCTGATCGATGGGGCAGTATTTCTAAAACTGGAGGACATTGCCCGTGGTTTAGGTATTGTAGATAAGGGCCAGTATATCCGCTGGCAGCTTGTGCGAAAGTACATGGATGATATGGGGTTTTCGCATGAATTTGCGAAATCCGGCTATGTCACAGAGGAGTGTTTCTTCGCGCTTGCTGGGAAGATAAAAAAACAGACTGCGCAGAATTTTCAGCGCAAAGTGCGTACAGAGATTATTCCTGAGCTGAGAAAGGAGATTGTTATACCAGAGCAAACAGTTCAAGAAAGTTCTGAAATTCATAAGATGATCTTTGATTTTCAAGATTTTTCGAACCATGAGTTTGGGCATATCCGTGCTTTGCAAATCGACAACGAACCGTGGTTCGTGGGAAAGGACGTAGCAAAGGCGTTGGGGTACAGCAATCCCCGCAAAGCCCTTGATGATCATGTTGATGCTGAGGATAAGCGGCAAGGGAATGGGGTAA
>JAAWIE010000131.1 GCA_022796195.1 Lawsonibacter sp. | reverse complement strand
ATTCTGGGACTGCCCGGGTGCGTGATGTACGCCAAGGCCACCATCTTTGACCTGATTCTCCCCCGCATCGCGGCGGGCGTCCCCATTACCCGCGCCGAAATTCGCCGCATGGGCCACGGCGGACTGAGTCTCGGCTGTGAGGAGTGCCGCTATCCGGTTTGCCCCTTTGGCAAAGGGGGAGGAGTTTGAGGATGGAGCCTGTATTCAACCATTTTGACGCCCGGGGCAACGCCGTGATGGTAGATGTGGCGGAAAAGGCGTCCACCAGCCGGACGGCCGTTGCCCAGGGGAGCATCTCGGTCTGTCCGGAGGTGTTTCAGGCCATTACAGAGGGGACGGCGGCCAAGGGGGATGTGCTGGGCGTGGCCCGGGTGGCGGGAATTATGGCCGCCAAAAACACCGCCGGTCTGATTCCGCTGTGTCACCCCCTGGCGTTGTCCCATCTGGCGGTGGACTTTACCTGCAAGGCGGAGACGCACACCATTCAGGCCCGATGTACCGCCCGGACCACCGGGCAGACCGGGGTTGAGATGGAGGCGCTGACCGGCGTCTCCGCCGCCCTGCTCACCATTTACGATATGTGCAAGGCCATGGACCGGGGGATGGTGCTGTCCGAGATCCGCCTGGTCTACAAGGACGGCGGAAAATCAGGGGTGTTCTCCCAGGAGGAGACACCATGACAGACGGGCGGAACCGGGACGTCTCCTATCTGCGGCTGTCCGTCACCGACCGGTGCAATCTGCGCTGTACCTACTGTATGCCGGCGGAGGGCGTCCCCGCACTGGCTCACAGCGATATGCTCAGCTATGAGGAGCTGCTGCGCCTGGCCCGCCTCTTCGCCCGGCTGGGGACACGGCGGGTCCGGCTCACCGGCGGGGAGCCATTGGTGCGCAAAAATCTGGAGCGGCTGGTCGCCGGGCTGAAGGAGGCTCCCGGCATCGAGTGGGTGGGGCTGACCACCAATGGCGTGCTGCTGAAGGAGCAGCTGCCGGCCCTGCTGAGCGCCGGGCTGGATGGCGTCAATCTCAGTCTGGACACCCTGGACCGGGCGCAGTATCGGGTCATAACCCGGCGGGATGCCCTGCACCAGGTGCTGGAGGGGCTGGAGGCGGCCCGTTCCTGTTCCGGGCTGCGGGTGAAGCTCAACTGCGTCCCCACCGGAGTGAACCGGAAACAAGGCGGTGATGGAACATCACCTGTCCATTGGCAGGGCCCTTTTGACGGGAAAGGAGCATTCCGCGGAGTACGGCGTCTATCTGTGTCTGCTGGGGCTGCTGCGGCTGATGCAGGGCCAGTATCCCCGGGCCCGGGAGATCATGGAGCGGTCGATTCAGACCTTCCAGGCCCTGGATTCGGATATGGACGGCCAGTATGCGATCAATATTGCGGGGGCCTACAACTATATGGCGGAGACCTACCGCCTGGAGGGCCGGTATCCTGAGGCGTTCCACTGCTACGATCAGGCGATAGCCTACAACCGGAGCCGGGGCTACTACCCGGGCGCGGCTGTGATCTATACCAACTACGGGGTGGCCGCCTACCAGAGCGGACAGAAAGCAGAGGCACGAAAGCTGTTCCGCTACGCGGTGGACATCTACACCGACTCCCACGAGTACAGCGGATATCCCATCGCCCTGTCCTACCTGGCCCTCTACGACGCCCAGGAGGACCGCTTCGACCGTGCCGCCCAACAGCTGCGGGATGCGCTGCGGCTGAGCGAGACCATCGCCTCCCCGTGGTGGAAGGGGATAACCCTCTATATGGCCTGAAAGATCCGCCGCCTGATGGGGGAGCGCGGCCAGACAAATGAGGCCCTGGAGACCTTCTGGCCCGCCTCCGAAGAGGAGCACTGCCGGTAGTGCCTGTCCTGTCTGTATCAGCTCCAGCCCCGCGTCGAGACAGAGTAGATGGAGCGGGAGCTGAAACGGATCACCGGTGAACCGTAAAAATCCCACCCCGACGGTACAAAACAGTCGGGGCGAGATTTTTATATGGTACGTTTATCGGGAACAGCGGGCCAACATGGCGGCGAGGACACAGGCGCTCTCCGCCGCCTTTTCTGCGGCAGTGTAGTTGAACTCCACGTGGTCCTCCTGACCGCCCTTGGTGGGGATGGAATCCCCGCTGACCTGCATAGCCAGGGTGGCCAGCCGCTGCCATAGGATGGCCGGCGCCTCCTGCTTCAGCAGCCCGCGCCCCAGCTCCGCCATAACGGTGCTGAGCAGGTCCATGGAGTAGCCCACCTGGGTATTGCTGCAGTTGCAGCCCATAACGGCCTCAAACTGGCCGTCCGACCCTTCAAACAGGAGGGGATTGTCGCAGGTGATGTTGTTCTCCTGTTCCAGAATCTGACCGATCCAGTTGACGGTCTCCTGGACGGCGCGGGCCTGCGGTGCCGGAAGGACTGGAAGGCACTGAGGGAGCAGACCGGAAAATTGCAGGAACGCGGTGACCGCGATGGCCTGTGTCATGGTGGAGCCGTTCATCTGGGCCAGAACTTCCTTCTTATCGCAGCTGGCCCACCGCGTCCTCTGTGGCGGACAGCAGAGCGCCCTCCTGGAGCAGCGCCAGGGCGGCCATCATGTCCGGGGCCATAAACCGGTTCTCCATGAGTACAGCTACCTGCCGGCGCAGACAGCGGTGGGTGGCTTGCGTCCCCCGCCCAAAGGAGAACTGAGGCAAGACGGCGGCCACCACATCCATACCTTGGGCGGCCATCAGAATCTCCACCGCCAGTACCCGCTCGGCCAGTTCAATGGCCTTCAGCGTCTTGCACAGGGAGAGATAGGCGGTGCTCTCCCCCTCCACCCGGAGCAGAGGAGCCGGCAGGGTCAGCAGCTTCAGCTCCGCCACCAGCGCGGCCTGTGTGGATTGCACCACCGGGAAGCCGTGGTTGATCCCTACGCCCCCCAACACCAGGTTCATGGGCAGGCCGTAGGAGAGGTGGGTGTCGTTGAGGCGGAAGGCCCGCCGTTCGCTGATATGAGCCAGGTCGGCCAGAGCGGACAAAGCCAGCTCCGTGCGGGCCATAAAAGGCTCACCCTCCCCAATGTCGGCCTCGATTTGCTTCCGGGCAAAGGAGAACACGTCCCGCACACCTCCGTGGGTCTGAGGCGTGGCCCGGACGCAGATGGCATCCTGGACGCGAGGGGCCTTGTCGTAGCCAAAGGCGAAGCGCCCTCTGTCGCAGGTCATGTCAGAGCCATCGGTCAGCCGGCGGATATTTTCTGCACAGTCGATCTGTCCCGGATAGGGGCGGGCCAGCTGGTGGAGACGGTCGTCAAAAGCGCCCAGCTCCCCCCGAATTGCCTCCAGATTCATGGCGGCCGCCAGATCGGAATAGCGCAGCAGGCGGTCAGTGCGGGTCAGCACCAGCCCTCCCAGAGCACACAGGACAGCCCAGCCGCTTTCCAAACGCTCTTGTTGCTGCCGGGGCAGCTCCAGCCCTTTCTCCTGCAGCATCTGGAGAAGGGAAACCCTCAGGTCTCTCTCAGTGCCGCGCTCCACTCCGGAAATGGCCCCGGATACCGCAGCCAGATCCAGCTTCTCCACAGGGGGGATTTGCGCGATCAGATGATTCCACAGCTCTTGGGATAAGGGGATGCCCGCAGCGCCGTCTGTCCAAACCATGTCATTTCCCCCTTACGAAGTGATGTATAAAAGCGCTAATCTGATAAAACACAGTTTGAACCCCAATATATTGTCAGCCATCAGGAACTTTTATAGGATGTTATTAAATCCCCCGAACCCATTGAAAACACAAGGATTTAAGCAAGTCAATAACTCAATCCCTGTTATCCGGTCCTGCCCCCTTTTAAGGGCTTCGTGGGGGCTGGCAAGGGAAAAATCGAGGGAAGATATAGGATTTTGGAGCGTCAAGGATAAGGCAAGCGTGGGCTGTCGTGATGTGACCAACCAACAAACTTGCCCCCTATATCAGCCCAAAACTTCATACAAGACAGGAAAACGGACATCGGAAGATGCCCGTTTTTTCATTCTCAGGAGGTGAGAAATTTTGAACAGCCCCAACACCACCCGTTCAAAGTGAGGGATGATGAAGCCATGAAGGAGACCACGGAGAGCGTGAAAGAGTATGGTGTGCTGACCCCGGCCATTGTCCGGCCCCGCGAGAAGGGCGGCTATGAGATCGTGGCGGGCCACCGCCGTAAACG